>NVWP01000026.1 GCA_002733705.1 Henriciella sp. | reverse complement strand
CGGTGTGCAGGTTCTTACGTCGCAAGCCGAAGCTTTCGGCAACGTCAACGGCTTCACAGTTCATCGTCCACGGATTGAAGACGCGTTCTGCTTCATAGGCCGTAAGATCGTCGAGAAAGGCGTCGATCAGAGCTCTCGATTCAGTTACCATCGTCCAGGTTCGTTCACGTATCCGCGCTCCGGCAGCGATTCTATCCACGCTTCTACCGCCATCCGATCGCCGTACGCAAACTAGCATTTGTGGCCTGGTCCCTTCTTCACGACAAAACCCAGTCGGTGTGGGATCATCGGCGCAGACTTGCCGTAGTAGGCGAATTCCGAGCCGATCAAGACCTTCTGCGTCGTCTCGGTGTCTCGCTCACGGTTCGCCACGCTCAGGCTGCCATCGTCCTCGCTGTGGAACGAGTCGAGCTGCTGGAAGGTCCCGTCGGGGCCGGTCCGGTAGATATTGTCTCCGTAGCGGTGCATCATCGCCCCTCGCATGTTCGGTTTCTTGCGAGCGAAGCGGGGGTCCGCCCAATACTCGTCGAACAGCATGATCTCACTGGGCCGCATCCAGTAGACAAGATGACCAGCTACGCCGAGGGTAAGCATCCGGCGTAGGCCAAAGCGAGGTCAGCGGGCGCGCTCACGGTCCATTTCGGTGAGCTCTCGCAGGTTTTCGATGCCGAACGGAGTGAATGCGATGATGCTGTCGTCGTTGGGGCCATAAACCCAGATCACGCCATCTTCCGGTTCCATATCGATGGCGAGATCGAAGATTCGATCGACGGTTTCTCCGAGCTCGGCTGCAACGCGGTCGATGGTCTTGACGGAATGCACCTTGTTGATCTGCATGATCATGCCGCCTTGGCGACGGGCCGAGATTTCCAATTCCAGGGCAGAAGTTCGTGCGTCCGCGAGACGGGCATGTCGGGCAGCCGGGCGAGAACATCGGCGAGCCAGGCCTGTGGATCGATGTCGTTCATTTTGGCGGTGATGATCAGGGTATACATGGCTGCGGCCCGCTCTCCGCCGCGCTCGGAGCCTGCGAAGAGCCATGACTTTCGCCCCAAGGCCACGCCGCGCAGGGCGCGTTCGGCCGCATTATTCGTCAGGCAGATACGCCCGTCATCCAGGAATGCCGTGAATGCCTGCCAACGGCTCTTTTTCTCGAACATGTAGTTGATCGCCTTGGCCACCTTGTTGTGCCTGGACAGCTTGGCGCGCTCTGCCAGCAACCAGTCATGGAGGCTGTTCACCAGGGGGCGGGAGAGTTCCTGACGGGCGGCGAGCCGGGCATCGGCATCCAGACCGTTGATCTCGCGCTCGATGTCGAAGATGGCGTCGATCCGTTTCACCGCTTCCAGCGCCACCGGCGAGATCTGGTGCGCGGGTTTGCCCTTGCGGACGTAGCCCGCGATGTCGGCCAGTTCGAAGAACTTCCGGCGGGCATGTGCCCAACACAGCGCGCTGGTCACGGGGCCCGCGTCGCGGTCGGCGCGATAGAGATCATTGTATCCGCCATAGGCGTCGGCTTGCAGGACCCCCTGCCATCCGGCGAGGTGCTGATTGGGATTGCTGGCCGCGCGATCGCGGGAGAAGCGGAAGAACGCAGCCGGTGGCGCTCCCCCATTCCAGGGCCGATCGTCGCGCACGTAGGTCCAAAGCCGGGCCTTCTTCGCGCCACCCCGCGCCAGAAGCGGCACGGTGGTGTCGTCGCCATGCAGGCGGTGGGCGGTAAGCACATGGTTCTCGATCAGGGCATGGATTGGCTGCAACGCGACAGCGGCATGCCCAACAAGGTCTGCCAATGTGGACAGGCTCAGTTCGACGCCTTCACGGGCGAACCTCTCGGCCTGCCGGTTCAAAGGCTGGTGCTGACCATATTTCTCAAAGACGAGCATGGCGATCAGGCTGGGCCCGGCCCATCCGCGCGGGATCGCATGGAACGGGGCCGGCGGCTGGCTGATCTTCTCGCAGGCCCGGCAAGTGAACTTCTCGCGCACGGTCTGGATCACCTTCCACTGCCGCGGAATCACCTCCAGCGTCTCGGTGACGTCTTCGCCCATCTTCACGAGACGATCGGAGCCACAACAGGTGCAGGTGCCGGGAGGCTCGACGACAACCCGCTCGCGCGGCAGGTGATCGGGGAACGGTTTGCGCACAGGGTGGCGGCGCGTGAAGGCGCGCACCGTGCTGGCCTTTTCAGCCGCCTGTTCTGCAACCAGGGCATCCTCGGTGGCCGCCGCTTCCAGCTCCTCAAGCTGCAACTCCAGCTGATCGATCAGCCGGGCACGCCGTTCCGACGAGATGCCGTATTTGTCGCGGCGCAGTTTGGCGATCTCGAGCTTGAGGTCCTGGATCATCGCCTCTGAACACGAGACGACCGCTCGGGTCTGTGCCAGCTCGCTTTCCGCAACATCTGCACGGGCCTCGGCGGCGGCCAGGGCGGCGCGTAATTTGGCGAGTTCAGAAGCGGCGTTCGACATGGCTGATGTCTATCACTCAGGCTCATGAGACACCAATAAAAACAGACCTGTCAGGGCAATTTATCCAGCCTTTGCAGGGCGTTGCGTCCAGCGTGGATTGCGCCAGTCGATCCCCTCCAGAAGATAGCCCAACTGCGCTGACGAGATCTGCACCGCTTCACCGGACCGGCTCACCGGCCAGATGAACTTGCCCGCTTCCAGGCGTTTCAGGTAGAGCGACATGCCCACGCCATCATGCCACAGGATTTTGACCAGATCGCCCTTACGGCCTCGGAAGCAGAAGATCTCGCCTGCATGGGGATCACGCCCGAGCCCCTCCTGCACCTGGAGCGCCAGCGTGTTCATGCCACGCCGCATGTCGGTGACGCCGCCCGCAATCCAAACCTTCACGCCCGCCGGAAACGCGATCATTGCCGGTCCACCACACCCAGAATCCGGGCAAGCACTTCGGGCTCCACACCCACTGACACGATGATCCGGCGCCCATTCGGCAGGGCTATCTCAACCTGACAGGCCTGAGGCGGACAGGGATCAACTGAATTGATCTGCGGCGCGGGCGCGGTCGTCACGGTCACCGGCGCGAACGATACTGGGCGAGATGACCCAAACTCACCGTTTCGATACTGCCGCCGCCAGGTTGTCAGCAGCGATCGGCAAATGCCATGCCGCCGCGCTGTGGCTGCCGCCTGGCGGTGACCGATAAAGCTTTCCTCCACAATGCGCAGCTTGTCATCATCTGACCAATACCGGCGACGATCACCCTCGGCCGCCGAAAGAACTTCAATTTGAGGGCGGTTGGTAAAGTCGGACATAAGGTCGGACTTACCATCGAATGCATCCCGGGGTCAGACGGCCGACGCCGGAGGCTTACGCTCTAACCGCTGAGCTACCGAGGCACGTGGGGATCACTGAATGAGCGAATTCGGTGTCTTGCTCAAGGGTCTTAGCGTCAGCTTGGCGAGATTTCTGGGCTTCCGCTGGACGGATGCCGAAAGGCACTTCGTGTCAGTGATATGAAAAAAGTAAAAGCAAGCTTTGGGTTTTGCCGGATCCAGAGTCACGGGGTGGGGGTCTGGCAGGGTTCTGGACGGACCCTGCCGTCCCCACCAAGGGTGTTTCCCCAACGGTACCTCCGGGTCTGCACACTTACCAGACATCGGAGATCATCATGGCCAAATCCAATTCTTCTTCCAGTTCCTGCGTTTTTACATCAAACCTATCGCCGAGGCGGATAAGAAACGAGTTTGCGAAGGCGTCGGCAAAAATATCTGAGCACTCCGTGACCCCTAAGGCCTGGGACACTA
>NVWP01000013.1 GCA_002733705.1 Henriciella sp. | reverse complement strand
GGGCCTCGACGTGCCGGTCGAACATATCACGACGGCGGAATATCCCACACCCGCAGCGCGGCCGGCCTACTCGGTCCTGGATACTTCCAGGATCACGCAGGAGTTCGGGATCCAGCCTGCAGACTGGCGCGCCGGGCTACGCGAGGTCATCGCTGCCCTGCGTGACCGCTGAGCCGCGCCACCGAATTCGTCCGCCCCTCCGGCTCCTCTTCTAGCCTTCCGCATCTGTTCAACTCAGCATGCGGACACCTTCATGGACACTTCTCCCAGACTTGGCCTCCCCTTCCTCCTGGCGAACCAGGCTCAGAAGCATGTGACGCTGAACGAGGCGCTCCGCCGACTGGACATGCTCATCCAGCTTGCGGCCCGCTCAGCGTCGACGGTTTCGCAGCCGGCTGCCCCCGCCGAAGGCGACATCTATCTGCTCGGCGCCGATGCGACCGGCACAGACTGGTCTGGCGCGGCGGCAGGCAGCATCGCGGCCTTTGCCGACGGCGCATGGACCCTTCTTGAGCCGGAAGCGGGCTGGAGGTGCCATATCGAGGACGAGTTGGTCTCGGCCACCTATTCCGGTACCGATTGGGTCCGGGACGTGGAACTGCCGAGGCTCGGCATCAATTCACCGCCCGACGAGTCCAACCGCCTGGCGGTGAAGTCTGACGCGGTGCTGTTCAGCCATGACGACGTTACCCCGGGGTCCGGTGATGTGAGGCAGGCGGTCAACAAGGCGGCAGAGGCCAACACGGCCAGCCTCATCTTCCAGTCCGGCTACAGCGCACGGGCAGAGCTCGGCCTTCTTGGTGGTGACGACTTCGCCGTCAAGGTCTCCTCCGATGGCATGACCTACGCCCCCGCCCTGCAGATCAGCCGTGCGGACGGCTCAGTCAGCTTTCCGGGCGGCCAGCGTCACGAGACAAGCGGGGAAATGCTGCGGTCCATCCTGCCGGTTGCGGGCGGGGACGGAATCAGTTCGGTCTTCCGGATCGATGTGGCGCGCAGCGGGGCGCCCCGGGGCGCGACAATCTCGGCAGTGAGCGGCGCCGAGATCACCCTGTCCTCTGGCGATGCCGCGAGCTTCTTCGAGCAGGGCTTCATGGGCGGGGTCTCCATGGTGCGCATCTGGAATGTCAGCCGCTCGCCTGAGGAAGCCGCCTGGGTTACTGCCGCGCCCGGCAGCAATATGCTGACCGTCTCCGATTTCGCAGCGATCTCTGCATGGTTACCCGGCGACACGATCCAGATCGGCGACCCGGCCGGCATGAGTTCAGCCGGGACAATCGCTCTCGATGTCTCTCCGATGATGCAGCAGTTGTTCGGCACCGTGTTCCGGCAGGCCGGCTTGATCCTGAAGGTGGTGACCCATGCGAGCAGCACAGCCGATACCCAGCTCGATGTCTCTCCTTCCGGCGCGAGCGGCAGCTTTCTCGGCGTGCGCAGTTATGGCGGCGAGAAATCGATCTCTGCTCAGCTGATACTGCTTGCGTCCGAACCATCGCCGGTTTCCGACACGAACCTCCTCTACATCCGGGAGGTCGATCTGGGGGGCGGCATGGGAATCTCCGTCGTCACGGTGACCGGCTTCCTGGTCTGAGCGGCTGCCGGGTGACCGGCCGGACGGCCAGATGCAGAAAACTCGCCCGCTTCCTCTCATTGAGCTGGACGGGCCGGCCCTTTTGCCTTGACACTCCACGTTGAGCGCAAAAGGGATAGGGCCTGGCCGCCTGCAGGAGGATACACATGTTCGGAATATGGAGCCGGGTGCGCAGGCGTCTCTGGCCGGAAAAATATCCGGTACCGCTAGACGACAAGATCATCGCTGCTCAGAATCTGATGCGCGAAGGCGACTGGGCTCAGGCGATAGACGCTTGGAAGGCGATTATTGCACGCGGCGACGAGCTCATGCCGGCGACTGTCTATGCCCGGCTGATCGAAGCATACCGGCAACTTGGTGCCTTGGAAGACGTCGAGCAGACGGTGGCGGAAGCCGAAGCAGAGGGCGCGGGCCACATCTCGATATATGCGGGCGCGGCGCAGGCGTTCCTGAAGGTCGATCGCGGCGAGAAGGCTCTCGCCTTCGCCCGCAAGGCTGCCAGCCGTGCAGAGTCGCTGGACGACAAGCGCGAGGCCCTTGCGCTTGTCGCCAGCGTTGAGAGCGAGTATGCTGACAAGGCCAAGGCTGCGGAGCTGCTGACAGGGCTGGTCGCCAGCCTTCAGCAAAAGCCGCCGGGAGACCCGCAGAGCATCCTGCGTGGCCAGATCGAGCGCCAGATCGAGCGGATGGGCGCGAAGGACGCCTGGGACGCATATTGGCGCCAGCGTCAGGACTATGTCTACATGCACGTGATCCGGAAACTCATCGAGACGGTCGGCCCCTCTGCCCGCGTGGTTGCCGATATCGGGTCCAACCGCACGCCGATCCTCGATTTCTATCAGGGCGCGCCCAAACGCTATTCTGTCGACCTAGAAAATCCGTATCGCGGTGAGAACGTGACCGCTGTCACGGAGGATTTCTACACCTGGCACCCTCCCGAACCGGTCGACCTTGTCACCTGCTTCCAGACCATTGAGCATGTGCCCGATCCCGAGCGGTTCACGCGCCGCCTACTTGAATATGGTGAGGTCGTCCTCCTGTCGGTGCCGCACAAGGAGCCGACAGGGCTCAATCCCGGCCACATCCAGAACGATATCGACTACGACACGATCGTCTCCTGGGCAGGGCGGGAGCCGAACTTCCATTACATCGCGCGCGAGCTTTCTGGCGATGAGCGCATCATCTGCCTGTTCGATACCCGCTCGACGGCCCGGATCGACCAGCTTAACAGCGAGAGCGCCGCTGCCATGGCCTTCCGGTTTCGATGGGGCGAGATGAACCGCACGAGCGGGCTGCCGGAAAAAACGAAAGAGCAGGCCTGAGGCGGACCGACGGCCTCAACCGGGCCTCCCGCCGCGCTTCAGCCGGCCCAGCCGGTTTTTCAGACGGTGCAGCCAGAGCTGACCCCCGCCTTGCTGCGCCGGGGCAAGGAAGACTTCGGGCAGCGCCTTTTCTGCTGCGATGTAGCGCATGAACCACTGGTAATAGCCGTGCCGGCCCGCCCGCGTGCCGAGCGGGAAGGCTGCGTTCAGGTCGGGGCGCCTGTCATATATGGCGTGCATGAGAACCGTTATCGGCGCCGCAGGGTCCGGATCGACCCGGGGGCTCGGGCGGTTGAGCGCTGCATGGTCCGGTCTGAAGGCGGTTTCCCTGTCTGCCCATTCGGGCTCCGACAGCGCCCGGGGCAGCTTGCGCGCCACTGACGGGATCGGTGTGCCGTCAGTATAGGCTGCAAAACCGTAGGGTATGGCCCGGAAGCGGTCATGGCCTGCCTCGCGCACGCGCTGGAGATAGTCTGCAAAGAGCGCCTGAAGCGGCCGCGGGAGATCGGCAAGCCCGAAGCGCGTCTGGTGGCGCGAAAAGATCTCGGGGCGGTCCGGCGATGCGCCACTGAAATGGCAGAATACCAGGGGCTCGCCATTTGCCGTGAGCTGCTCGCCTTCACCGGCCACTTCCCGCTGTGACAGGTTCCAATAGGCGAGATTGTAGCCGGGATCCCTGACGATCCGGCAGGTGCCGAGGAAGCCGGGCGCCATTTGCAGATAAGTCTGGTCGGCGAAAAGGCTCCGGCTCGCATCGACCACGCAATCACGCTGAAGATGACCTTCCCACCAGTCGAGGAAGCGCCGGGCGCTCGGAGTGTCCCTAAAAGCGAGAAAGCCTGCATTGAAGGCGCCGCTGGCAAGGATTTCCAGGTCGCCGGGAAGCAGTCCGTCGGCGGGCAGGGGCGCTGTGAGGTGCGGCGTGAGCAGCGCCTCGGCGCCCTCGGCAAAGCCCTCCTTCACCGCGTGAAGGCTCCGGAGCACGAATGTGTCTGCGTCGAGATAGACCCCGGTCTCGGCGCCGAGCTGGTCGAACACGTACCGGAAGGCAACCGGCTTCAGGGCCGTGCAGAACTCCATGACGTCATAGCGAAACGCCATCTCGTAGAGACGCGGCACGTCCATCTGCCCGACCGGCACGATCTCGACGCCCTCGATCTCCTCCGCGAGGGGATCGTCAGCGAGGAAAATGATGAAGCGTGCGTCCGGTTTGGCCCTCAGCAGCGAGGCCCGGCAGGCCAGCGCGAAGGCGAGATAGTTGCGGGCGCAGATCGTGAAATAGATAGAGGCGTTCAGCTCGGCCTCCCTTAAGCAAACCGGCCCTAGGCCCAAGCACACTGTCTGACTGGAAGCAAGACCACAGGCGCCGCGCTGGAGCCTGCCTGCACGTTGGAATGCAGGCAGGCGATTGGCTTGGCGGTCAGACTTTGGTTTATGAGGTCGGCTGCTTCGTTTTCGAGAGCGTTGCGGAAGGACGCGTGCAACCCGCATGCGAGCACGGGGTATTCATGGTTCGGCACGTCGTTCTTGGAGCAGGCGGATTTCTGGGTGGGCGTCTGGCCGAGAGCCTTGTCGAACAGGACGTGAATCCGGTCTTGGTGCGCCCGTCCGACACTCAGTCCGGCCGGTTCACCGCCGTGAAGGAGCGCCTCTCCGGATTTGAAAGCCTCGGCGCGCACTGCGGACCCGGCAGCGTCTACTATTACTGCATCAGCGATATGACACCGTCGAATTCGGCGCAGGAACCCTCCGCCTTCATCGAGAGTAACCTCACGCTGTTTGTCAGGTTTCTGGAATGGGTCGCCGCGAATGGCGGCGGCCATGTCGTCTACACGTCCTCCGGCGGCACGGTGTATGGCGACAGCGCCATCCGCCCGACGCCGGAGACCGCCCCGCTCGAGCCGATCTCCTTCTATGGCCTGCTGAAGGCCAGCGCGGAACAGTTCCTGTCGCTCTATGCCCGTCAGGGGCGCCTCACATTCACCACGGCGCGCATCTCCAATCCTTTCGGTCCCGGCCAGCAGCTGAAGCGGGGACAGGGCCTCATCCCCGCCGTCGCAGAGCGCATCAAGGCCGGTCAGCCTCTCCAGATCCTCGGCGAGGGCGATACGGTGCGGGACTATATCCACATCGACGATGTGATCGCGGCGCTGGAGCTTTGCGGCACTCATCCAGCGCTGTCGAACACGGTGGTCAATGTCGGGACCGGGCGCGGCCTGAGCGTGCTCGAGGTCGTGCAGATCGTCGAAGAGGCGCTTGGCAAGAAAGCCGAACTGCACTTTGTCTCAGACCGGCCAGGCGATGTCCGCGCCAGCGTCCTGGACATCTCTCGGATCCGCTCACTGACCGGGTGGGATCCGGAAATCTCGGTTGAAGAAGGACTGGAGCGCTGGCTTAGTCAGTAGGCATCCGGAACGCGGCATGGACACAGTCACCCAGACAGAAGAGACCGCCCGGCAGACAGGGACATCGCACGCCCAGTCGCCGACACGCTTTCGCAGCGACATCCAGGGCCTGCGCGCCGTGGCCGTCCTCCTGGTGCTCGTTTTCCACGTCTTTCCCTCCGCCCTACCGGGGGGCTATGTCGGCGTAGACGTGTTCTTCGTCATCTCCGGCTTCCTGATTTCGGGCCTGCTGGTCAAGGAGCAGGAACGCGACGGCAGGATCAACCTGCTGAAATTCTACGAGCGGCGCATCCGCCGGCTCCTGCCCGCAGCCACCCTCGTCCTGGTGGCCGGGGCTGCAGGCTCGGCCGTTTTCCTGCCCCAGCTGCGCTGGATGGAAACCGCCCAGCAATTGCTGGCGAGCGCCTTGTATGTCGAGAACTGGTACCTCTACTTCCAGTCGGTTGATTATCTGCGCGCTGACGCCGCGCCGAGTCCGTTCCAGCATTACTGGTCGCTCTCTATCGAGGAACAGTTCTACTTCGTCTGGCCCCTGCTCATCATGGCGGGGGCATTCATCGCCGGTGCGGCCGGACGCAAGGGAGAGAGGGCACGTCCGGTCTGGGTGCTGATCTTCCTCGCGGTCTTTGCCGGCTCGCTGGCCGCCTCCATCCTCGTCACCGAGCGCAGTCAGCCTTCGGCCTATTTCATGACGCACACGCGCGTCTGGGAGCTGGCACTCGGGGCCCTTGCAGCGCTGGTTTCCCCCTGGGTCCGGATGCCGATGGCCCTTCGCGTCCTGCTCTCATGGGGGGGCCTCGCGGCGATCTGCGGGTCGGCCTATCTCTACACCGAGGAGTCGCCATTCCCGGGATACATCGCCCTCCTGCCGACCATGGGCACGACTGTGCTGCTTCTGGCGGGAATCGTGCCGGGCCGCTTCACCGCGCACGGCCTGCTGTCGCTGCGTCCCGTCCAGTATATCGGCGACATCTCCTACTCGCTTTACCTGTGGCACTGGCCGATCGTCATCTTTGCACTCGCCTTTGTCGGCCGCAGCTTCACCCTGCTCGAGGGGCTGGGTATCATCCTGATCGCGCTGGCCCTGTCGGCCTTCTCGAAACGCTATGTGGAGGACACGCTGCGACACCGGGCAAGCGTCTGGCGCGCCTACCTGCTGATGGCCGGGCTTCTCGCCGTAGCGGCGCTGGCCGCCGCAGCGCTCTACATCCCTGCGAAGCAGCAGGCCGACCGGGCTGCGAGCTTCCAGGTCGAGGATACCGATTATCCCGGCGCTGCGGCACTGGTTTATGGGGCCGAAACCCCGACCCCCGAAGGTCCGCCCTTCATTCCCGAGCTGGTCATCGCCCGCAAGAGCCTGCCCGCCATCTACGAGCTGGGCTGCCACGTCGCACGCCCCGATGTGACCCTCAACCCATGCACCTTCGATCCGCCATCGACGGACCCTGACGCGGACTTCAGCGTCGTGATCGTAGGCGATTCCCACGCTGCGCACTGGCTGCCCGCTTTCCGCGAAATCGCCAATCGCCGGGGCTGGACGCTGGTGACGCATACCAAGTCATCCTGCCCCTTCGTCGACGAGCTCCTGATCGTCGCGCAGACCGAGTATCCCGAATGCCGCACCTGGGTTGAAGCCGTTCGCGCCGACATACTCGAGCGAGAGCCCGACCTCGTCTTCACGGCAATGGTCACCAATCACGTGGCCGTCGGAGCGCGGGGCCAGCCGGCCAATCAGCAGCAGCTTTCGGAAGGTCTCCTGCGGGCCTGGGGGCCGCTCCTGGATGCCGGCATTCCGGTCGTCGCGATGCGCGGCACCCCGCGAATGGGCAAGCAGATTCCCGAATGCCTCGGTGAAAACCCGGGTGCCCCGGAAGCCTGCGCAATCAGCCGCTCGGAAGCGATGGATCATGGCGGAGCGGTGTCCATTGCAGCAGCCGCAGCGGGCGAGAACGTCACCCTGCTCGACCTCACCGATGCCTTCTGCGAAGAGGAAACCTGCCACCCGATCGTCGGTAACATCGTCGTCTATCGCGACGAGAACCACATCACGCTGGCCTATATGAAAACGCTGGCGCCGGTCCTCGACGAAGCGCTGCAGGATGCCCTGAAGAAGCGCTGAGGCCGTTCTGACGAGAAGGTCCGAGAGGCTGGCCGGCGTGGCCGTCCCGGCTGGCCTAGCTGTCCTAGGCCTTCCGAACGATGAAGACGTCCTGGTGATCGGCCCAGCCCTTCTCGACATAGTCGAGAAGCTCGAAGCCGGTCTCGCCCAGCATCCGCCGCATCATGTCTTCGTTCCAGACCGAGATGCCGTAGGTCGGGACGTGGGGATAATGGCCGTAGCCATATCCGAACATGTCATAGTCGTGGAGCAGGCGGTCGACCTGGTCCTGTGGCAGGCCGTAGAGCTTCTGGCCGTTCCTGATCCGGTTATAGACATAGATGCCGTGCATCGTGCCGACGAAGATGCCATCGCTGGCCAGGTGCCTGTGGATATAGGCCAGCACGTCCATGGTGTCGCGGGCGAGCAGGTGGGTGATGAGCGACCCCATCCACACCAGGTCGAAGGGTCCGCCCATGTCCTTCTTCATTGTGAGATCGACGCGTTCTGCATTGATGCCGAGAATATCGTTGGCACATTCCACGGCACGGGTGTCGGCATCGACGCCCAGGATTTCGGCCTCCGGGAAATAGGCCTTGAGCCAGCGTGCCACGCGGCCGAAGCCGCAGGCATAATCCAGAATCTGGCGCACGTCCTCCGGCTTCTTGCCGGCGATGTCGAGCGCGTGCTTTACGCAGGACAGCGCACTCTCACCGACAGAGAAGTACTGTTGTTCATGGCCGTGGAACATCGAATCCTTGGGATGGAATTCGACGATGCCACCGAGCGCGGCCAGACGCTCTTTCGGGGTTTCGGCCTTCACTGTTGTTTCCATCGGACCTTCTTTTCTTCTGTGCCACGCCCCTCCCGGTCCTGTCAGGCAGCCTGTCAGCTACCTGAGGGACCGCTTTCGCTCCCAAGTTTGATCGCTTTTGGCACAATGTCGATATCTACAATTCCCGTCGAGGTCCTACCGTCGGTCGGCGCGACGTGAAAGGCAACGGCATCGAGCATACGGTGGAGAAACTCCCCGTCCTCGGAATCCGGGCTCGAGACGCCGGCATTTATGAAGTAGCTGCTTGGCGTGAAGGCGCACTTGAACATGAAACTGACCTCGGCTTCCTCGCCAGCCTTGACCGAGGTCAGGTGCAGCGCCTGGACGGGCCGTGTCGAGGAGCCGACAACTCCTATCCCCTTGGTCGTGTTGATCAGCATGCCGAACCCGACACGCTCGACTTCCTTCTCGAAGCTGACCCGGAAGGTGTAGGTATAGGTGCGTCCGACCTCCAGGATGTTCACGCGCTGGCCCCTGGTGTTGACGATGTGCGGATCCCTGATCTCTGCGCCCCGGGTCTCGTAGACGACGCGTGATTTCGATTCCAAGTGCGGGTCGTACCCCTCCTGCGTGGAGGGCGTGGTGTCTTGGGCCTGGCCGCCCGTCTCCGGGGGTGGCGTGAAGGCTTCATCGGTTCCCATGCTCCTGATCGTGCCGCGAACCTCCTCGGCGACCTCGCCCTTCACATTGAGCAGGCGCTGATACTGGTTGATCACCACCTTTGGATGGCCCTCCAGCAGGACTTCGCCCCGGTCCATCAGCAGCGCGCGCGAGCAGAGCTGGACGATGGTCTGGGCGCTGTGGGAGACGAAGAGGATCGTCGCGCCATTATTTTTGATTTGCTCGATGCGGGCAAAACACTTGCGCCGGAAGGCTTCGTCACCGACCGCCAGCGCCTCGTCGACGACGAGGATATCAGGGTCAACATTGATCGCGGTGGCGAAGGCGAGCCGCACATACATGCCGCTGGAATAGGTCTTCACCGGGTGGTCGAGGAACTCGCCGATATCGGCGAAGGCGGCGATGGAATCGAAGCGCTGCTCCATTTCCTTGCGGCTGAAGCCAAGGATCGCGCCATTGAGATAGACGTTCTCCCGGCCGGTGAATTCCGGATTGAACCCGGAGCCTAGCTCGAGCAGCGCCGCGATCCGGCCATTGACGCGCACACTTCCTTGGGTCGGCTTGAGCGTGCCGCAAATCATCTGCAGCAGCGTGGACTTGCCCGACCCGTTGCGCCCGACAATTCCTACGGTCTCGCCCCGCCCGACATCGAAACTGACGCCCATCACTGCGGGGAAATCGCGGTAGAAATTCCGCCTCCGTCCGAAAAACATTTGCTTCAGCCGGTCAGTGGGACGCGAATAGATATGGTAATACTTGGAGAGGTCTCGCGCCGTGATGGCCAGATCGTCAGGTGCGGCCTTCCCCTCTGGCGCCACACGCTCCGTCCCGGCGGGAGAGGGCGTAGTCGGCGCCTGCTCCGGGGCCGGCGAACTGGCGGCGGCAGCCTGCTGGCTGCAAGGGTTGCGAGAGGGGTTCGGCATTATGTCTCGTTCTATCCGCAGTCATACCACATCGGCAAAGCCGCGCTTGGCAGCGTTGAACCACATATAACCCAGCGCTGACACGAGCAAGGAGGCCGCGGTGTAGTATAGCAGGGCCGTCCAGTAAGGCAGGCTGCCAAAAATCAGGACCCGGCGCATCTCTTCGACAGGAACAGACAGCGGATTGAGATGCATGAGGAGCCGCACCTGCTCCGGCACGGCTTCGGCCGGGTAGAGGATCGGGCCGAGGAAAAGAAGGCCGGTGAGGAGCGGCGTGATGATCTGGTTGAGATCGCGCAGATAAACACCGAGCGCCGAGAACATCCAAGCCAGGCCCACGCCCATTAGGATGAGAGGCAGGAAAACCAGCGGAGCGAGCAGCGCCGTGATAGGCAGGGTATGGTTGATGACCAGGACAAAGCCAAGCAGCACAACCAGCTTGATCAGGAAGTGAAAGACCGCCGTGCCCGTGATCACCATGGGCAGGATTTCGAGCGGGAAGACGACTCGTTTCACATAGTTCTTGTTCTGCAGGATGAGCCGCGGAGACGCGCTGATGATCTCTGCCAGGAAGGCATGCAGGATGAGGCCGCAGAAGAGGAGTGTGGCGAAGCCGAACGTGCCCGAAGTGGCCGCCGCCGCTGCCTCGTCAGTCTCCGGCACAACCCAGCGCGACCTGAAAATGACAGTGAAGACGAAGGTGTACATCGCCAGCAGGAACATCGGATTGAGGACGGTCCAAAACAGGCCGAACAGCGCCCCCTGATAGCGGCTACGGATATCCCGATCGATCAAGGTCCTGAGTAGCTGATGCTGGAATGTTAAAGCGTCGAAGAAACGCATGCACTTGGACCTCGGGACTAGACAATATCCGCCCGCCACAATGCGGATACGGACCGGTTTTCGCCTATCAGGGTCGATTGGGTTCAGCAATAGCAAAGGCTGCCAAGCTCTGGACAGGTACTTGGCGCGCGGCAATTAGCGAACACGCCGCGCCGCAACTCAAAAGATAGGCCTTTGCGATTTTCTGAGGATCCAGTAGAGGGAGACAGGTAAACATGGCGACCAGCGCCGCTTAGTTAGTAAGGTTCAATGCAATTGGGCACAAAGGAATATAGCGTGACTGAAGCACCGATCCCGACACACTTTTCCAAACTGAAAAGCAAGCTCGCCCTCGAAGGATGGGATGAGGGCGAAGACCGGGTTTCGATGTCGCGCGAAGGCTTCAAATCCCTGATCGAGGCATTACTCCGTAATGTCGAATTCGACGAAGACTGGTACCTTGAGAGCTATCCCGATGTCCGCCAGGGGCTTGAAAAGGGCGTCATCGAATCACTGCACCGGCACTACCTCCGACTCGGCTATTACGAAGGACGTCTGCCCGGTCTTAAATCGCTCGACCTAGAGAAGTATGAAGAGCTCAATCCTGACATCCTCCGCGGCGCAGGTGAGATGGACGAGGCTCAGAAAAAGGAAATGCTGAAGAATCACTTTGTGGAGTATGGCTACAAGGAAGGCCGCCGAGTCGGTGCCGTCTGAGCCGGCAGGTGGCGCTCCGGGCCAGCTAATCCCTCGTTAAAAAGAGACCTTGTCACCACGCCAGACATAGCTGAAAAAAGAGTGTAACATGACCAAGACCATCCACCTCGTTCCGGCCCTCGCGCTCGCCATGACGGCAACGGGCTGCGGCCAAGACAACAGCCCCGCCCAGGAGCCCGTTCAGCCCGATCCGGAAGTGAACGCCGAACTGGCCCGCCAGGAACAGACCATCAAGGAATGGTGCTCGATCATCGGAGAGGTCCGTCTGCGCGACGAGAATGTCGAATATCGCGAATTTGACCATGAGGCCGGCCGCACGGTGATCGATGTGTACTCGCCCGTACTGCAGGACGAGACGCAGATCATCTGCGAGCATAGCGGCGACCGGATGTACACCGCCTATGTCGATGGCCTGCCTGTAGACGACAGCCTCCTGCGCCCGCACCGCGTCGATGTCGATGACGTGTCGCTCGACACCGTGGTCCTGCGCACGAAGGATAGCGTGGACGAGTATGACAGCCTCACCAGCTTCTACATCTACGCGACCCTGACGGGCCTTGAGCCGGGGCCGTCCTACTGCGTGGCGATCGATTACGAGGCCGAGACGACGACAGCCGACTCGATCTTCATGTCCGTCAATGATCGCCCCATGGAGATCGTCGCCCTGCCCATTTCGAGCGAGCGGACGACCTATCTCGAGACCCGACCGATGTTTGCCATCGATCCCGACGAGAATGGCGAGGCGGTGCTGCGACTGAAGAGCCGGGAGCCGGCGACCCTCTATGACATCGATGTGAGGCGCTGCACGAGTTCAGGCAGCGCGGCGCCGGCCGAGGAAGCCGAGGCGGGGCCGGACGAGGCCGGCGAGCCGGAAGCCGTCACGGAAGACATGAAAGAGCCGACCGAAGACTAGGGTCAGGCCGTCCTCGACCCAGCACAATGTGGAAGGCTGGTCCGATGATCCGGGCCAGCCTTTCTTTCTTGGGCGGTATGTCAGGCCTCGTGATAGGCAAGGTTCTGGGCGGCAACGCTCACCGGCTCGCCCCGCCACAGCGCCTCCAGCCGGCTGATGAAGTCCTCGACCGGCTCCTCGGGCAGGAAGTCGAGAATGTCGGCACGCGCCGTCTTGCCCATTGCCTCCCAGTCATCGCGTCTTTCCCAGGCGGCCTCCAACGTGCGGGCGACCGCATCGACCTCCGGGCGCGGAATGATGAAACCGGCTTCACCATCACGGATCACCTCGGCATTGCCGCCGACATCGGTCGCAATACACATCCGCCCAGAGAGCATGGCGCTGACCACCATGATCGGCAGGCCTTCCATCCGCGACGGCATCAGCAGGGCGTGATTGTCACGCCAGATTTCTGAAATGTCGTCGACACGCCCGCGCAGGTGGAGATTGGTCAGGCCGAAATCGCGGATCTGTTCCTCCAGCTTTTCCCTATCGGGGCCTGCGCCATAGAAATTGAAATGGATGTCGCGCTCCCGCCATTTCGGATCCTTCAGCGCCTCGAGCAGGAGGTCCTGCCCCTTGTGGATGAAGAGCAGCTTCGACGGGATGGCCACTTGCAGGCCCTCCTCACGGTCTGGCTGCGGCGGCACGAAGCTCCGGTCGATATGGTAGGGGTTGAAGTGCATGTCGGCGTTCGGAATCCGGGTCTTGAGCCGGTCTTCCATGACGCGGTGATTATTGCGGCTGGTGAAGAAGACGCGCTCTGCGCCGAGATAGCCTTCCATGACCGGCTTCTGCTTGGCCTCACGGATCGGCCAGGCGCTTTCTTCCTTCGTCAGCTGGTTGACGATGACATAGGGCACCTTCTGCGCGCGCAGGGAGGGATAGTATTCGATGCCCTCATCCTGGTCGCCGATGGAGACGACTACCATGTCCGGGGCCGCGGCCAGCATCTCCTGGAAGTCATTCTCTTCCTTGTAGAGCACTTTCACCCCTGCCCGGAAAAGCTCCGAAACGATGGCCGGTTCAGGCTCCCATTTCTTGATCAGGACGAGAACGTCATGCCCTTTCTCGCGCAGGGCGACCGCCGCCTCCTGCCAGAGCATCTCGCTGCCACCATTGTGCGACCCGTTATTGGTGGTGATGAGGCCGATGCGCTTGCGTCCTTCGGTATGGGCATTGGCCTGCTCGATCAGCACCCTGACCTCCGGGTGTTCAGAATTCTTCTCGACATCCTGGATCTTGTAATCCCGGTTGAGGAACCAGTCCTGCTTCTCGACATGGCGCGGCAGGATGGGGAAATTGCGCGACACGAACTCCCGGATGCGCGCCAGCTCCACCAGGTAGGGAAGCGACTGGCGCTTCTGCATCGTCACGCTGGCGGAATGGCGCCGGAAATTGTTGAGCGGCCGGGACACGAAGGCCAGCCCCCCGGTCCGCAGCATGTGCGCATAAAGCAGCCAGTCGCCAGTATACCTGAAGGTCTGGAGTTCGTCGGCAGCGCTCAGCGCCGCCTCACGGCGCATGATGGCCGCGCTGGTATTCGGGATCGTGTTGCGGAACCCGATCGACTGCAGGATTTCCTGCGGTCCGGCCTCGGTGAAGTCCTCAAGCCAGCGCGTCTTGGACAGGTCATTGGTGTGGGGAAGATAGTCGGAGGCGATCAGCGAGCTGTGCTCGTCGATCTTGCGCGACTGGGCGTAGACCACGTTCACATCGTCCCGGATCTTCATTGCGAGCGAGAGGAGGAAATCCTCATCACAGGTGTCGTCGGCTTCGGCGATCCAGACCCAGTCGGTTTTCGCTTCCTGCAGGCCCTTCACCCACTGGCGATAGACGCCGGCATTCGTTTCATTGGCGATGATGCGATAGGGAATGCCGCCGGGCTTGTCCGCTTGCGCCGAAAGGATCTCTTCGGCCACTTCGAGGGAATTGTCCGGGGAACAGTCATCGAGGAAGATGATCTCGACCGGTTTCAGCGTCTGGTTCAGGATGCTGTGCAGGCGCTCCGGCAGGTATTTCTCATAATTGTAGTTTGGTACGACGACTGTGATCGCCGGCGGCGTCCAGTCCGGGTCGACGACTGCTGAATGGTTCACCTCGATGCGCTGGAACTGGATGGCCGGAGCCGTGTCGGCCGTTGGCTGCGTCGCCGGCTCGCCTGCCAGCGCTGAACCGAAGACATGATTGATCGACTGCGAGAGCACCGGCAGCGAATAGAGCCGCAGCGCGCGGTCGCGACCCGCCTCGCCCATTCGCTGCAGCGTTTCGGGTGTCTCGAGGAAGACTTTCAGGCAGTTGATCGCCGCCAGGGGCGCGGCATACGGGATGAGGAAGCCCGTGACGCCGTCATCGATGACACTCGGCAGGGCGCCATGGTCATAGGCGATGACCGGCCGGCGCGCGGCCATGCCTTCCGCCGCCGTGCGTCCGAAGGATTCCGCAAAGCGCGACAGCACGACGACGACATCCAGGTCGCGGATCGCGTCCGCTGCGCTCTCGCTGTAGCCGGGAAAGAAAATGTTGTCCGGGCCGCCACGGGACTCGATCTCGGCCTTGATTTTCTGGACGTCCTCGGTCTCGGGGCCATAGGCGACGAAATCGACCGGCAGATCGAGGCGGTCTGCGGCCTTGGCCAGCGCGTAAAGGTCGTTGACGCCCTTCTTCGCGATGTTGGAACTCAGCATGCCGACGCGCAGCCGGCCCGTTCTCGGACGCTGCGGCATGTCGAGCGCGGTCGTATCGACCGCATTGTTCACGGTGAAAACCCGCTCGGGCTTGTGGAACAGCCGGGCTGTGACCTCGGAATTGGCTACGATGTAGTCGCTGCGGTCGAGCACGGCATCGACGATCTTGCTGGGCGGCAGGCCGATCGCCGCCTGCAGGTCGGTGTCGGTGTCGATCATCTCGCGCACATGGCAGACCGTGGGAACGCCCAGCTCGCCTGCCGCCACGAACGCTTCGTTGAGCATGATCGTGTTGCCGTAGAGCAGGTCGACATTCTCGCGCTGCATCAGATTGCGGAAATAGTTCACCGTCTCGCGGTGCGGCCCGTCATGGGCCTGCCACCAGCGCCGCTTGCACCGCACTACCCGGTCGACAAGGTGGCGCACGGCCTCGACATACCGTAGCGACGGAGTGGGCAGCGCGAGGACCACGCGGTACCTCGTGCGCTCAATGCCGGACAGCACGTCCAGCAGGCTGCGCTCGGAGCCGAAAATCCGGTCGCCGGCCGAATGCGCCACCACCAGGACCGTCTTGAGCTCGGCCTCCATTTCCGGTGTCCGCACGATCTGGCGCTTGATGGACGGGTTCGGCTCATAGCCGCGCAACGCCCCTTCGCGTACATGGTATTCAAGCGCGCTCATCCCCGCGGGGATCGCTGCGCCATACTTCTCGCGGTACCACTTCTCGTCGAAGTCAGGGTGCGGCGAGCGCATCTCGCGGGACCCGTGCTGCATGTAATGCAGGAGCGGGTTCAGGCCGGCCCGGGCGACGTCGGGATTGTTCTGCAGGTAGAAGCTGGTGCTGAAATAGGGATGCGGGTCGGTCAGCTCTTCCGGGCCATGCTGGAGATAGCGGGTGAGCGCATTGAGCTTCTCTCGCTCCTTCGGTCCGTCACCGGGCAGCGACCGCTCGAAGGTCATCGGATCGAAGAGCGGGTGCGGCTGGCGCCCCTCGTCAGCCCCATTGGCCACGAAGTGGAGCAGCGCGCCTGCCCCGCTCTGCTCGACATCCTCGCTCTTGGAAAGATACCAGTTCACGTCGAACAGGGCGTGCGGAGAATAGCCCATATAGTCGCCGAACTTGAGATAGTGCTGCAGGGCATCTTCTTCGCATTCGACCTTGTCGCGCTCGAGCTGCGCCAGATAGTGCTCGGCGTCGAACAGTCCGCTTCGACGGATGCGGCGCGCGTTCAGCCTCACATGAAGCACTTCGCGCATGGCATGATAGCCGGTCGCCTGGAGCGCTGCGACCGTGCGGGCATTGCGGCGCGACAGCAGGCTGGTGGTTTTCTGCAGGTCGGAGATGCGGGAATTGGCCCGGTCGAGCTGGGAGCGCAGCGCCTTCACGCTCTGGACATGCTCGGCCAGAAGCTTGTCCTTTTCCTCGTCCGCCTCGCTCAGCACTCCAACCCACTGCTGGGCTTCGCGAAGGTCAGCCAGAAGCCGGACCTCCGTCTGCTCATGCTGTTGCAGCCGCGCCTCCAGGGCGGAGATGTCGGTCTTCGCCTTTTCAAGCTGCCGCACCCGTGCGCCCAGCTTGCCCTGCAGGGACATCATGCGCGAGCGCGCCTGCTCTAGTGCCTCCGCATCCTTTTCGCCCTGCTCCCTGAGCGCCTGCAGCTCGCCGGTCAGGCTCTCAACCTGCTTGCGCCTGTTTTCGAGGTCGGCTTCCTGACGCTTGATCGTGGCTTCGCCTTCGGCGATGGCCTTGTCCTTCTTGCCGATCGCCTCGTCGCGCTCAGTGATCGCCTTGGCTTTCTGCGTGAGTTCGGCCTGCTGGCGCTCGCTCTCCTTCTGATAGGAAGCCGCCTTCGTCTTCAGCGCCTCCATCTCCTCAAGCTTGTGCTCGAGGCGCCGTTCCAGCGCGACCAGTTCGCCGGCGCGCTTTGAGGCGAGGGCATCCTTTTCCAGCAGCTTCTTCTCGACAGACTGCAGGTTGCGTCCGAGCTTGCGCGCCTCGCGCGCGACGCCGGCATGGTGGCGCGTCCTGTGGAGCAGGAAGGGCCAGAATTGCCGGCAGGCGAGGTCGAACTCCTTCTTGACCCGGTTGAGCGCGCGATAGGCAGCGCGCCGCGCGTTCGCGTCCGGCTCGTCACAGAGCGTCAGCATCGCCTTGTAGGTATCGACCAGCCAGTCGGCAGCCGCGCCCGAGCTCGCAAGCTCCGTCTCCGAAACAGCCTGATGGCGCAGGCCGGGGTCGATGAAGGCTTCCTCGCCCGCATCGTAGTGCAGGCGCTCGCCTCCCTCCTCGCCGCCACCTTGC
Source organism: Henriciella sp. (assembly GCA_002733705.1). Taxonomy (GTDB): domain Bacteria; phylum Pseudomonadota; class Alphaproteobacteria; order Caulobacterales; family Hyphomonadaceae; genus Henriciella. The sequence continues at coordinate 6,570 of NVWP01000013.1, read as the reverse complement.
GCAAGCAGGCCCGAGATCTTCTCCAGCACCGCGGCTTCGGATTCCAGCAGGCTCTCATAGGAAACGACCGCGCGCGGCATGCTGCGGGTAACCGCCTCGGCATCAAGCACGCTGCGCAACCAGAGCAAAAGGCCTGCACCGGTATGCATCTGCTCGCGCGCATTGAGAGAGCGTGCGGTTTCCAGCGGGTTGCGCACGATGAGGGCCGGCAGGACCTTGTAGTCGAGCTTTTCCAGCACCTGGATCCAGAGGGGCGCCAGGCGGCAGATCCGCGGATCCTTGATGGCGATGAGGTCTGCATCATCGAATTCCGAGCGGATGTGCTGCGACAGCTCGTCGATGGTCTTCTGGTTGAGAACGTACTGCTTCCAGGTCCGCTCCTCGATCACGCTGAGATCGTCCCAGGAGCTTCCGATCCGGCCCAGGACATCCTCATTGAAGGTCATGAAGACCTTCGATTCCCCATAGCCCTTGGGGTTGTCCTTGTTCGCCGGCAGCTGCGTCTTGGGAAGGGCCGCACCCGCCTCGCCGAGCAGGCCGGTCAGTGCGGATGTGCCGCTTCTGTGCATCCCCAGGACCAGAAGGGCCTGTCGCTTCTGTACATTCAATGCAGTTCGCTCCTCGTTGTCTTGCCGCGCCGAAGCTTCTACCAAAATCCGTATCCTTGCCACCCGCCATTCAGCGCAGGGACGATTTGCCCCCTCCTATGTCACAGACTGCACATCGGCGTCACATTTGTAACTGCGCAACCAGTTATTGTCAGAGGTAAAAGCCTGCAATCGGACGTTCTTCGCACAGGTTCAGCTTCCCTCCGGCAGCATGGGTTCCTCATAGTCGGGGTCCAGCCAGCGGGCGAGGTCGAGGCCGGACAGCTTCGCCGATTCAAGGATCGGGTCAGCATAGAGCGCATCGAGCGCCTTTCGGCAATGCGCCGGCATCGGGGGCGCCGAGGAGGTATCGACCGGCACGACATAGGACGGAGAGGCCAGCGACCGCACCTCCACCCCGAGGAATTTCTGGATCTCCTGCAGTACCTGCTCCGGCTGGGTCCAGAGCCGGTCTGTCGTCCGGATCAGCACCCGGTGTCGCGGAAACAGGCTGAGCATGCGCCTTATTTGCGCAGGGTAGAAGCCCCGCTCCACATACGAATAGACGCGGCTTACGCCGCCTAGCGATGCCGCCACACGCTGGCGGCCTTCCTGCGAGATGGCGGTTTCAAAGTCTAGTTTTTCGTTTCCGCGCTTGGTCTCCATCTTCCAGTGCGAGTAGGCCCGGTAGGCGGGATGGCGCAGCAGGAAGATGAGGCGGGCGTCGGGATTGTACCGCGCAATCCGCTCCAGGGCGTTCGGCCAGTAGGCGTAGATCGGGGTGATGTCGCCAAGCAGGGCCTCCTCGCTATGCGGGGGGAATTCATCGAGTGCGCCGCTCAGGTCGGGGTCGCGCCAGTCGATACGCTCGTCATCAAACAGATGCAGCTCCTTGCGCTCGGCGAGGCACAGGCCGGGGTGCTTCGACAGTGCATTGAACAGGGCGGTCGTGCCGCCTTTTTGGGTGCCGACACCGAAAAAGTCGATCATTGAAAATCCCTCACGGGCTGCCTGACCCTCAAGATTCGGGTGCGTTGCGCCGCTCTTAGCCGATTGGCGCTGCACGGCGCCAGTGCGAAAGCGCAGACATCGGCGGCCGGCCACAGCCGTTGCCGCGAATAACAGGGAGAACAGGCAGGCACACTTTCCCGCCCGCACCGATTGATGTACCATAGCTTGCCAACGCCGCCCGAGGATCCTGCCTTGAACACCCGCCCGAACGCCTCGTTGAGCGTCATCATCGTGAACTATAATGGCGGAGACTTCATCCAGGCGGCAGTCGACCACCTTGCCCGCCAAACCTGCCCGGCCGATGAAGTGATCATTATTGACAACGCCTCGTGCGACGGATCCGCGGACCGGCTCGACCTCTCAGCGCTGCCGAAAAGCAGACTGATCCGGCAGGACATCAATCTCGGCTTCGCAGCAGCCAACAATCTCGCGGCGCGCCAGGCCGCTGGGGACTGGCTTGTCCTGCTTAATCCCGACACCGAGCCTCAGCCTGACTGGCTGGAAAAGCTGCTCCACGCCACAGCGCGTCATCCCGAGGCCAGTATGTTTGCAAGCGCCCAAATCGATGCCGTTGATCACAGAACCCTCGACGGCGCCGGAGACTGCTATTTCATCCTCGGCATTCCTTGGCGCGGTGGCTTCGGCCTTCGCGCGGACGAGCTTCCAAACGAAGGCGAGTGCTTCTCCCCATGCGGAGCGAGCGCGCTCTTCCGTAAGTCAGCCTTTCTAGACGCTGGCGGGTTCGAGGAATCCTTTTTCTGCTATTGCGAAGATGTCGACCTCGGCTTTCGCCTGCGCCTAAAGGGAGAGCACTGCATCTTCGTTCCCGATGCTGTGGTTCGCCATCATGGGAGCGCGATCAGCGGGCGCTACAGCGACTTCACTATTCGGCTTGGCACCGGAAACCGGCTTCGCACCTACCTCGCCAACATGCCTCCATTGGCGCTTGCATTCACCCTGCCGGGTCATGTGCTGGCGACCCTCTATCTGTATTTGCGCGCACTCGGCAAACCGCAAGCACGCTCTATGCGCCGCGGAATCGGCGAAGCGCTTAAGACACTCCCCGACGTTCTAAGGCGCCGCAGGGCCATCCAGAGGGCGCGCAAGCTCTCAAGCTTGCAAATCGCCTGCGCCATGAGCTGGAACCCGGCCGACCTACATGGCCGGCGCCCGCACGTCTGGAAGCAGAAGGCCGGCGGATTACAGCCCAGCCCGCCAGACCTCCTCGCAGCAGTCCAGCCGTCTGAAGATAGGCAATAACCTGTTCTGCGGCGTCTTCAGCAGAGAGCTGGGTGGTATCGAGGCGCAGTTCGGGGTCGGTGGGGGGCTCATAGGGGCTGTCGATGCCGGTGAAATTCTTGATCTCGCCGGCGCGTGCCTTCTTGTAGAGGCCTTTGACGTCACGCTTCTCGGCCTCTTCCAGAGAGACATCGACATGGACCTCGATGAACTCACCGTCCTGCACCATCTGGCGCACGATGCGCCGTTCGGCCCGGAACGGTGAGATGAAGGAGACAAGCACGATGAGGCCCGCATCGATCATCAGCTTGGCGACCTCGCCCACCCGGCGGATATTCTCCACCCGGTCGGCATCGGTAAAGCCAAGGTCATTATTGAGGCCGTGGCGGACATTGTCGCCGTCCAGCGTGTAGGTGTGCTTGCCGAGTGCGGCGAGACGTTTCTCGACGATGTTCGCCACCGTCGACTTGCCCGCGCCCGACAGCCCCGTGAACCAGAGCATGACCGGCTTCTGCCCCTTCATGGAGGCCCGCAGCTCACGCGAGACATCCATGGCCTGGCGATGGATGTTGGAGGCGCGGCGCAGCGCAAAGTTGATCAGGCCGAGACCGACCGTCTCATTGGTCATCCGGTCGATGACGATGAACCCGCCCATGCGGCGGTTCTCATTATAGGGATCGAAGGTGATCTCGCGGTCGAGCGCGATATTGACCACGCCGATCTCATTGAGGCCCAGCGTCTTGGCCGCCTCATGCGCGCGCGTGTTCACATCGATGCGGTATTTCTGCTCGGTGACCTGCATCTGCACGTCGCTGGCGCCGATCTTCATCATATAGGAGCGCCCCGGCAGCATGGCGCTGTCGGACATCCAGAGCATGGTGGACTGGAACTGGTCGGACACTTCGGCCGGCGACTGGTCGGCGCAGATGACATCCCCGCGCGAGATGTCGATCTCGTCGGCCAGCGTCAGCGTGACCGACTGGCCCTCGACGGCCTCATCGAGGTCCCCGCCCATGGTGACGATGCGCGACACCGTGCTGGACCGCCCCGATGGCAGCGCCCGGACCTTGTCGCCCGGCTTGACCGTGCCGGAGATGACCTGGCCCGCAAAGCCGCGAAAATCGAGATTGGGCCGGTTCACCCACTGGACCGGCATGCGGAAAGGCTTCTGCTGTGCGTCCGATGCGATCTCGACCGTGTCGAGATACTCCATAAGGGGCGGGCCATCATACCAGGCCGTCTGCTCGCTATTTGTGACGACATTGTCGCCCGCCAGCGCCGAGACAGGGATCGCCTGAATGCTCTCAAACCCGAAATCGGAGGTAAACTCGCGATAATCGGCCTCGATTTCCTCGAAGACGTCCGGGTCATAGCCGACAAGGTCCATCTTGTTGATGCAGAGCACGACATGTTTGATGCCCAGCAGCGAGACGATGAAGCTGTGGCGCCGCGTCTGGGTGAGCACGCCCTTGCGCGCATCGATCATCACAATGGCAAGATCGGCCGTCGAGGCACCGGTCGCCATGTTGCGCGTATACTGCTCATGTCCCGGCGTATCGGCGACGATGAACTTGCGCCGGTCGGTCGAGAAGAAGCGGTAGGCGACTGCTCTTGGGTTGGACGCTTTCAAGCAGAGCGATAACGGACAATTCTGTGGTCGATACCAGAGCCTATTCAACCGTGACCGACTTTGCGAGATTACGCGGCTGGTCGACATCGGTGCCTTTCTCCACGGCCACATGATAGGCGAGAAGCTGGACAGGTACCGAGTAGAGGATCGGTGCGACAAACGGATCGCAGCCCGGCATGATCAGCGTGCTGGCGGGCGTATCACCCGCCTCCTCCACGCCTTTCGCGTGGCTGATCAGAATGACCGAGCCATGACGGGCAGCAACTTCCTGAAGGTTCGACAGGGACTTCTCGAACAGACGATCACTCGGCGCCACGAACACGACCGGCGTGGTCTCGTCGATCAGGGCGATCGGCCCATGCTTGAGCTCACCAGAGGCATAGCCCTCCGCATGGATATAGCTGATTTCCTTCAGCTTGAGCGCGCCTTCCAGCGCAATCGGATAATGAACGCCGCGCCCCAGATAGATGACATCCCGCGCCTTCGCCACGTCACGGGCCATGCTTGAGATGGCCTCGTCCAGTTTGAGGCACTCCACCGTCAACCCCGGTATTTCGTTCAGTGCCTTGGTCAGGCGGATCTCATCGTCGCGGCCGAGCGTGCCGCGCTGGACCCCAGCAGCGATCACGACAGCCGCAAGAGCGGCGAGCTGTGCGGTAAAGGCCTTGGTCGAGGCCACGCCGATTTCAGGGCCTGCCAATGTCGGCAGGACAAGATCCACCTCACGCGCAATAGTCGAGGTCGGCACATTGACGACAGCGGCCGTTTTCAAGCCCTTTTCCTTGCAATAGCGAAGCGCCGCCAACGTATCTGCGGTCTCGCCCGATTGGCTGACAAACAGAGCAAGGCCGCCTTCCTTTGGCAGCGCCGGTTCGCGGTAGCGAAATTCCGATGCAATATCGGTCTTTACGGGAAGGCCAGCAAACTGCTCGAACCAGTATTCCGCCACACGGGTCGCATAATGGGCAGTCCCGCAAGCGACCATGTGGAGACTGCTTATCGCCGTCCAGTCAATCTGCTCGCCTTTGCCCCCCGGCAGCGTGATCGACCGCTTCAGCGGATCGACATAGGCGTTGATGGTGCGCGACAGGGAATCGGGCTGCTCGAAGATTTCCTTCTGCATGAAGTGGCGATAGTTACCCTTCTCGATCGCCGCGCCCGCGCCCTGGACCAGCACGGGCTCGCGCTCCACACGCTCACCGGATTCAGAGCGGATTTCATAGTTCTCACGAGAGAGAACGCACCACTCATTTTCCTCAAGATAGACGACGCGGTTCGTGAAAGGCGCCAGCGCCAGCGCATCGGAGCCAAGATACATCTCTCCGTCACCCAGCCCGATGGCGAGCGGCGACCCGCGCCGTGCGCCGATCATCAGGTTTTGGCGCCCTTCGAAAAGGATGGCGAGCGCGAAGGCACCCTCCAGCTCGCCCAAAGCCTTCCCGACAGCCTCAACTTCGCTGTCACCCGCTGCGAGGTATGAGCTCACCAGATGAGCGATGGTTTCTGAATCGGTTTCAGTCTCGAAAACATGGCCGCGGGCCTCGAGCGACTTTCTGAGTTCGCGGAAATTTTCGATGATGCCGTTATGGACGACGGCCACGCCGCCAGAGACGTGCGGATGCGCATTGCCAAGCGTGGGAGACCCGTGGGTGGCCCAGCGTGTGTGACCAATCCCCTGAGAGCCCGCAAGCGGCTCCTTGAACAGGATTTCCCGCAGATTGTTCAGCTTGCCCGGGGCGCGCCTGCGATCCAGCTTTCCACTATCGTCCAGCGTGGCGATGCCCGCGCTGTCATAGCCGCGATACTCCAGCCGGGTCAGCGCCTCCAGAAGGCGCGGTGCCGCTTCTTCATTGCCCAGTATACCGATAATTCCGCACATATTCAGAAAGCCATTCTCTTGCCTGCCTTACCGGCCTTATTGAACTTTCCCCTGCCCTGCCAACCCAAATGAGATGACAGAATGTGACGGTGGGCCGCAAGGCTAGCCTGTCAGAAGTCCTGCGTTCTGAAGATAGGCAATAACCTGTTCTGCGGCGTCTTCAGCAGAGAGCTGGGTGGTATCGAGGCGCAGTTCGGGGTCGGTGGGGGGCTCATAGGGGCTGT
>NVWP01000002.1 GCA_002733705.1 Henriciella sp. | reverse complement strand
CCCGGACACGTTCATAGGCCTCGGAGATGTTGCTTGGATCGTCCACCCAGCTTTTCCCCGCCTGCACCAGCCGCTCTCGTAGCAGATGGCGCGGCCAGCCGATGAGGGGGCGCCCGATAAGCATATCGCGCCCGGCCGGCCAGACCGGGGAGACCGACACAGGCTGCGGACCCACGGCGCCGGCAAGGCGGGCGGGCCGCGCAAGACGCATCAACAGGGTCTCAATGACGTCGCTCTGCGTGTGACCCAGAAGAATGACCCCTGCCCCCGCCTGTCTCGCGGCCTCTGCCAGCAGCGTATGACGCGCTGTGCGGGCCGCGCTCTGGCTTCTTTTGTCCGGTGTCCAGCGCAGGATCTGCGCCTCATGGCCAAGCGCGCGGGCGGTCTCTGCCACCCATTCGGTTTCGCCGGCCGCTTCGGGCCGCAGGCCATGATCGACTGTGAGAACCAGAAGATTGCGGCCCGACTGGCGCGACCATCCGCTTGCAAGGTCAAGCAGGCTGATGGAATCGCTGCCCCCGGACACGGCGAGGCAGACCGGGCCTTGCACCCCATCCGTCATCGCATCGATGAGCTCGGGCGTATGGTCTTCTAGGCGCTGCAACCCGCACGCGTGCGCTCAAGGGCGGCAAGGTTCTTGGTCACGCCGGAGGCGTCGGGATATTGCTGCGGCAGCACGGCCAGCGCCTCGCAGGCACGATCGGTATCGCCAACAAGCCGCATGGAGCGGGCGAGTTTCACAAGCGCATCCGGTGCGCGCGCATCATCGGGATATTCGCGGATCATCTTCAGATATGCCTCGCCGGATTCAGCATAGGCTTCCTGCTGGAAGAGAGTTTCCGCCAGCCAGTATTGCGCCTCGCCTGCCTGCGGGTCGTCAGAGAACCGATCCAGAAAGGCCCGGAAAGCCTCTTCGGCCCCGGCATAATCGAATTTGAGGAGGCGGGACTTCGCCGCCGCAAAGAGCGGTCCGGCCTCACCGGGCAGTTCGCTGGCGCTCAGCGTGCCGAGAGAGCCCTGATAGCCGGGATTGCCGCCGGTTTCATCGCCTGCTGTCTGCGCCTCTTCAGACCGGGCCGATTGGCGGGGCTCGTCGCGTTCGGCCGCGCGGTTGCGCGAAGGCTCTGAGGAAGCGCGGGCACCGGCGGTCTCGCGCGGCTCGCCGCCTTCTTCCACCGCGCCACTGGCAAGCCCGTCCATCTGACGCTCAAGACCGGAGATACGCTCCTGCAGGCGGTCATTCTGTTCGCTGAGGGTCCGCAGCGTCTCGCCGATACGCTGGTCATCCTCCTGCATGCGCGCCGACTCGTCGCGCGATTGCGATAGCAGGAATTCAAGCGTTTCGATTTCACCGTTCAGCCGGCCGATCTCGTCTTCCAGCCGCGCGATATCGAGCGACATCTGCGCCATCTGCTGGCGAAGCTGGCTTACCGTTGTCGCAAGGTCCCCGCTGGTCGCGCCGCGGGTGATCGGCGCACGCTGCGCTTGGGCTTCGACGACGGGGACGGCGAGAAGCGAAAAGGCAGCGAGGGCAAGAACCGGTCGGATCATGAAAGGCGCTCCAGGAAGGCGATACGATGGACTGGACATATAGCTAAAAAAAAGCCGGGGCCAAATTATGACACCCGGCTTTCCTTGTCTGTGACTGGCAGCAGGCTCTAGCTGCTGGGGCCACCCATGATCTGGGTGAAGGCGTTGCGGTTCATCGCCCAGGCAGCCTCATTCGACTCAGCCGCGATCGGGCGCTCCTTGCCGTAGGAGACCGTGTCGATGCGCGAAGGGGAAACGCCAAGGTTCACCAGATAGTCGCGAACGACAGAGGCGCGGCGCTCACCGAGGGCGAGGTTGTATTCGCGCGTGCCGCGCTCGTCGGCATTACCGGCGACGAGGATACGGACGTTCGGATACTGCTGAAGCCAGGCGGCCTGACGCTGGAGGACCGACTGGTCGTCGCCATCGAGGCGGTACTGGTCGAGATCGAAATAGACGCGGTCGCCGACATTGACCTTGAAGTCTTCGAGCGAACCGGCGGTCGGGCCGGAATCGATCACGCGGCTCGGCTGTTCGATGTCGGATTCGTTGACCGGGCCGGTCGGAGCGGAATCCGTATCGGAAACCTGTGACGCCGAATTGTCGACTGGATCAGGCTTGGACGCACAGGCGGCCGCTCCCAGAACCAGGGCAATAGATGCAGTGCTGATAACAAGACGACGCATTGGTTACTCCTTCGTAAGGTCGTTGGCGCGACCCTTATTGCTCGATTTTGTCAACTTCGTGGCTGACGATTGGTTCCCCGAAATATATTCGGCGTATTGGCGGTGTTTTTGGGCTCGCCCGCACACTTTTAGTTCAGAAGCGGCGACCAGGCCGGGTCGGAAGCCTGTGTCGGCGTCGGAATCTGGCGCAGATTGCGTCCTGTCAGGTCGACCGACCAGAGCTGCGGGCCTGCGCCCGGCGCGCGCTCGCGGAAGAAGGTGATGACGCGCCCGTTCGGCGACCATTCCGGCCCTTCATCCAGATAGGATTCTGTCAGCACGCGCTCACCTTCGCCGTCGGTGCCGATCACGCCGATGGAGAACTTGCCGCGAGACTGTTTCGTGAAGGCGATCAGGTCGCCGCGCGGGCTCCAGACCGGTGTGGAATAGCGGCCCGACCCGAACGTGATGCGGCAGGCCGTGTCGCGTCCGCCTGATGGGCAGGTCAGCGGTGAACCGTCCGTATTCATGATATAGAGCTGCGGGCTGCCGCCACGGTCGGAGTTGAATACGATCTGGCGGCCGTCCGGCGACATGGACGGGGAGGTGTCGATCGCCGGGTGATCGGTCAGACGGCGCGTATTCTGTGTGACGAGATCACGCAGATAGATGTCGGAATTGCCGTTCGCCGCCTGTGTCAGCAGGACCGACTGGCCATCGCGCGAGAAACGCGGCGCGAAGGTCATGTTCTGGAAATTGCCAAGCACTTCCTGACGCCCGCTCTGGATGTCGAACAGATAGACGCGCGGGCGGTTATTCTCGAACGACATATAGGTGATCTGCTGGTTCGACGGCGAGAAGCGCGGCGTGAGAACCGTGAACGTGCCCGAGGTGAGATATTTCACATTGGCACCGTCAGAATCCATGATGGCGAGGCGTTTGGTACGGTCATCCTTCGGCCCGGTCTCGGCGACATAGACGATACGCGAGTCGAAATACGGGTCTTCACCGGTCAGGCGCGAATAGATCGTGTCAGCAATCTTGTGCGCGATGCGCCGCCAGTCTTCCGGCTTGGCGGTAAAGCGCCGCCCGGCCTGTCCCTCAAGGCGCATGACTTCCTCGCCATAGACATCCCAGAGACGCACCGAGGCGCGGATGAACTCCACCCCCTCAATCGTCACGCGGTCCACCTCACCCACGACCAGCGCGTCGGTCTGGATGATTTTCCAGTCTGCGAAACGCGGCTGGCTATCGATGGAAAGGTCACGCTGGATATAGGCGCTTTCCGGCGTGATGGAGAAAAGCCCTGTCGAGAGCAGATCGTTCTGCACCACCGATGTGATATCCGTGGCGAGCTGGCGGTCGGCACCTTCTGCCTCGAAGACCGGAATCGCGATCGGTGTCGGCTTCAGCGTGCCTTCGGAGATGTTCACGGTCACCTGCGCCGTGGCGGCCGGTATGACCGCGATGAAGGCGGCAAACAAATAGGCGGCAATTGATCTGATCATCTGGCTTATCGCCCTTTCCTGACGTCTAGTTGCCCGTAAAAGCCGGGCCGAGATTGATAGTGGCTTCCTTCCAGAGATCGTAATCATCCCTTGGAAGCCTGTAAGGCTGACACTTCTGGACCGCGCGCTGGGCCCGCTCGATGGCAAGCTGCATGGAGCGGTCGCCAATCGGCGCGCGTGAGGGCCGGACGAGATCGAGGTCGATCACATTGCCCTCGGCATCCAGGCGCGCCCGCATGCTGACATTGAGCCGTTCTGGTTCGGGCTGGTCGCTGACCCCATCCCAGCACGGATAGATCTGATTGTAGAGCAACTGCTCGATCCGCACAGTGTTGGCCGTGCGTTCGCCTGCCCCAGACCGGCGCTCCTGCGGCGCGGGCGCTTCCTCGCGTTTAGGCTCCGGCTCGCGCGGCGGCGGGCGGGTCTCGCGCCGGGTCTCGCGCTCGCTCTGGAAGGTGGATTCGGCTGAATTGAGCAGGTCGTCCAGCGCGCTGGACTTGCGCTGCGGATTTGGCGTCGCGGGACGCTCCTCCTCCGGCTCTTCAGGCGGGGCTTCCTCTTCCTCGTCGGGTTCAGCCTCGAAATTTGGCAGGATGTCATCTTCAGCTTCAGGCGCGGGCGCCTCCTGGGAGGTCTCCACATCATCGACCGGAATATCGCGCTCGTCTGGCACTTCCTCGACCGGGACATCCTCTTCTTCAGGCTCCGGTTCGGGTTCAGGCTCTGGCTCTTCTTCCACCGGCTCGGGCTCTTCGGGCTCGACGACAGGCGCGACATTGGTCATCTCGCCGACCTCGACCAACTCGACCGGCACCAGCACAAATTCCTCTTCCGTCTCAGTCGTGCCGACATAGGGCCATACGATATAGCCTGCGCCAATGACGGCTGCGTGCAACAGGATGGATGCGGGAAGACCGCGGATCATTACCGGGCGCTCTCCTCGGCCTGTGGATCGGTGACCAGCGCGATATTGCGGAATCCGGCGCGCTGCATGCGGGTCATGACCCCCATGACCTGGCCATAATTCACGCCTTCATCTGCGCGCAGGAAAATGCGCTCCTCATAGCCTTCGCCGGCAATCGCATAGAGGGTGGAGACCAGCTCATCGGGCTGGATCTCTGTCTCCTGGATGAAGATGTCGCCATTACTGTTCAGCGACACAGACAGCGGCTGGGTCTGCGGCGCGCGCAGATTTTCCGCCGACGCCTTGGGCAGCGAGACCTCCACACCCGTCGTCAGCAGCGGCGCGGTAATCATGAAGACGATAAGCAGCACCAGCATGACGTCGACCAGCGGCGTAACGTTGATCTCCGCCGCCATGGACCGGCGGCCCCGTCCGCGTCCTGGTGTGCCTGAAGCAAATCCGCCAGCCATGACCTAGGCCCCCAGATCCGAAGCGCGGCGCGACAGGCGCACCAGAAGGTCCTGGCTGAACGTGTCGAGCTGGTCGGCCAGCCGGTTAATATCGCCCGTGAACTTGTTGTAGAAGATGACCGCCGGAATGGCCGCAACGAGGCCAAGCCCGGTCGCGAACAGCGCTTCGGCAATCGGGCCGGCCACGTTGGTAAGGCTGGTATCCTGCTTCTCGGCGATGTTGAGGAAGGCGTTCATGATGCCCCAGACCGTACCGAAGAGGCCGATAAAGGGAGAGGCAGAACCGATCGTCGCCAGCACGCCAAGGCCGTTGCTGACGCGCCCGACCTCGCGGTCGACCCCGGCCCGCAGCGAGCGTTCGGCCCGGTCGATCATCATCATGTGACCCTCGGACTCCGGCGCGCGGCGCGCATCGGTCCACTCGCGCGTGATAGAGGCATAGATCCGCGAGGCCGCATCGCTGCCGGACGCGGCGCCGCGGCGGTCCAGATCGTCGGCCCGGCCGGACCAGAACGCGTCCTCGAAAGCCTTGGCACGCTTGCGTGCCCGCGACACCGTGAAGGATTTCTCGATGATCACGGCCCAGGACCAGAGGCTGGCGATCAACAGGATGATCAGCACCAGCTTGACGACAATATCGGCATCCATAAGCAGGCCGAAAAGGGAGAATCCGCCTTCGGACACGATAGGAGCGGCAGCTTCGCTTTCCATGAAATTCCTCTTTGTCTCGGCTGATGGCAGCCATTGCGCTAGCCTTTGGCGGACCGCGCGGGTTCGTAAAGCATCCCCCCTATCTTACGGAAATCAGGCGGAAACTTGACGCTGGCGATTATGTTCGCAGCAGATTGGCGACTGCACGGCGAATAATCAGACCGAAGGGGCGCCTGCCCGCTCCCTAGCCGGGAAATATATATGGCCTGAGTTGCTCGACCACGTCCGGAATGGGCCGGCGCGGGCGGCCGTCGGCATGGATCATCACCGCCGTGACCACCGCCTCGGCGATGATCTCCTCGCCGCGAAGGGCGGTCTGTTCGAACAGGACCCGTACCCCCTTGGTGCCGGTATAGCGCGAGCGGATCTGCAACTGGTCGTCGATCCTCGCCGCGCGCTTATAGTCGACATTCACATTGGTCAGCGTAAAGGCCGCCGGGTCCGGGCGCGACAGGAGCGACTGGTGCGACACGCCCGCATCGCGCAGGAACTCGGACCGCCCGCGCTCAAAGAAACGCAGATAATTGGCATGATAGACCATACCGGTGAAATCGGTGTCCTCATAATAGATGCGCACCGCCAGCCAGTGCTGGTTCAGCTCGTCGAAGGGGGAGACCGCCGCGCTCATCGCCTAGTGACGGAAATGGCGCATACCGGTGAAGACCATGGCAAGCCCCGCCTCATTGGCCGCCTCGATGACTTCATCATCGCGGATGGAGCCGCCCGGCTGGATCACCGCCGTCGCGCCCGCCTCGGCTGCCTGCAGCAAGCCATCGGCAAAGGGGAAGAAGGCGTCCGACGCGGCGACACAGCCGCGCGTCTTCGGCGCGTCCCAACCCGCCGCGTCCGCAGCATCGACCGCCTTGCGCGCGGCGATACGGGCCGAATCGATCCGGCTCATCTGACCCGCGCCAATCCCGACCGTCGCGCCATCCTTCACATAGACGATGGTGTTGGACTTCACATGCTTGGCCACACGCCAGGCAAACAGCATGTCGTCGAGCTCGCTCTCACTGGGTGCCTTTTCCGTGACGACGCGAAGATCATCGCGCGTCACCCGGCCAAAGTCGCGGTCCTGCACCAGCAGGCCGCCGGCGACCGTCTTGACGACGCGCCCGCGTGCTTCGGGATCGGGAATACCATCGGTCAGGAGAAGCCGGAGGTTCTTTTTCTTCTCGAACACCGACAGCGCACCCTGGTCGGCGCCCGGCGCAATGACGACTTCAGTGAAGATTTTCGCGATCTCCGTGGCCGTCTCCTCATCGAGCAGCCGGTTGAGCGCGACGATCCCGCCAAAGGCCGAGGTGGAATCGCATTCCAGCGCCTTGCGATAGGCCTCGACCAGCGAGTCGTCCGTCGCGACGCCGCACGGATTGGCATGTTTGATGATCGCAACGGCGGGGCGCTCGTCACCCAGCTCCCCGATCAGCTCGAAGGCCGCATCGGTGTCGTTGATATTGTTGTAGGACAGCTCCTTGCCCTGCACCTGACGCGCCGTCGCGACGCCAGGCCGTTTGGCCCCCGTCGTATAGAAGGCCGCCGACTGGTGCGGGTTTTCGCCATAGCGAAGGCTCTGCGCCAGCTGTCCGCCAAACCCGGCCCAGTCGGGCACGGTGTCCTGCAGCTGCTCGGCATACCAGCCGGAAATCGCCGCATCATAGGCTGCGGTGCGCGCATAGGTCTTGGCCGCAAGGCGCCGGCTGAGCGCAATGCTCACCTCACCGTCCTGCTCGTCCATCTCAGCCAATGCGGCGGCGACATCGCCGGCATCGGTGCAGACCGCGACCGACTGGCCATTCTTGGCCGCCGCGCGCAGCATGGCCGGCCCGCCAATATCGATATTCTCGACACAGGTCTCAAAATCCGAACCCGAGGCAACCGCCGCCTCGAATGGATAGAGATTGATATAGACAAGATCGATGGCGCTGATCTTGTGGCGCTCGGCATCCTTGCGGTGACTCTCAAGATCGCGCCGGTAAAGAAGCCCGCCATGGACCGCCGGATGCAGCGTCTTCACGCGCCCATCCATCATTTCGGGGAAACCGGTCAGGTCGGCTACATCGATCACGTCGAGGCCGGCCTCCTTGAGGGTCCGCGCCGTCCCGCCAGTAGAGACAAGTTCGACGCCGTGAGAGGCCAGTCTCTGACCGTGTTCGACAAGGCCGTCCTTGTCCGAAACTGAAATCAGGGCACGGCGAACCTTGAAACGCTCAGTCATCCGATCTTGCGACTTTCATTCTGCTGGGGACATTGCGGCTGTGGGTAACACTCTTCCCCGCAAGGTCAACTCACCGCTGGGAGTTTACTCTGCCGCCCGGCGCGGCCTGTATTCCGGCACCAGCTCCGACAGCAGGTTGATGGCCTCCTCGCGGCGGCGATGGCGGGCATGATCCAGCAGCTGATCCAGCTTCTCATCGAAATCATTGGCCACGATCTGCTCGGAGGCGACCTTGTAGATCCCTTCAATGCCGATGGAATGCACCTTCTCATGATTATAGGTGAGCTTCTCATGCATCTTCTCACCGGGCCGCAGCCCCGTCGTGCGGATCTCGATATCGCGCCCCGGCACCAGCCCCTTCAGCCGGATCATCGCCTCGGCCAGTGCCTTGATCAGCACCGGTTCACCCATGTCGAGCACATAGAGCGAGGCACTGCCGGGAGAGCCATTATGCGTCGCTGACTGCAGCACAAGCGCGGAGGCTTCCTCCAGCGTCATGAAATAGCGCGTCACCTCCGGATGGGTCAGCGTGACCGGGCCACCCTTGGCGATCTGGCGCTCGAAAAGCGGCACCACGGAGCCTGAAGAACCAAGCACATTGCCGAACCGAACCATGGAGACCGAGAAATTCGAGGCCCGGGCCTGCCGCGCGACGGTCAGCTCGGCAAGCCGCTTGGTCGCGCCCATCACATTGTCAGGGTGAACCGCCTTGTCCGTCGACACGAAGACGAATTTCTGTGCATCCGACAGCTGCGCGGCGCGTGCGGTGATCAGCGCCCCACCGACATTGGTCAGGATCGCTTCACAGACATTATGCTCCATCAGCGGCACGTGCTTCAGCGCGGCCGCGTGGATGATGATGTCGGGCTGGGCCTGCTCAATGGCGCGCTTGACCCGCGCCTCGTCGCGCACATCGCCAAGCTCGGAATGGATGGCGAGGTTGGGAAACTGCTCGCGCAGGGCAAGATCAGCCTCATAGAGATTGTATTCGGACGAATCGAACAGCGTCAGCGAATGCGGATTCATGCCCGCGCACTGGCGCGCGAGTTCCGAGCCGATCGTGCCGCCGCCGCCCGTGACGAAGACGCGCGTATCCTCCAGCAGATTGATAACCGGCGCCGGGTCCAGCACACGTTCGCGGCGGCGCAGAAGGTCGGCCGGGCGCACGGGCAGCATCGCCGCGCCGTCATCATTGGCGGCGGTGAGCGTCATGACCTCTGTCTTGCGGCTTGCCGCCGCTTCCAGGATCGTCGTCATATTGTGGCGTTCACGGGCAATGCCGGCGACCGCCACAAGCGGCGTCTTCTCATAGCGAAGCGCCAGCAGGTCCAGCACCTTGCCGAGGTCTTCCAGTCCGCCCATCACCGGAATACCGCGAACCTTGCGGCCAAACTGCGCACCTTCCGGCTCCAGCAGCCCCAGAATACGCACCTTCGGCCCTTCGCCATCCTTGCCCATGGCGGAGACAATGCGCGCGGCCTCTTCCGGCTGCGCAATCAGCAGCACCATCGGCGCGTCTGGGCGCGCGCGGGCAAAGAAGATCTGCAGCGGGCGCTGGGTCGAGCGAGCCAGCGCGACCATGCGCCCGGCAAAGATCACGGCCAGCCAGACGATCACGGCCGTGGCGATGGCCGAGCGCGGAATACCGACCAGCCTGTTCCAGAGGAAAAGCGCTGGCAGGAAAATGAGCGTCGCAAGACCGGCGGCCTGCAGGATCCTGACCGCATCGCTCCAGCCGGAATGGCGCCAGACCTGTCTGTGCACCCCAAGCGAATAGAAGGAAAGGAAGGCCGCCCCGGCAAACATGGCGCTTGCCACAATCGCCGTATAGAAGGCATCCAGCGGCGCCCCGTCCGTCATCAGCCACCGGACGGTCAGCCCGAACACCATGGCGAGACCGGCCGCCGCGGTGTCGAAACCGAGCGTAATCGCCATCGCACGGCGGGCTTCATCACGAGGCGTCACGCGTCAGTTTCCTTCAAGAAAGCCCATCGCAGGCAGTTCGGCGGCGCAGACCCGTCACTATCGAGGTCCGCCTTACCGCTAAGAACGATCTGCTTGCTTTTTTCAACCACACCGCGCCCAAGATACACGGTTTTTTCCAGCTTGGCACCCATATGGCTTGTCTTGAACCGCCAGATGTCGCCGCATTCTGTCTGCAGCTGGATGAAATGGTCCTGCATTGTCGCGCGCACGGTCGGATGAAGATGAAACCGGACGGCGAAGGGAATCGGCTTCTCTGCCTTGATCGCCCCCTGCGAAACGGGCCGGGCGAGCGAGTCCTCCCCGGTCAGGCGCAGGCCGTCGGACGACATGAACAGGCGGCGCCTGTGGAGCAGGCCATGCAGGCGTTTGTAGCCGCCATGCTGGGAATCCAGCCAGATTTCGTCATTCTCTTCCAGCCGCTTGGCAAAAATGCCTTCCGGGCCTTCAGGATAGGTGAGCCCCGTTTCCTCATTGCGCCTGAAAGGCGCTGAGTCCTCGCCCGCCAGAACCAGCGTTGAGTGTGCGCCTGTGCGCCGCACTGCCGCGCGCCAGTCGATATCGGCTTCCGGGCTGAACCCGCAGTCCGTCACCAGACGCGATTCGCCGTCCTGGAACTCAAAGCTCAGCGCACCGGCATGCGCGCCGTCGCCAAAGGGCTGTTCGGGGGCCTCGCCCGCATCGAGAATGAGACAGGCCGTCCCCTTCACAACCTTGTGGAAGCCCGATTTCGGCGCAACCATGAAACCGCGCGGGCGGCTCTGCATCCGCGCCAGCGCCGCATCGACAATCTGCGGCAGGCTTTCATCGCCATCATTGAAGGGCGGCAGGGCGCCATCCCCGCTGCGGAAAAAGGCGACCATGCCGCCCAGCCGGTCGATCCACTTGCGCACAAAACCCGGCACCTCGCGGCCGGATGTCTCCACCGCATCGGCCAGGATGCAAAGGTCCAGCATGGCCCGCAGTCCGCGCGCTGGTGCCCGGGTGACATGCCCGCCATCCGGCATGATCTGCGCGGTGCACTCATTCTCCAGATGCTCCAGCGCCTCTTCATATCCTTCGCCATCGCGCAGGCAGAGCGTGTCCAGCAGCATGACACAGGCGATCCGCCAGCGGGCGATGAAGTCGGCGCAGTCATTCTGCAGCGTCTCGACATGGCGAAGCTGGCGCGCGAGCGATTCCAGCCGCTGGTCGATCTCGGCCTGCTCGCCCAGTGTGAACAGCTTTCCGCCGCACACCATCCAGTTCCAGAGCCGGTCCGCCGTACAGCCGACCCGCCAGGCGAATCCGTTGAACCGGCCGAAATTCGCAATCCAGTCATCGACAAGGTAGCAGGCTCTCTCCGCGCCCTCCTCGCCCTGCGCGAACACGTCGGCCAGCCAGTCGAAGCGATGAACCCGGTCGGCAAAATGGCGGGACGGCAGCGGCGCGGTCCAGGGCGGCAGGCCCTCATTCATCTCGATCTTGTCGGCCCCGATGCGCCAGATATCCTTCATCAGGCTCTCCCCGCGCATCGTGTCGGGCGGGGCAATGGGGTCGGGATAGAAGGAGAACCCCGAGGGGGTCGCGCCGGCAATTTTCAGACGGTGCACAGGGCTGGCGGCGGCGTCCTCGCCGCTGATGCCTGCCAGACGGGACCAGAGCTCCGCATCCTCCTCAGGGGTGCGGCGTGGGGGCGGCGTCGATTTGGCGTACTCCACTGGAAAAACTCGCCTGGTGTCTCTTGCTCTAGCTGGCTGCCTCTCCCCGAAGCGCAGCGATATTGCCGGCATAAGCATTCACGCCCCCCTTGAACACAGCAGATCCTGCCACGATCGCTGTCACCCCCGCCTCGATGGCTCGCGGCGCCGTTTCCGGATTAAGCCCTCCATCCACCTCCAGGATGATGTCACGGCCAGACGCGTCGATCTTTTTGCGGAATGCCTCGATCTTGCGCAGCTGGCTTTCGATAAAGCTTTGTCCCCCGAACCCGGGATTCACCGACATTACAAGGATCATGTCAACATCATCGATGATCGGATCGACGATTTCATGGGGCGTACCCGGATTAATCGCGACGCCGGGCTTCATGCCCGCCTTGCGGATCGCCTGCAGGGTGCGGTGAATATGCGGCCCGGCTTCCGGGTGGACCGTAAGGATGTCGGCGCCGGCCTCTGCGAAGTCCTCAATGAAAGGATCGACCGGCGCGATCATCAGGTGCACGTCAAACGGCTTGTCAGAGTGCGGGCGTAGCTTCTTGATCACCGGGGGGCCGAATGTCAGGTTCGGGACGAAATGCCCGTCCATCACATCGACATGGATCATGTCGGCGCCGGCCGCGTCGATGGCCCTGATTTCATCGCCAAGACAGGCGAAATCAGCAGAAAGAATGGACGGGGAAATGAGGACGTTTGACATGCAGGCTGGGTAGAACCAAACCGCCGCGAGCACAAGGCTCACGGCGGCTGGCTATCATCGATTTAAGCAGGCATGGGGCCGGTATGTGGCCCGGTCTTTAGTAACGCGAATAGCCGCCCTGCGCGGGCGAGACCGTCGTGCGGCCGCCGCCATAGGTCACATTCACCCGCTGGCCGGGATACATGGCGATATCGGCGCCCTGGGTCACTTCGACCATCCGGCCATTGTCCAGCCGGACCGTATAGGCAAAGCCGCGGCGGGTATTCATCCCCTTGCCAAGCTCATTACCGCCAAGGCCGCCCAGAACCGCTCCGCCGACCGCGCCGGCCGTGCGGGCCTTGTCGCCGCCGCCAAGCTCGGACCCGGCAAGCCCGCCAAGGACCGCGCCGGTCGCGGCGCCGATCATGTTATTCTCGGGACGGATGGTGACTTCGCGCACATCGGTGATCGTCCCCATCTCGACCTGCGAGGCATAGCCGACATCATTCGGGCTCACCGTGTTGGCGCCATAGGTGCTGGCACAACCTGCGAGGATAAGGGTAAGGGCAGCGAACGCGCCGGCCATGGCCTTGCTCGGCTTTGCGACAGTCGCGGTGTGAATAGTCATGCTTCCAGCTCCTCAAAACTTGAGACGGCCATATAATCCACTGACCGTCCTGAACTGTATATGAACTGGGCGCGGCAATATTATGGCAGGTCACGCCAGGCGACCGCGACGCGCTCAGGGTTTCACAAGGCGCGCGATGTAAAAGGCATCATGCGCGAAATCGCCATGCGGCAGGGTGAGCAGATCCCCGTCAGCTGTGAGCCCATGCACAAACGGGCCGGCCTCTTCCGCGCTGATGGCCAGGCGCTCCAGCCCGGTCGATGCGAGCGCCTTTGTCACCACGTCCGCCCCTTCACGCTTGAGCGGCGTGCACACGCAATAGACGATCCGCCCGCCCGGCTTCACCAGGCGCGCCGCGGCCTCCAGCAGACGAAGCTGCACTTGCGGGAAACGGGCAATCTCATCGGGTGACTTGATCCACGCGCCCTCCGGGTGGCGGCGCAGCGTGCCCAGCGCCGAACAGGGCGCATCCAGCAGCACGGCGTCGGCCAGCGCATCCGGCGTCCAGTCTTCGGCCTTCTCGGCCAGTATCTCCACCCGGCCGGCAAGACCCGTGCGGTCCAGGTTTTCCTCGACCCGCGTGAGGCGGGCCTTTGAGCGGTCGACGGCCACAACCGCAGCCCCGGCGGCGGCCAGCTGCATCGTCTTGCCGCCCGGTGCGGCGCAGAGGTCGAAGACCCGCTCGCCCGGTTTCACATCCAAAAGCTCGGCCGGAATGGCGGCGGCGGCGTCCTGCACCCACCAGTCGCCGGTCCGGTAACCTTCCACCTCCGGCACATCGCCGGATGCGACGCGCAGGCTGCCCAGCCCGACGGGTTTTGCCCCTAGGCGCTTGCCCAGCTCTTCGGCAAATCCCTTGTCGCGCGGGGTCAGATCGAGGTCAGGTTCCGACATCTGCAGCTCGGCCAGCGCCGTTGCCCCCTCCACGCCAAGCGAGGTCATCAGCTCCACCGTCAGCCAGTCGGGCCAGACGGCCGTCCCAGGCGCCGCATCGAAGGCGGTGCGGTCAGCGACGACCTTGCGCAGCACGGCATTGAGAAACCCGGCCGCAGAGCGCGCCCGCGCCCATTGCTTGGCTGCATTGACCGTCTCGCTGACAACCGCATGCGGCGGTGTCTCCATCAGCCAGCTCTGCGCCGCCCCGACCCGCAACAAGGCACGCGCGGGCGGCGTTGCGGTCTCTATCGGCCGGTTCAGGAAGGGCGCGAGCCCCTTGTCGATCCGCCCCAGCTGGCGCAGCGCGGCGCTCGCCATGGCGCGGGCAAATCCGCGGTCCGGACCGGTCAGACCCCCGAACAGCTCAGACGTGTCCATCGCCTCATCGAGAGTCCGGCGATTGTCCAGCGTTTCGATAAGGAGGTCGGCGGCGGCTTGTCTTGACTGGGCTGCGCTCATCCCCACGGCCCGCGGCCCGTCACCGTTTCCGGATAGAGCCTTTCAGGCGGCGCAACATTCATCTCGGCGGCAAGCTTGCGCAGCGCCTCGACACGGTTGGCGGTGGCGGGGTGGGTCGAAAACAGGCTGTCGCCCTTTCGGCCCGCGAGCGGGTTCATGATGTAGACATGGGCCATGGCAGGATTGGCTTCGGCGCGCTGGTTGAGATTGGTGCGCGCCCCGCGCTCGATCTTTTCCAGCGCTGAGGCAAGCCAGTAGGGGTTACCGCAGATCTCGGCGCCGCGCCGGTCGGCTTCGTATTCGCGCGAGCGGCTGATCGCCATCTGCACCAGGCCGGCGGCCATCGGCGCGAAGATCATGATCGCAAGCGAGGTCAGTATCCCCCCGCGCGAGCGGTCGCCAAAGAAGATCGCGAAATTGGCCAGCATACCGATCGCACCGGCCAGCGTCGCGGTAACAGTCATCGTCAGCGTATCCCGATGGGCGACATGCGCCAGCTCATGCGCCATGACGCCGGACACCTCCTCGCGCGTCAGCGTATTGAGCAGGCCGGTCGTGGCACAGACGGCAGCATTCTTCGGATTGCGTCCCGTGGCGAAGGCATTGGGCTGCGGGGTATCGATGACATAGATCCTCGGCGCTGGCAGGCCGGCATGAGAGGCCAGCGCGCGCGTATCATTGGCAAAGGTGCGCAGTATGGGCGAGCGCTCATTCGGCGATACTTCGCGCGCGCCCTGCATGCGCAGCACGATCTTGTCGGCATTCCACCAGGAATACACATTCATCAGAAGCGCCACGGCGAACGCGACCGCCATACCGACAACACCGCCCACGAGATAGCCGATCGCCATGAACAGCGCGGTCATCGCGGCAAGCAATACGAATGTCTTCAAAGTTCCCGCCACCTGGCACTCCTTGATGATGAGGGAAGTCGGTTTAATATTTTACGTGCAGGTATATGGAAAGCGTTAACGCCGCTGAGAAGCGCAACACGCAAAGCATGACAGTTTTCTAATGGAAAAACCCCTCCCCCCCGAAGCCCAGCGCGCCCTCGCCGAAGCGCAGGAACGCCGTCAGGAGCAGATCCGGCGCGAAGAAGCCCTCGAAGCCGAACGCGCAAAGGAAACCGGCGGGCCCAGACACCGCGAACCGACCCGATTCGGCGACTGGGAACGCAAGGGCATCACCTACGATTTCTAGCGCGGCACCAGCCCGGCCCTGCACGTGGTACGCGAACGCGTTTCGCCTCGCCGGTTAAGCCGTTTGCATTCGGCCGCCCCCTCGCCTTTACTGGGCGATGGCTCCCGCCTCTGTGGGACACAATGCTCGAAACCGGACTTTCGCTGAGGAGGCGAATTCTATGCGTGGACACTTCAAGGTCATTGGCCTTCTTGCCGCCGCGGCCATGATGGCAGCTCCGGCTTTGGCAGATGGCTATGCCAACCGTCCGGTCAATCGCGGTCCCGCTCCGCTGCAGGCGCATGCCGAACCGGTTCCGCCTGAACCCGGCTGCTATCTTGTCGGCCCCGACACCTGGTCCTGCCCGCCCCTGCCGCAGACGGTAGAGACCCACACGGTCCGTGAGCGCGTCTCCGCCGCAGCGTGCTGTTACAGCAGGCCTGCGCCGCGTCCGGTCCAGGTGAGATACACACCCCGGCCCGCGCCGGCCCCGCGCAGCGTCAGCATCGACACCAGCGGCTTTGATGGCGGCGTCGGCAGCGGCGTCACCGGCGGATATTATGGCGGCGGGGGCGGTGGCTATGTCTATGTCCGTTCCAGCGCCTCAGCCAACGCCTTTGCCTCGGCTGCCGCGTCGCTCACCTTCCGGGGCGGTTTCCACGGCGGTGGCGGCGGAAAACATCATGGCGGTGGCGGCGGCGGATGCGGCAAATGCGGCGGCCACTAGACCGCCAGCAGACCGCCCCTAGACAGCGCCAACCCTGATCAGGCTCTCGGCGCTCGCCCGCACAGCTTCATCGGCCGGTATCGGCTCGATGCCCAGCACGCTTTTAAGCTTTTCATTGGAATAAGCGCGTTTGCGGCCAAGCTCCGGCAGGATCTGTTTCAGCGGCGGATTGACCCGCGCGAACAGGCGAACCAGCCAGCTCGGCAGCGTTCCCTTCGGGATCTTCCGGTCCGGAAACGCCTCGCGCAGGATGTCTCCCACCTCCTCCATCCAGAGAAGATCGCCGCCGCAGATAAAGCGCTCGCCATTGGCCTCGGGCCGCACCATGGCCTCGATATGCGCGCGCGCCACATCGCGCACATCCACCACGCCGAAATTCAGCTTGGGAAAGGCCGGCAGCTTGCCCTGAAGCGGCTGGCTGATGAGCTGCAGCGATGAGGAGACGTCCTCGCTCATCACCGGCCCGAACACGGCCACCGGATTGATCACGGAGAGCTCAAGCCCCGCCCCTTCGCCCGTCACATAATCCCAGGCCGCCTTCTCTGCGATTGTCTTGGACCGGGTGTAGGCGGTGTTGTCGTCCAGCCGGTCCGGCTTCGACCAGTGGACCTCGGTCAGCACATCCGGGCGCTGGTCGCCCCAGCCATAGGAAATCGCCGCGAAGGAAGAGGTCAGCACAACCCGTTTCACGCCTTCAGCCTTCGCCGCCTTGAGGACGCGCAAGGCACCGTCGCGCGCCGGCACGATCAGTTCATCGGCAGATTTCGGTGTCTCCGCGGGAAAGGGTGAGGCGACATGATGAACATAGCTCACCCCCTTCACCGCTTCGCCCCAGCCCTCATCGCTGCCAAGGTCGGCGGCGACGATCTCGATCTCCACCTTCCTGCCGGCATAGTCGGACAATATCTCGTTCAGCCGTCCCGCCTTCTCGGTTGAGCGCGCGGTCCCGCGCACCTCATAACCTCTGTCCAGAAGCTGCAGGATCAGATGCGAGGCAATGAACCCCGTCGCGCCTGTCACCAGTATTTTTTCCACGACACCCTCCCCGTCCAGACAAGGAAGGTCGGGCGAAGGCCCCGCTTTGGCAAGGAAAATCGAAAGGCCGCGCTAGGAGAAGACGTCGCCGACAGTATCGAGGCGCGTCCCCTCTTTCAGCTCACGCAGGTGCACATAGAGCACCGACACGGCCACTGCGCCGATGATCGCGATGGCTGTATCCAGCACGGCGCCAAGGAGAAGGCTCGTAAGGTTCAGGCCGCCCCCTGCGGCCATCATGCCCCCCGCGCCAACTGCGAATAAGCCGAACAGGGCCGTAAAAATGAAAAGGCCGACATAGCCGATCAGGATGAGGCCGAAGATCCGCCAGCGCGACCCGCGCGTCAGGTCCGCGCTGCGGCTGAAGCTGCCAAATATACCCGCCTTGTCGATCACCAGAGACGGCACCACAACCGCCCAGACGGTCAGCAGGATCAGGCCCGGAATGATCAGAAGCAGAAAGCCGATGGCCAAACCGATACTCATCAGGATGGACACGATGAGAAGCGGCAGGAACGCCCTGAGCGCTGTGCCGATGGCCGAGCCGAAATCGCTTTGTCCGCGGCTGAGCGAAGTCACCGTGGTATGCACCACGGCCGCCTGCAGGACGAAGGGAAAGAAGGCATAGAGGATATTGGAGAGGAGAAGCCCGAATGAGAAATTGAGCGAGAGCGCGCCCTGCTCGATCGAGCGTTCCATGGCCTGCGAGGAAAAGAAGGTTACCAGCAGCGTCGGCACACCGACGATCACCACGCCGAGAAGGGCAAGATCGACGAATTTGCGGCCGATCACATTGAACGTTTCGCCAATGACAGAACCGATATCGAGTGACTTGTCCATGCCGGGCTCCCTGCTTGATTCGTGGGCCGAAACCAGCATAGGGCGCGGCGCGGCACAAGACCGCGATCAGGGCATTTTTGGGGCAACCTTGCCGCTAGGCCCGTTTCTGCAGGACAGTCACCTTCTGGGCCTTTTTCTTGCGGTCGCGCCAGGTGATGTAGACCGCTGAAACGATGATGATCCCTGCCCCGATCCAGACATTCATGCCCGGCAGCATCCCGACAATGATGAGATCGGCCGCCGTCGCCATGGGCAGGCGCAGATAGTCGAGCGGTGACAGGAAGGATGCGTCCCCGATGCTGACTGCGGAGATATAGCAGAACTGCGCCACGAAACCGACGCCCGCCATGACGAAGATCCAGCCCCATGTTTCCATCGATGGCCAGGACCAGAAATAGATCGCGAAGGGCAGCAGCAGGATGGAGGAGAGCACATTCGCATAGGTCAGCAGCGCCACGGCTGAAAGCTCAGCCGACAGCGTCTTCACCAGGACGATGGCAAAGGCGAGGAAGAAGGCGCTCAGGATCGCGCAGATCGTGCCCGTATCCAGATGGAAGCCCGCGCCGGGCGCGACCGGGGCCCAGAACATGAAAACGCCCGGTACCACCATGATGAGTACGCCAAAAAAGCCGATGACAACCGCGCCCCAGCGATGAAGGCCCACCACTTCGCGCAGGAAGATCGCCGCCAGCACCGTGACGAAAAGCGAGCGCGAGAAACTGATCGCATTGAACTGGGAGAAGGTGAGATTGAAGTCCGCCGAAAGGGCGACAATCGCCAGCGTAAAGCCCAGCGTGCCGAACAGTGAGCGCATGAGCAGAAGCCCCGGATGCCGGGTCCGCATCTTGTGCAGGCCGGCACGCAGGATGACCGGTACCGACAGGAGACAGGCAAAGAAGGCGCGCCAGAAGGCCAGGAAGACCGGATGGACCTCCTCGGTCAGCGTCTTGGAGAGCACAGTGTAGGCGGTGAACCCCAGCGCCGAGAACAGCATGAAAACCGCGCCAAGGGCATTGCCTGACAGGCCCCCTGCATTAGGCTCCTCTTCAGCGGTTTCATCCATTTCACGGCTCATGCAGACTTTTTCCCAATCCGATCTCGACGCCATCGACAAGCTATGGCGCAGTGTGCCCGCTGACCATGTCTGGTCGGGCTGGTCTGCAGCTGGCGCAGAGCCGGAAGAAGTCTGGCTCTATCGTACACGGGCCCACTGGCGCAAATTTCCGCTCCGCAAGACCGGGAACGGCTTTGCCCTGTTTGATGAACATGACCGCAAGGTTGCTTCGGCCGCCTCGCTCGACGAATTGCTTGAAGCGGTCGAGAGCATTCCCGGCCTTGCGGAGACCGGCGAGGCACGCCCGCCGGCCCGCAACTGACATGTTCTAGGACTTGTCCTGCTCAGCCTGCATCGCAAGGCGCATTTCCTCGGCCTGCTCCACACTGATGCCCAGCGCATCCAGCAGCGGCCCGCCATCGGTCTGGTCCCAGCTATGGCGCGGACCCACGGTCATGCCGCCATCGACGAGGAATTCCCCGCCCGTGATAAAGCCCGCCTTCTCCGAGGCGAGATAGGCCGCCATTTCGGCAATATCCTTGCCGACGCCGGTGCGCCCGGCAGGCTGCATCCGTCCACCCTGCTGCTCGACCAGCGCGGCCATCTGGTCGGCCTGCTCGCGCGACAGGCCCAGCGAAGAGCCAAAGATCGAGGTCGCGATAAAGCCGGGCAGGATCGCATTGACGCGGATCTTGTATTTCGACAGCTCGGCCGCCGCGAGTTTGGAAAAATGCGCCACACCCTTCTTGCAGACCGAATAGGTCACCGGCGCATAGCCTGCACAGACCGCCGAGATCGAAGACGTGTTGATGATGGAGCCGCCCTTCTCCTTCATCATCGGAACCGCCAGCTTTGTGCCGACAAAGACCGATTTGAGCAGCAGGCTCACGGTCTGGTCGAACCCGTCCTCATCCAGCTCCTCGACCCCGGTCGGCGTGCCGCCATGACCGGCATTGTTCCAGAGGATATCGAGCCCGCCAAAGGCGTCCTGCGCGGTGTCGAACAGCTTCTGAAGGTCCGCGGTCTTGGTCACATCGCAATGGACATAGCGCACCCGGTCAGAGCCGAACCGCGTCTCCAGCGCGCGGCCCTTCTCATCCTGGATATCGCCGGCCACCACATTGGCCCCCGCCTCCACGAAAACCTCCACACCGGCATAGCCGATGCCGCTCGCCGCGCCCGTGATGATCGCTGTCTTTCCGCTTAGATCGCCCATGGTTTCCTCCTCATTCCTGTTTGCATGGAAGGGGCGCCCGGCGGCGTTCCAAGTCAAGACTGGCGTCGGGTAAAGAAAACCCCCGGCAGCCATTCCGGCCCCGGGGGTCTCCTGATTTCAGCCTGCGTCTTGCCGGTCGCTATTCAGCCTCGCCAAACAACTTGCGGTGCAGATAGACATGCTCCAGCGCGGTGCGGCGGGCCGCTTCCTGCTGGTTCGCCGCTGCCGAATGGCCGCCATCAATATTCTCATAATAATAGAACGGCTTGCCGGCGGCCTGGAACTTGCGCGCCATCTTGCGGGCATGTCCTGGATGCACCCGGTCATCCTTGGTCGACGTCACGAAGAAAGGCGTTGGATAATCGGCATCCGGATCGAAGTTCTGATAGGGCGAGATCGTCTCCAGGAAGGCGCGCTCTTCCGGCACATCGGGATTGCCATACTCATCCACCCAGGACGCGCCTGCCAGCAGCTTGTGATAGCGCAGCATGTCCAGAAGCGGCACCTGGATCACTACGGCATTCCAGAGGTCGGGACGCTGGGTCAGCATCACCCCCATGAGCAGCCCGCCATTCGACCCGCCCATGATGCCAAGATGCTCCGGCGAAGTGACACCGCGCGCGATGACATTCTCTGCGACCGCGATGAAGTCATCATAGATGATCTGGCGCTTCTGTTTGAGGCCCGCCTGGTGCCATTCGGGGCCGAACTCACCGCCGCCGCGAATATTGGCCAGCACATAGGCGCCGCCCTCTTCCAGCCAGAGCCGGCCGCGAACGCCCGAATAGGACGGGTTCATCGAAATCTCGAACCCGCCATAGCCGTAGAGCAGCGTCGGCGTCGTGCCGTCGAGCTCGATGCCTTTCTTGTAGACGATGAAATACGGGATCGCGGTGCCATCGGTGGAGACCGCGAAATGCTGCTCGACCGTCAGCCCCTCAGCATCGAACTTCTCCGGCAGGCTCTTGATCTGCGTGATCTCGCCGGAACTGGCATTATAGCGCAGCAGCGAATCCGGGGTCAGGAAGTCCTCATAATTGAGGAAGACTGTATCGGACTCCTTGTCGGCGAAGGCGATCCCCGCCTGTCCCGACGTGCCGGGCAGGGTGAGATCGGTGGTCGACCAGCCATTATCGGCCGGCTCGATCAGCATCACCTTGCCGCGCACATTCTCATTGATGGAAAGAAGCGCCGCGCCCTTGGCAATCGCGACGCCATTCACCGCCTGGCTGCCATCGGGATGGAAGACAAGCGACACAGGCGGCAGCTGACGGTTTTTCAGGAAGGAATTCAGGTTGAAGGCCACGACATCGCCCGACTGGAAGCTCTGACCGCCGCGCGGCGACCAGTCCTGCTTCAGCGAAACGATGAAATGGCCCTGATAGATACCTTCCGGCGAGGATTTTGCCGGGATGGGCCACTGGACCGGCTCCGCTTCGCCCTCCGGCAGCCACCAGTAAGTGGAGGTAAAGAAGGTGTCGGCCTCAACCGCGCCCTGCAGGCGGCGGCCATCCTCGGTCTCGATCACCATCGGCCAGACGCCGACATCGCTCGCATCGCCGCGAATGACTTCCTCCGCCTCGGAGAGCGGCGTACCGCGCGTCCAGCGCTTGATGATAAAGGGATAGCCGGACTCGGTTGTCGTGCCCTCGCCCCAGTCCGTGCCGATCAGCACCGTCTCCGGATCGACCCAGGCCAGCTCCTGCTTGGCTTCCGGCGTGACGAACCCGTTCTCGACAAAGCTTTTCGTGGCGATGGAAAACTCCCGCTGGACGACAGCATCCTTGCCGCCATCCGACAGCGAGATCATGCAGTACCAGTCCGCCGTCCCGTCCGGCGAGAAGCAGTTTGCGCCCTTATAGACCCAGTTCTTGCCTTCTTCCTCGGCCAGCGCGTCGATATCGAGCAGCGTTTCCCAGTCCGGGCTGTCGGTTGCATAGCTCTCCAGCGGCGTGCGCCGCCAGATGCCGCGCACATGCTCGCTATCCTGCCAGAAATTATAGACCCAGCCATCGCGCACCGCGCCAT
Source organism: Henriciella sp. (assembly GCA_002733705.1). Classification (GTDB taxonomy): domain Bacteria; phylum Pseudomonadota; class Alphaproteobacteria; order Caulobacterales; family Hyphomonadaceae; genus Henriciella. The sequence continues at coordinate 59,873 of NVWP01000002.1, read as the reverse complement.
AGGGGATGCGCTCATCTGACTGCAGCACGTCCAGCGCGTCCTCATAATAGCGCTCATACATGTCACCGGACTGGAGCGCACCCAGCGTGCGCTCATTCTGCCCGCGCACCCAGTCCAGCGCCTCCTCGCCCTCGACCTCTTCCAGCCAGATATAAGGGTCTTCGCCGGCCGCCACCTCTTCCTGCGGATAGGTCTGCATCTCTGCCAGCTCGTCATCGACCGGCCCCTCGCTTTCGGCAGCTTCGGTCGCTTCAGGCTCAGTCGGTTCGGCGTCGGTCATGGGGTCTGTCTCGGCAGGTTGGGTCTCTACAGGCTCTGCCACCTCAGCTGGTTCGGGGTCCGGCGGTGTCGACTGGCACGCGGCCATGAAGGCGATTGCGGCCATCGCTGTCAGGGGTTTTTTCATGCAGAAACTCCGATAAGGTGGCGGGATTATTGTTTCCTCTTTGATTAAGCAGAAATATCTGTCCGGATACAGGGGCGTTCCAGTGCGCGGCCCCGCAGGAGAACAGCCATTCCTCTGAAGAATCACAACATACTGATCCTCTGCACCGGTAATTCCGCGCGCTCGATCATCGGCGAAGCACTTGTGTCCGCCATGCCGGGCTTCAAGGGCTATAGCGCCGGCTCCTCGCCGCGCGGTGAGCCCCACCCCCTGGCGCTCTCGGTGCTTGAGGCCAAGGGCCATGACACCAGCGGCCTCAGCTCAAAGAGCTGGGATGTCTTTGCGGCTGAGGATGCGCCGAAGATGGATGTCATCATCACCGTCTGCGACAATGCCGCCGGCGAATCCTGCCCCTACTGGCCGGGCCATCCCGTCCAGGTGCACTGGGGCCTCGCGGACCCGGTGGACGTTGAGGAAATGTCGCGCCAGCGCATCGCCTTCGAGGACACCTATTTCAGCCTGAAAAAACGCCTCCAGCGCCTCGCCGCGCTCGACTTCGACGCCTTCAGCCCGGAGGAGCTGAAAGCCGAGCTTCAGGCGATCCACACCCGCCGCTAGCGCTCAGAAGACACTCGCCCAGAAATCGGCGGAGGTCTCGATCAGGCTCAGCGCATCGCCGAGCACCGCCGCATCATGCCCGTCCACCATGGAGGGGCGCACCGGCTGGGTGATCGCCAGATGCCGCACCAGACGGCTGCAGACCACGATCCCGCCCGGCAGGGCCCGCGCATCGAGGTTGAGCCCCCTGGGCCGGGGATGCATCACATCATTGCGCGCCGCCACCACACGTTCGATGGCGCGGTGGTCATCGGCCCGCAGCGGCGCTGTGAAAGGCTGGGCCAGACAGGCCGGGTCCGCCACCCGCGCCACCAGTTCGCCCGGCCCCGGCATGGCCGGCAGCTCGGCGCCCGCTTCCGACAGCGCCATGACGCAGGCCTGCTGCACCATCAGCACCATGCCCGTGACCAGCCAGGGCAGCGATGTCTCTGTCTCGGAGACGAGGATCGCATGGGTGGAGGTAAACTTCGCCGTATCGGCCAGCTCACGGGAAAGCGGGTGCACCATATCCTACGGTCTAGGCATTTCGCGCGCTCACTTCCAGCGCCAATCGCCAAGGCGTATTCGGCGCGTATTTGAGGCTGGATTTGTCTTGCGAACTCATGCAGGCTTTTGCCGTCATGATCCCATTGTCGCGAAAATCGCCGGTTCCGCCCTCGCAGTGCAATCTCGCTCGCGCGATAGAGCTTATCGGTGACCGCTGGACGCTGCTCATCCTGCGTTCGGCGCTTTACGGTGTGCGCCGGTTCGATGATTTCCAGCAGGAGCTTGGCACTCCGCGCACCGTCCTTTCCAGCCGCCTCAACGATCTCGTCGATGCGGGCCTGCTGGAGAAGAAGCCTTACAAGCTGAAGGGCCGCCGCGCCCGGTCCGAATATGTCCTGACCGATCAGGGTGAGGCCCTGCGGCCGGTTTTGATCGGGCTCACCCAATGGGGCGACGCCTGGCTTGGCGCGGGCGGCCAGCCCCCGATCAGCTTTACCGATGCCGAAAGCCGCGACGCGGTCCGCCTTGCCTTTGTATCGAACAAGGGACGGGAAGTCCCCGTCGACGATCTCAGGGTCGTGATCCGGCGCTAGCGCACGCGCCCCCAGATCCGCAGCGGGTCGAACGCCCCCTGCTTGGCCGCCGCCTTGAGCTCTTCCAGCTGCCGGTTGACCGGCCCGTCATTCACCGGCTTGCCTTCAAGATAGATGGCTGCGTCCAGCCGGCAGATGCGGCTGTAGAGCGCTTCTGAATCTTCAACCAGATCGAGAAAATTGTCAGGCAGGCCGCTGCCGCGCTGGCGCGAGGCATCGAGCGGCGGTCCGTCACGGCTGATCCTGTACCGCTTCGACAGGGCTTCCTCACGTGTCATGTCGCCATCGCGCACGGCGCGCTGCATGACCAGCCAGCTTGCCGCCTGCATCAGGCGTGCGGTCAGCTCCATGCTCCAGGCGGCATAGGTCAGGCCTGCTTCACGCGGCAGCTTGCGCGACATGTCCCGCCCGGGCCCATCGAGATAGGTCGCCGTCTTCTCGACCAGCGCCATACCCTCTGCGAACACCTTGTCGAAGACGCGGCTGCCGGCAAAGTCCGGCAGATCTCCGGTGTCTGCCTGTTGACTGGAAATGGCCGCCATGGGCACCCCTCGAAACTTCCCCGCCGCGAAACGGCACAACACCGCAAGCTTATGGGCCAACCGGTTAAAGCGGTCTTTAGACACCGCATGCCTTGCCCGGTAAATCTGCGCAAATTTCAACTTTTGAATATATCGTCGGCCGCCGATTTGTGAGCTTCCTTCTTTTCTATCTCCGCCTCACAGGCCGCGATATCCGCTTTCAGCGCTTCGATTCGCGCCTTGAGTTCATCAACCGACAGTCTCTCCAGGTCCACCTTGGCTGGACGGGGCACCTCTTCGTCAAACATTGATAGAGCCTCCTTGCGCGCTTACGTGTTCAGCGCCCAAGGCAAGGACAAGCAGGCGGCGAGATCAAGCGCAAATCCGGCCGCACCCGCGAATTTAACAAAGGGAAGGACCCCCATGGCCGACACAATGAAGGCGATCGTTGCCACCGAAGGCGAGCCGCTGAAACTGGCAGATGTCGAGCGGCCGAAGCCCGGCCCGCACGAAGTTCTTGTCAAGGTGGCGGCCGCCGGTCTCAACCGTGCCGACCTGGTCCAGCGCGCTGGCAAATACCCGCCCCCGCCGGGCGCGTCGGAGATTATGGGTCTTGAATGCGCCGGCGTGATCGAGGCGGTTGGCGAGAAAGTCACCAAATGGTCGGAAGGCGACCGCGTCTGCGCCCTTCTGGCAGGCGGTGGCTATGCCGAATTCTGCGCCGTCGATGAAGGCTCGCTCCTGCCGGTCCCGGAAAACCTCTCCCTCACCGAGGCCGCCGCCCTGCCCGAAGCCATGATGACGGTCTACGCCAATATCTTCATGCGCTCCGCCTTCAAGGAAGGCGAAACCGTGCTTGTCCATGGCGGGACCTCCGGTATCGGCTCCATGGCGCTGCAGATGGTAAAGGCAGCCGGGGCCTCTAAAATCTGGGCAACAGCCGGCTCGGATGAAAAATGCAAGGCGGCCGAAGGCTTTGGCGCCACACGGGCGATCAATTACAAGACCGAGGCATTTGAGAAAATCGTCAAGGATGAAGGCGGCGCCGATGTCATCCTCGACATGGTCGGCGGCGACTATGTCCAGAAGAACATCTCCGCGGCCCGCGTGAATGGCCGCATCTGCAACATCGCCTATCTCAACGGCTCCAAGGTGGAGCTCGACCTCATCTATCTCATGGTCAAACGGCTGATCCTGACAGGCACAACGCTGCGCGCGCGCCCTGTCGAGGAAAAGGCAGAGATCCGCGCCGCCATCGAGGAAAAGTTCTGGCCGAAAGTCGCGAGCGGCGAGATAAAGCCCGTTATCGAAAAGGTCTATCCGGTCAGCGAGGCTGAGACCGCCCAGGCCGACATGGCCGACGGTGGACATATCGGCAAACTCCTGCTCGAGATCGGCTGATCCGCCCAGGCTCAAAGCCTCAGATTTTTATTAAATGTCCGCCAGACTGGTGAATACGCCTATCACACACGCCATAAGTGTGCGATAGTAAGCGCGTTGCTGGGCCAAGACATTCACCTGCCCGTTGCGACCGGAGCCTCTCATGGCACAGTTGGATCATAACAGGGAAACCCTCTCCCACCTCGAAACCGACTTCCGGCAGAAGGCGGACCGTATGCCCCGGCTTGCCTGGATCGCGGATGGCGAGGGGTCGATCTACTGGTACAACAAGCGCTGGTACGATTATACCGGCACAAGCATGGACGATATGCATGGCTGGGGCTGGCAATCGGTCCACCATCCCGATCATGTCGAACGTGTCGTGAAACGCCTCAAATCCTCTTTCGCCGCCGGCACCCCATGGGAAGACCTGTTCCCCCTTCGCGGCCGCGACGGCACCTATCGCTGGTTCCTGTCCGAGGCCCAGCCATTGCGCGATGAATATGGCCAGGTCCGGTTCTGGTTCGGCACCAATCTCGATGTGACCGATCAGATGGGGGAGCTTGATGAGGACGAGCCTCTGGCCGCAGACTGGGCCGCAGAGGGCCTGCTCGGCGCCTTTCAGGCTGTTCCTGGCGCAATGCTTCAGGAGACCGCCAATCCGGATGCGCTGAGCGCTCCGCCAAAGGACAGCGTCCCGCGCAGGCAGCGTATTCTGGTGCTTGAGGATGAGCCGATGACCGCGCTCGATCTGGAGATGCGTCTCACAGATGCGGGCATGGACGTGATTGGCCCCTGCATGACCATCGGCGGCGCCGAACGGGAGCTAGAAGCCGGCCTGCCGGACCTCGCCCTGCTCGATACCAATCTCGGGGGCGAGAAATCCTACGCGCTTGCCGAGCGCCTTGTTTCCGAGGGCGTGCCGGTGGTCTTCTGCACCGGTTATGAAGAGCTTGAGGGTCTCCCGGAACGTCTTCTGACCTGTCCGGTCGTCTCAAAGCCCTTCCGGGACTCTGTCCTGCTTGAGACCATCAAATCGGCCGGGCGACGGGCTGACGCCTGAGACATTCTCACGCGGAAGAGCCTTTCTGGCCCCTTACGTCACCTGTATAAAGCACCCTTAGGGGGAGCAACCATGCAAAAGACATCGCCACATCCACGAGCGCCCGGCAGGCTCTCCGCCGCGCCCGCTCGCAGGTGCCGGCCATCTTGACCGGGCCGGCCAGCCCCCCTGACAGCGAAGGCGTCGCCCGCCTCGCAGACCGCCTGCATGGCGAGATCAATGACAATTGCCCGCTCATTGTTGCCCTGACAGGCTCTGTCGCCTGCGGGAAGTCGACGCTGACCGCCTCGCTCGTTGAGATCCTCTCGCGCCGTGTCGCGGTCGAGACTATCTCGACGGATGGCTTCCTTCATCCCAATGCCGTTCTGGAAGAGCGGGGCCTGATGATGCGCAAGGGGTTTCCGGAATCCTATGACAATGACGCCATGGCCGAAGCAATTGCCCGTGTACGCGTCCTGCCCGCCGTCTTTCCGGCCCACAGCCACGAAACCTATGACATCGACCCGGCTCTTGCGCGCACGATCAGCCCGCCGGACATATTGATCCTCGAAGGGCTCGGCTTTGAACCGCCCTCAGCCGGGGACCGCCGCGCCGGGGAGCCTGACCTCCTCATCTATCTCGATGCGGAGACAGAGCATATCGAAGCCTGGTTCCTGGAGCGCTTCATGGGTTTCTGGCACGCGGCGGAGCATGACCCGGCGAGCTTCTACCAGCGCTTTCGCGGCATGAGCGAGACCGAAGCACGCGACTTTGCCCGCACAGAGGTCTGGGAGAAGATCAACCTCCCCAACCTCGAAAACCACATCCTGCCGCTGCGCAACCATGCCGACTGGGTCCTCCTGAAAGACGCCGATCACCGGCTTAATTTCTGAGAGCGGGCCCCACTACAACGCCCGCCTTCCCAAATCGCTGGCTCTCGCCTATATTCTCCGGCGTTAGGAATTTTCCCGTTCTGGAACCCTGACCGCCCGGCCCGAAAGGCCGGGCGGCTGCGTTTCTGGGACCAGCATGATGGAGCCGAACATGGCCGATATTCTGATGCCCAAGGCAACCGCCGTCTGGCTGATCGACAACACCACCCTCTCCTTTGAGCAGGTCGCTGAATTCTGCGGTCTTCACAAGCTTGAGGTCAAAGGCATTGCCGATGGCGATGTCGCCGAGAATATGCGCGGCGTCGATCCCATCTCCGGCGGCGAGCTGACGCGTGAGGAAATCCGCAAGGGCGAGGAAGACAATACCTATCGCCTGAAGAAGGCCGAATCCAAGATCGCGCATATCCCGCAGCCCAAGCGCAAGGGCGCGCGCTACACGCCGGTCGCCCGCCGTCAGGACAAGCCCGACGCCATTGCCTGGTTCATCCGCAACCACCCGGAAGTCTCCGACGCGCAGATCTCCAAGCTGATCGGCACGACCAAGGCGACGATCACAAATGTGCGCGACAAGACCCACTGGAACTCGCCGAACATCAAGCCGGTCGATCCGGTAACGCTCGGCCTCTGCTCCCAGATCGAGCTTGACGAAGTCGTCAACAAGGCGGTCGACAAGCGCCGCAAGATGGACGCCCAGGCCGCTGCGGAAGGCGACGGCCCCGGTCTCAAGCCGGCTGAGGACACCGACGCCGCCAGCCAGGCCGTGGATCCCGATTCCCGGGACGGCGATGAGCCAAACGCCGACGACATCTTCTCCAACTTCAAGCGCTAGCCGCGCCGGTACTTCTTTTTAGCGCCGTTCAAAGGCCCTTATCCTGAGCGAAGCCGAAGGATAGGGCCTTTTTTACGCGCACCGTGAAAACACCGCCCATGCACCATGGGTGCACCATCCATGCACCGTGAAAAAGCGCGGAAACTCAGTCTTCTTTCCGACCGGATTTTCGGACTGCGTCCGCCATGGAATGGCGCGCGCTCCCCGGCCGCAGGGGTTTAGGCTGGCTCTCATCGGGCGCCCAGCCTGACAGCCAGACGACATTGAACGTCGCCCGCAGCCGCCCGTCCGGATCAGCGAACCGCTCTTTATAGATCTCGGCCATGCGCGCCAGGATACGCCGTGACAGCGGGCGTCTTGGGCTTTTTTCACTCGCCGCGAAAGCGGCCTGCTCGCCCATCCCCTTGAGGTCCCGCATCAAGGCAAAAGGGTCGTCATAGCGAACGGTCACGGGCTCCACATCCACCACGGGCAAGGTAAATCCCGCCCGCTGCATCAGCCCCGCCATGTCCTGAAGCCCCGGCAGAGGCGACACACGCGCCGCCGCCCCGCCCGTCAACTCCGATTCCGCCTCCAGGAAAGCGGTCCGCAGCTCTGTCAGCGTCCCCGCCCCGAAGAGGCAGCCGAGGAACAGCCCATCCGGCTTCAGCGCGCGGCGGATCTGGATCAGCGTGCCGGGCAGGTCGTTCACCCAGTGAAGAGAAAGCACCGAGGTTACAAGGTCATAACTCGCCGGGTCGACATCGGCGGACTCTTCATCGATCTCGCGCATCTCAATGCCGGAGACCTCACGCAAGCGTGGCGACAGCTCGCCCGCCTCGACCGTCTCCACCTGCGGATGGGCCATCAGCAGCTTCGCCATCGTCCCGTCATGCGCCCCCAGATCCAGCGCCCGCTCAAAGCGGCGCGTCACATCTTCAAGACGTTCGATGAGATGGCTGGACTCTCTTTGCTTCAGAAACGCATAGTCGGAATAGGCGCTGGCCGCCCGGTCGCGATTGAGGCGATGCAGCTGGCGGTCGAAGAGCTTGGGGGGAGCAGGTGACATGGGCCTCGATATGCACCTTGTGCAGCGAAGGGCAAAGGGCGGGCTGCGCTCGGCGGCGCATTTTATATGGCCCTCGCGATCCCTCGTTTCAGGCCGTCACCATGGCGGCATCGGCCTGATCGCGCCCGAGGACTTTGCCCGGCTCAGCTTCCTTGGCGACAGCGGCTGCCGGCAATGCGCCCTGCCGCTGGACACCGACCTTGGCGAAGAAAGCCTCTGCGGCAAGTGCGCCGCCAAACCGCCGCGCTGGGATGCCGCCCGCGCCGCGCTCGCCTATGATGATACCTCGCGCAAGCTCGTCCTCGACCTCAAACATGCCGGCCGACGCGATGGTCTCACCACCTTCGCCAGCTGGATGACGCAGGCCGCGGGCGACCTTCTGGAGGAGGCTGACCTCATTGTGCCGGTGCCACTTCACTATCGCCGTCTCGTCAAACGCGGCTTCAACCAGTCGGGCTGGCTGGCCCAGGGGCTGGCACGCAAGTCGGGCATTCCTGCCAGCATCGACACGCTGGTGCGGCGCAAACCGACCCCCTCGCAGGGTGGTCTTTCGGCGCGCGAGCGCTGGCGCAATGTCCGCGCCGCCTTCGCCGTGCGTGATGGCGCCCGCGCCCGCATCGAAGGCGCCCGCATTCTTCTGGTCGACGACGTGTTCACCACGGGGGCAACGCTTTCGGCCTGCAGCCTTGCCCTCAGGCGAGCAGGCGCCGCCCATATCGGGGTCGTGGTGCTCGCACGCGTTGTCAGGCCTTCGGATGTGACCATATAAGCGGTGTACCCTGATTATAGAGAGGACGCCCCAATGTCTGCTGTGACGATCTATACGCGCGCCTTCTGCCCCTTCTGCACGCGCGCTGTGGCCCTTCTGAATGAAAAAGGCGCCGACTTTGAAGAAATCGACGCCGGTATGGACCCCGACAAGAAGCAGGAAATGATCCAGCGCGCCAATGGCGGGCGGACCTTCCCGCAGATCTTCATTGGCGAAGAACATGTTGGCGGCTGCGACGAACTGATGGCGCTGGAACGGTCCGGCAAGCTCGACGCCAAGCTCGCGGCGGCCTGAAGGCAGCGACCATGATCCGCTACGCGCTTGAATGCAGGGATTGCGAAACCGGCTTTGAAGCCTGGTTCGGCTCTTCTTCTGTCTTCGAGACGCAGGTGGAGGCGGGCCAGGTCGAATGCCCCCATTGCGGCGGCCATGACATCCGCAAACAGGTCATGGCCCCCTCGGTGCGCCCGTCCGAGCGTTCGGGAGCCAGCGACCCCGAGAAGGTGTTTGGCAAACTCGCCGCGCAAGCGCGCCAGCACATCGCGGAAAACTATGACTATGTCGGCGACGGTTTCGCTGAGGAAGCGCGATCCATGTATTATGGCGAACGCGACCACCGGCCGATCTGGGGCGAAACGACGGCCGACGAGCGCGAAAGCCTGAAAGAGGAAGGCGTGCCAGCTGCCCCGCTGCCGCCCGCTTTCGTTCCGCCGAAGAGTTCAGACAAGACAAAGCTGAACTAGGCCTCAGGACAGTCTTTCCCGCGCTTGAGAGCTTGAGCACGCCGGCCAGGGAAAAACAGAAATCCGGCCGCAATGCCGCCGAAGAGCGCTGTGATGTGGCCGATCTTGGGATAACCAGCAAACACCATATCAAGCGCAAGAGCAGGAAGAACGCTGAGCGCGATAACGATATCGTTGCGACCGCCTTTCAGCCCACCGCGAACCCTCATGACAATTGCGTAGCCGGCAAAGGCGAGAACAGCTTGGGATGCGCCTGTCCCGACATCATAGGGTGGCTTTACGAATACAGGGCTGACTGCAGTCGCTGCGCCTCCGATAAGGACCCAGATGAGCAACGTTCCCGCCGCGCCGATGCGCCGCTCGACAAGACTGCTCACCGCCGCCAGGCACACCACGTTGAAAAGCATATGAGGCCAGCGCACATGAACAAGCTGCGCGGTCAGGACACGCCAGCTATCGTTGATGTCAAAGGTGCTGAGCCGAAGGCCGCCCCATTTCGCCAGATCCTTGACCGGCACGGTGCTGAAGGCCGTACCGTTGACGACGAAGGATACGGCAAGCGACACAGCCAGCGTCAGCAAAGCGAGGGCCGGCGCAGCCCAAAGAACGAACTCGCCTCTGGATGAACTTGCTGAATTTGACAATTGGCGCCACCCTCAGGCCGATTTGGTCATACGTATATATTGCAATCCAAAGCAGAAATTGCGGCTGTTTCGAGACGCAGCATCGGTTTGCCCGTGCAGCACAGGAAGCGTATTGCCAAAATGAGACCGGCCCCCGATGCAGCTGCGACCGAGTGGACGCTTGACCGGGGCCCGTCTGTCGATAAAAACCGGAAGACACGGTCCTTGAATGGAGTAGGTCTCATGGCGTCCAGCGAATACACACGCGGCGAAATGGAAATCGAATCGCAATCGAAAATGTATTCCGCCTTCATGAAGGCCGGCATGTGGGGCGCCGTGATCCTGCTGATTTCTGTCGGCTACATGGTCTTCACGCTGTCTGTCGGCATGAACTGGCTCGTTGCGCTCATTCTTTGCGCTGGTGCGGGCCTTGCCATCGGTGTCGGCATGGGCTTTGGCGGTGCGTGGATCGCGACGATTATCGGCCTGGCCGGACTCGCGCTGATTATCCAGCTTCTGGTTACCCTCTTCTCAATGGCGATGTAGCCAGAGACCTAGCCAAGGCTGCGCGCCCAGGCTCTCACATCTTCGGCAAACAGGTCCGGGGCTTCCATGGCGGCGAAGTGCCCGCCCTTTTCCATGTCCGACCAGTAGGTGACATTGTAGATCCGATCACACCAGCTGCGCGGCGGCGTCTTGTAGATGTCGTCGCCCGGATAATTGGCGATCCCGGTCGGCACGCCAACCTTCTCGCCCGGTTGTAGCTGGAGCCCACCTTCAAGGAACAGGGCCGCATAATACCAGACGGATGTCGCGATCGCGTCATTGACGAGATAGATCATCACATTGGTCAGAAGCTGGTCGCGCGTATAGACGTCGGTCAGGCCGCCCTCGCTGAGATCGCTCCAGCCGTGGAATTTCTCCAGGATCCACGCGGCCGTCCCCATCGGCGAATCCATCAGCGCCATGGCCAGCGTCTGCGGCTTGGTTGACTGCTCCATGAAGTAGGCGCCTTCAGCCTGCATCCTGGCCTGAGAGCGGGCGATCCACGCCTTCTCTTCTTCGGTGCGAGGTGTGCTGTCAGCCGGTCTGTGACCGATCATGTTGAGGTGGATGGCGCGGCAGCCGCCGCCCTTGTCGGTGCCATGCTTCAGGCCAAGGATCGATGTGACCAGCCCGCCCCAGTCGCCGCCCTGTGCCAGATAGGTGTCATAGCCAAGCTGCTCGCGCATCAGCGTGTCCCATATCCGCGCGGTGGCCTGCTGGCCAAGCGGGGAGGCGGGCTTGCCCGAGAAGCCGTAACCGGGAAGTGACGGGATCACGAGGTCGAAGGCATCTTCAGCCCGTCCGCCGTGCTTGCTGGGATAGGCAAGCGGGCCAATCGCTTCGTAGAACTCATAGACCGAGCCCGGCCAGCCATGGGTCAGGAGGAGCGGCCGTTTGCCGCCTGCCTCGCCCACTACATGGAGGAAATGGATGTCCAGACCGTCAATCTGGGTCTTGTATTGTGGCCAGGCATTAAGTGTCTTCTCGGCTGCCCGCCAGTCATAGGTCTTCAGCCAGTAGGCCTGAATATCCTTCAGGAAGGGCGTCGACATGCCGACGGCCCATTCATCTCCGGCCTCTGGCGCGGGAAACCAGCGGAAGGCCTCCACCCGCGACATGATCCGGGCCAGCACGTCATCGCTGATATTGACGGTAAAGGGTCTGATCTCGCTCATGGCAGTGCTTCCTTCTGGCGTCCCGATGGCACCAGTAGAAGCCCACCACGGCGGGCAGCGTCAACCCTGCCGCGATGGCAGGCACGGAAAGGTCAATCAGTCAGGAAAGCCGTTCTCGACACTGTTGAACTTGTTGCTCGTCTCAGCACCGACCGCGCTGATTCCGGCGACCAGTAGCACGGCCATGAAGCCCAGCAATATCGCATACTCCACGGCGCTTGCGCCGCGCTGGTCTTCAGCAAGCCGGGCAGGAAAATTCTTGGCCATGCCAACCTCTCAATACCGGCGGGCAAGCTCCTCAAAAAGAGGAATATCGGCAGGCGGTGCATCATAGTCGCGCAGCGCTGCCGGGCTGACCCAGGCCAGTTTCTGTCCTTCCATCCCGGCAGGTGTGCCCCGCCAGCTTCTAACCTCGTAAAGTGGCATCAAAAGGTGAAAATCGCGATAACCAAAACTTGCGAAAGTGATGGGGTTCAAAGACTCCGGGTCAATTTCCATTCGGAGTTCTTCGGCCAGCTCGCGCACAAGCGCGGCCTCCGGCGCTTCACCGGCCTCCACCTTGCCGCCCGGAAACTCCCAGAGCCCGGCCATGGATTTGCCTTCCGGGCGCTGGGCCAGAAGGATGTCGCCCGCCTCATTGAAAATAGCGGCCGCCACAACCAGCAGGACCGGCCCGCTCATGTCCGGTAGGCGCCATTGATATCGACATAGCCATGCGTGAGATCGCAGGTCCACACCGTCCACGCTGCATTTCCGGCCGCCACATCGACGCGAATGGACAGCTCGTCGCCCGCAAAATGCGCGCTGGCGATCCCTTCGTCATAGCCCGCCGCCCGCATGCCGCCCTCGGCGACAAGGTGATCCCCGAACCAGATCCGCATCTCGTCCTTGGAGATCGGCTCCAGCGACTTGCCGACCGCCATGACGATACGTCCCCAGTTCGCATCCCCTGCCGCCATGGCGGTCTTGATGAGCGGCGAATTGGCGATGTGCATGCCGATGGTTTTTGCCGAGGCCTCCGAAACCGCGCCTTCCACCCTGATCTCGACAAACTTGCTCGCGCCTTCACCATCCTTGACCAGCTGGGCCGAAAGATCGCGCAGGACGTCGCCAAGCGCGGCGCGGAACCCTTCCAGACGCGGATCGTCCGCGCTGTCGATCAGGGGCGCACCTGATGAACCGGTCGCAAACAGCATGCAGCTGTCAGAGGTCGAGGTGTCGCCATCAACCGTGACCGAATTCAGCGTCCGGTCCACGGTCTCGCGCAGGAGCTGGTCGAGAACCGGCGCGCTGATGGCCGCATCCGTGAACAGAAAGCAGAGCATGGTCGCCATATTGGGCATGATCATGCCGGAGCCCTTGAGGATGCCGGAGATCGAGACCTCTACGCCGTCAATCTCGCACGTCTTGCCCGCGCCCTTGGGAAACGTGTCTGTCGTCATGAAGGCGCGCGCACACGCTTCCCAGTCTACCGGTCCAAGCTTGCTCTCAAGCTCCGGCAGCATTTCACCGACAAAGTTGGGGTCAGCCAACGGCTCACCGATCACGCCGGTGGCCGCGAGAAAACAGGCCTCTTTCGGCACGCCCAGGGTCTTTGTCATCGCCGCGAGGGTCGCTTCGTTCTTGAGGACCCCAGCCTTACCGGTGAAAGCGTTGGAGTTGCCGGAATTTGCGATGACCGCCCGGCCTTTACCGCCCCCCAGCTTCAGCGCCTCGCGGCACCAGTCGACATCGGCTGAGGCGGTGTGGGAGCGGGTGAAGACCCCGGCGGTCGTCGTGCCTTCCGGCAGGACGAACAGGAAGACGTCGTCGCGCTCCACGCCCCGGCGGGCATAGAAACCGCGCGAGGCCGTCGCGGCGCGCACACCCTTCACCTCTGGCAGGTCTGGAAAGCGGGCCGGCGCGAATGGCGAGGGGGTCAGTTTCACTCAGGGGTCTCCATCTGGTCTTCCATCTCTTCTTCGGGCGGCATCGTTTCGCCTTCGCCATCGCCTTCTACTGCGTCGTCCGGGCGTTCAGCAGCCGCTGCTTCTCCGGCCTCTTCCGCCAGGCCGCGGGCCACAAGGCCGCCTTCACGCTGCTGGATGTCCGCACTGGCGCGCAGATCCTGCAGGATCTGGCTGATCTGCGTGAAGGTGAGATAGGTGACGATTTCGGGCCGCATCTCCTCGCGCGTCTTTGGCGGGCGGGTACGGCGCTGCTCCACTTTCAGGATGTGCCAGCCCTGTTCGGACTGGAAGGGTTCTGAAATCTCCCCGGCCGGCGTGTCCGCGATCACTGCGGGGAAGGGCTCGATCATCTCATTGGGGGACACCCAGCCGAACGAGCCCCCATCGAGCCGTGTGCGGGTATCCTCACTATACTCGAAGGCGAGCGCGGTGAAATCCTCACCGGCGCGGGCCTTTTCAAGCACCTCGCGCGCCTCTTCCTGCGTTTCCAGCAGGATGTGACGGATGCGCACCTCATCATCGAGCTGCTGCAGGCGGACCTGTTCTTCATACATGCGGTCAATTGCCGCCTCATTGACCTGCGTGGCGACAAGATCCTCCATGAGGAAGTTGCCGAGCAGACGTTCGCGCGCCGTTTCCAGCCGGCGCTGGGCGGCCGGTGTCCGGTCGAGACCCCGGCGCACCGCTTCCTGCGCAAGCAGGCGCTGGTCGATCAGCTGGTCGAGGACGAGCTGGTATTCTGTATGCTCGGGACCAAAGGACTCACCGGGCTCAATCCGCCCCTGAGCCACCGCTTCCAGCTCCACATCGGAGAGGTAGATCGGGTCGCCATTCACCAGCGCGGCTGCCGATGCGTCAAAGCCGACATGGCGGCGCACCTCCTGTTCATCGTCAGGCCCGCCACAGGCGGCCAGCACAGCGAGGGCGACGAGAAGGGGTGTAAGGCGTGGGAACCGGTGCCGTTGCATGCGTTAAGTCCTTGTGTTCGCGCTACAGCCGCCCGCATTGACACTATTTCGCGGCGTTCTTAAGTCTCCCGCGGGGACTGGTCGAGAGGTTTAGTCACCCGTTGCACGCATGCCTTGCGTGCACCTCCTGTATAATGATTTCTGGGCAGGAGGCGTCCTTCAAGTCAACAGCGCAGATTGGTGCTTGTTTCCATGCTTTCCCTAGCCCGTAAAATGTTCGGTTCCTCCAATGACAGACGGATCAAGCCGATGCGAAAGCGCGTCGAGCGGATCAATGCGATGGAAACCGACATGCAGGCCCTGTCGGACGAGCAGCTGCAGCAGAAGACAAATGAGTTCCGCGCCCGCCTCGACGATGGCGCGACACTGGACGATGTTCTCGAAGAAGCCTTTGCCGTCGTCCGCGAGGCCTCTGTCCGCGCGCTCGGCATGCGCCACTTCGATGTGCAGCTTATCGGCGGCATGGTCCTGCACAAGGGCGCCATTGCCGAAATGCGCACCGGTGAGGGCAAGACGCTGGTCGCGACGCTCGCGGTCTATCTCAACGCGCTGGCCGGCAAGGGCGTGCACGTCATCACCGTGAACGACTATCTCGCCAGCCGCGACGCGGAATGGATGGGCAAGCTCTATGGCTTCCTCGGCATGACGACCGGCACGATTGTGCACGGCCTCAATGACCAGGAACGCAAGGCCGCCTATGCCTGCGACATTACCTACGGCACGAACAATGAGTTCGGCTTCGACTATCTGCGCGACAATATGAAATACTCGCTCGACCAGATGGCGCAGCGCGGTCACGCCTTCGCCATCGTCGATGAGGTCGACTCCATCCTGATCGACGAGGCGCGCACGCCGCTGATCATTTCCGGCCCGACGGACGACCGTTCAGAGCTCTACATCACCATCGACAAGCTCATCCCGCAGCTTGATGACGAGACCGATATCGAACTCGACGAGAAACAGCGCTCTGTCATCTTCACCGAAGAGGGCATGGAGAAGATGGAACGCATGCTCGAAGAAGCGGGCATGCTGGAGGGCAATCTCTGGGACCCGCAGAACGTCTCCATCGTGCACCACTCGAACCAGGCGCTGCGTGCCCACAAGCTGTTCCATCGCGACAAGCAGTATCTGATGAAGGACGGCCAGGTGATGCTGGTCGACGAGTTCACCGGCCGCATGATGGAAGGCCGCCGCCTGTCGGAAGGCCTGCACCAGGCCATCGAGGCCAAGGAAGGCGTCGACATCAAGCCCGAGAACCAGACGCTCGCCTCGATCACCTTCCAGAACTATTTCCGCCTCTATGACAAGCTGGCCGGCATGACCGGTACGGCGATCACCGAAGCGGCCGAATTTGCCGATATCTATAAGCTGGACGTCTACCAGCTGCCGACCAACAAGCCGATCCAGCGCGTCGATGACGACGATGTCGTCTACCGGGTCGCGTCGGCCAAATATCAGGAAATCATCAATGAGGTGAAGGATGCGCGCGCCAAGGGCCAGCCGGTCCTCCTGGGCACCGCCTCGATTGAGAAATCCGAGATCATTTCCACCCTGCTGACGCAGGCCAAGGTGCCGCACAACGTCCTCAATGCGCGCCACCACGAGAAGGAAGCCGAAATCATCGCCGATGCCGGTCTGCCAGGCGCGGTGACGGTGGCGACCAATATGGCTGGCCGGGGCACCGACATCCAGCTGGGCGGCAATCTTGAGATGCGGCTCTGGAAGGCTGTCGACGCCTTCAAGGAAAAGAACGGTCGCGAGCCGACGCGCGAGGAAGAAGAGAAGATGGAGGCCGAAATCAAGGCCGAGATCGAGGCCGGCAAGAAGGAAGCGCTGGCTGCGGGCGGGCTCTTCGTTCTGGGCACGGAGCGCCATGAAAGCCGCCGCATCGACAACCAGCTTCGCGGGCGGACCGGCCGTCAGGGCGACCCGGGCAAATCGAAATTCTTCATCTCCGTTGAGGACGATCTGATGCGCGTCTTCGCGGCTGACCGTCTCAACTCGATCATGAAGAGCCTCGGCATCAAGGAAGATGAGGGGATCACCCATCCCTGGATGAACAAGGCCATCGAGACCTCGCAGAAGAAGATCGAGGAACGCAACTTCGAGATCCGCAAGAACGTCCTCAAATATGACGACGTCATCAATGACCAGCGCAAGGCGATCTTCGAACAGCGCCGCGAATTCATGCATGCCGAACAGGTGACCGAGGAAGTCACCGATATGCGCCATGACATGATCGATGAATGGGTCGGCGAAGCGATGCCGGAAAAGGCCTTCGCCGAGCAATGGGACGTGGCCGGCCTCAGCGAGACACTGAAGACCGAGCTTGGCCTGGACCTGCCGCTTGCTGACTGGGCCGCCGAGGAAGGCGTTGCCAATGACGAGATCGCAGAACGTATCCGCAAGGCATCTGACGACGCCTTTGAGGAGAAGGTGAAACTCGCCGGCGCCGAACAGATCCGCTCGGTCGAGAAACAGGTCCTGCTTCAGGTTCTCGACAGCAAGTGGCGCAACCACCTCCAGCAGATCGACCAGCTTCGCTCGGTCATCCACCTTCGCTCCTATGGCCAGCGCGACCCGCTGAACGAGTTCAAGGAAGAGGCGTTCAAGCTCTTCAATGAACTCCTCTCGACGCTGCGCCACGAAGTGACCCGCATCCTGATGAATATCCGCATCGCGCCGCCGTCCAGCGAACAACAGCGCGCCGCGGAACGTGCACGTGACGAAGAAGCTCTGGTGAGGGCCCGCGAGTCAATTCTGGCCAGCGAAAGTCTGCGCGAAACACACCTCAACCCCGACACGGGCGACAATGAAATGACGCCTGACGTGGTCGAGGGGCCGAATGATCCGCATGATGGCCCGCCGCTGCACCAGGCAGAGGATGACTGGTCACAGACGCCGCGCAACGCGCCCTGCCCCTGTGGCTCCGGCAAGAAGTACAAGCATTGCCACGGCTCGCTGACCCCGGCAGGCCAGCAGCGCGTCTAGCTTCGCGGGACATCTACACTTGAAGAAACCGGCCCGCTGCGGCCGGTTTTTCATTTTGTCTTCACCAATCGGGCAGAAGACCTCCGGGCAAAGCTCACGATAAGCGGCCACATGTTTTCACGAAGATCCGTCCTGATCGGCCTTGGGGCCACAACCGCTCTGTTTGGGGGCTGTGCGTCCGCGAAGCCCGCGCCCGGCCCGATTGAAGCCCTCGAACTCGGCCATGAGGGGCGGTTCGGGGTCGCGGCCGTAACGTCCGGTGGCGAAGACCTTGTCTCGCACCGCGCCGATGAGCGGTTCGCCATGTGCTCGACCTTCAAATGGCTTATGGCCGGTCTTGTGCTTCAGGAAGTCGATTCGGGACGGGAGACGCTTGAGCGGCGCGTGCCGATCGCCGGCGAGGACCTCGTCTTCCATTCGCCCGTGACGAGCCAGCATGTCGGCGCTCAGGGTCTGCCGGTGTCACAGCTCTGCGCGGCCACGATTGGCACCAGCGACAATACGGCCGCCAATCTGCTGCTTGCCGGACTGGGCGGCCCGGACGGATTTACGCAGCGCCTGCGCGCCAGCGGTGACATGGTCACGCGGCTCGACCGGATGGAGCCTGCCCTGAATGAGAATGAACCCGGCGATCCGCGCGACACGACAACACCGCGCGCCATGGCCCGCAATCTGGACCGCTTCCTGTTTGGCTCGCAGCTCTCGGCCCCTTCACGCGACATGCTCCGCACCTGGATGATCGCGGCCGATACAGGGCTCGACCGGCTTCGCGCAGGTCTGCCCGCCGGATGGACCAGCGGCGACAAGACCGGAACGAGCAGTAACGGCGCCAATAATGACGTCGCCTTTTCCATTCCCCCGCACGCCAGCGACGCCAAACCGCTGATCATTGCGAGCTATCTCAACCTGCCAGACCCGGTCTCGCCAGAGGCAAATGCGCTTCACGCCAAAATCGCCGGACTTGTCAGCGCACGTCTTTAGCAAAAAAGGCCGCCCCGGATGGAGCGGCCTCTTCTATCTGATCTGAAGCCTGGCTTTACGGCGTGCCGTCGCTCTTGCGGCTCCACTTTTCAAGCTGTTTGGCGAACCAGTCACGGCCGCCCCAGCCAAAGCCGATGCCGACCGCAATCGCGAGACCGGCTGCGGCGCCCATCACCAGCATTTCAGCGACATTCAGCACGAACTCTCCCCCGGTCGGATCAAGCTCCATACGGGAGATGCCCAGAATGGTCGCCAGCACGATGATGGCCCACTTGGTGACCTTGGCCACTGTGTCGCTGACCCCATCGCCAGAGGCAGCCATGGCCCCACTGACAACGCGGGCGATGACCACACCGGCAAAGATGATGATTGCGCCAAAGACGATTGAGGCGGCCAGATCAAGCACCGTATAGGTCGCCTCGGTCAGGACATCGAATTCCAGCGCGCGCATCGCCTGAACCAGGCCCAGCAGCACGATAAAGAACAACGCGCCCTTCGCGATGACATTGGACGCCGTCAGCCCTTTGTCGGCACCCTTCAGGATACCAAGCTCGGCCACAGCGCTATCGACGCCGAAATTGGGCAGCGTGCGCAGGATGAGATTGTGCACAAAGCGGCCGATCACGACGAAGACCGTCAGCAGGATTGCCGCGATGAGGATGTTCGGGATGGCCCCGATAATCTCGTTCAGCATTTCCGTCGCCGGCTGGGAAATCGCCTCAATGGCGAGGACATCAAATGCAGCGATGGCGCCAAGAATGCCAACAATTGCGGCCAGCACCGTCGCAGTGACGCCGGAGATGTTCACAGGCCCATTGGTCAGTCCAAGACGCTGTGGCACCGGGTCGGCAAAGACGAACACTGCCTTGGCCGTCTTCTGCACGACATTGGCGACGATCATGAAGACGATGAAGATCAGGATCGCCCCGAAAATATTGGGCAGATAGTTGAGCACGTCGCTCAGCATGCCGTTCAGAGGCTGGACGATCTGCGTCAGCTCAAGCCGTGTCAGCGCCTGGATGACACCGATCAGCATCACGATCCAGAAGGCGGCAATGCCCAGACTATCGCCGAGCGACTTGGTCGCCTTGCCGTCGGGATCGACCCCGGCCTTGCCGAAGCCGGTCTTGTTCACTGCCGTGGAGATTGCCCATTTGAGCAGGAGGCCGATGATATAGGCCCCGATGAGGATAAGCAGGGCAAAGAGTACTTTTGGCCCATAGTCCTGTACCTGCGTGACCGTGTTGTTCCAGAATTCTTCCATGTTCAGCCCTTTCGTTTCAAACGAATGCCAACCCATAAGTTGCGCACTTACACCTGAACTAAGGCCGCTGGCTCATCTTCCAAACTCGGCGTCGGGGTCCTCGCCCAGCGTGTAGGCCACATGGCGCTTCAGCGCGTCGGTCACCTCGGCTGCATCGCCCATCAGCGAATAAGTCGGGATCGGCTGGCCGAAGGTCAGGGCAAATGCGGCGCCGCGCTTGTTCAGCAGCTCATGGAAGAGGGTGATATCGCGCAGCTCGCCATTGATGCGGCTGAGGCGATAGAAGAGTTTCGAGTTTTCCGCTTCCACATGCAGCGGCACGATGGGGGCACCCTGTTTACGCGCAAGGCTCACCACGGTGGAGAACCAGTCCTGCTCTGTCAGGACACCATCTATTTTCTTCGCGAGCTTGCCAGAGGGAAAGATCACGACGCATTTTTCCGCCTCGAAGGCTTCGGCAGCCCGCTTAAGGGTTTCGCGCGTCTTGGCCGGGCTGCGCTTGGTCGCGACCCATTCGATAGGGATGATCACGTCCTGGAATTGCGGATTGACCCGGATCGCATCCGCATTGGCGAAAAAGACCACATCCTTGCGCCGTTGTATCAGCGCGTCCCAGACCGCCACGCCGTCGGCAAGACCCGTCGGATGGTTAGCCGCCACAACGCAGCGCCCCTTTTCCGGCAGCCGGTCGATATGGCGGATCGAGAGCCGCACATCGAGCTCCCGGGCAAGATAATTGAACGAGTCGCGCCCGTTCAAAGTCATTAACTTGTCAGCCATCTGGCGCGCGCGCGGATAGCCAAGCAGCCTGTAAAGCACCCGGCGCGTCACCGGCCATGACCAGTGTTCGACAAAACTCGGGCAGCGCTCGGCGATCAGCGTATCCACGATATGCTGATCGCTCTCTTCGATATCACGCAGAAAAGCTGATGTGTTTTCTGCTTCGTTTACAGTGACATCCGGCATTTCAACTCCCGTGGACGCGCATGATCATTCCATATCGGCGGTCGCTGTTGAACCTACCATACAAACTTGTCCGTATGCGATGCTGTGATGCGGTAACCAGATTGGAGGGTCTGTAAACACTTCGGCAAGTTTCGCTTTACCAAGCTGAAAGGCATGGGTGTCACAGTGCCGCCATTGAGGGAGAACGCTGCGTTTTGCACTCCACGCGTTCGGTACACAGGGTAGAGCTTTATGAAGGTATTGTGGATCGAGGATCATGAGCCGGTGCGGGACATGCTGGCAGTGGCCGCTGACAAGGCAGCCCGTGCCCGTGTCCAGATCGATCTTGTTCTGGCCCACACACTCATGGAAGCCGAGCGCCGCCTGCGCCTTGAGCGTTTCGACCTCGTTATTACCGAACTGACGCTGCCCGACAGTTATGATGGCGACATGACAATCGCCCGCCTGGCCAATATGGGCCCGCACCGGATTGCCGTCGCCAGCGCCAATCCCGATCGCGACGCGATTGTGGCCACGGCGCTCAAATGCGGCTGCAACATCGCCGCCGACCCTGTCTTCAAGGCAAGCCTGCCCTATAACCGCTTCATCCAGCGCCCCGAAGCGATGCTGGATTTCTTCTTTGAGCAGATGCCGCAAGCCACGTCCGGCGGGCGCACATTCGCTGCCTGATAAAGCGGCCTGCTTTCGGATATCCAGAAGCGCGCGCCCGGTCTTGCCCTCTGTCTTAACAGGATATTACCGCAACCCTTGCGGATTCCCGTCGACCATTGGCTTGCCCCAAAGTATTTACGTCTATGAGCGGACCCTGAGGGTGGAGGTTCGATGAACGATTTGACGAGTAAAACAAGCTCAGACAAACCGTTGGGCGCCGACGCCCCCTGGTCTTTCAGCGCACTGGATCAGGCACGTGTCCAGCAGCTTCTGGTCATCTTCAGCGCCACGGCCATTCTTGTCACCACCAGCTTTATCGTCATCTCCATGATTGCCGCTGGCATCTATCCCTTCGGGGTTCTCGCGATTGTCGATGCGGTGACGTTTACCGGCCTTGGCCTCGCCATTTTTCTTGCCTTCAGGAAACAGGCCCCAAAGCTGCAGGTCCTTCTCGTCTGCCTGAGCATCCCGGCCAATCTCGTCACAGAGATCGTAATGCATGGGGCGGGCGCATGGATCGGATTGCTTCTCTTGGGTCTCAGCCCGTTCATGTTCGGTCTTTTCGCCCCGATCTGGCTGTCGGTTATCTACACCCTCGGACTGGTCGTTTTCACCAATGTCTACCTGCTGGAGACGCCTGACGTGACCGTCCTCTTTGCGGGTCGCGACGAGACATTCCTCACCTCTATCGCCCTCAGCGTCATCGTGCTGGGGAGCGCCCTCGCCGCTATCCTGCCGAAAAAGGTCACGGGGGCGGCCTACAAATCCATGAACCGGGTTGCGCACAAGGAAAGCATACTGAAAGAGCGCTTCGCCCACTATGCGACCATGTCTTCGGACTGGCACTTCGAGATTGATACGAATGGCATCGTGACCGATTTCTTCGGCACGGGTGATGCGGTCGGCCAGCACTGGAAGTCACTCCTCTTCGACTGGGAAAACCAGGCCGATACGTTCCGCGCAGCCGTCAAAACCCGATCCACCTTCGACGCGATCAACGCCAATCTGCGGATCGGAGATGTGACGCGGCGCGTCGAATGTACCGGCCAGCCGATTGTCGATGCCGATGGCAGCTTCGCCGGCTACCGCGTCATCGCCCATGACATTACCGAGAAGGCCGAAGCCGAGGAAAAGCTCAAAGTCCTCGCCATGAGCGACCGGCTGACAGGCCTGAAGAACCGCCATGCTTTCACCGCCTCCCTGGAGGCCGGCAACACTCACGCGGAATGCGCTGAAACGCTGGTCATCTGCATCGATCTTGATAATTTCAAACATCTCAATGACCGTCAGGGCCATGAGGCGGGCGATACCGCCCTGAAAGAGCTCGGCGCGCGTTTCCGGGCGTTCGAGGACGCCATTCCCGGCCTTGAGGTTTTCCGGCTTGGCGGCGATGAGTTCTGCGCCCTTCTGAAAATCGGCCGCGACCCGATCCGTCTGGGATGGCTGGCCGACCAGTTTGCCACGGCCATCTCCCGTCCGATCAAAATCCATGACCGGCTGATCGACATGGCCGCCTCCATCGGCGCGGCCTCCACCAAGGCCTCCACGACGCTTTCGGCAGCTCTGGAGCGCGCGGACGCCGCCGTCTATGAGGCCAAGTCCCTTGGGGGCGGGCAGTCGATTGTCTGTGAGGAAGACATCCAGCAGCGTCTGGACCGGCGCCTTGCCATCCGGCGCGACCTCTCCGCGGCCATCCAATCCGGCGCAATCGAGATGGTCTACCAGCCGATCTTTGAGGTGCGCACTGGCGAGCTCAGCGGCGTCGAAGCCCTCGCCCGCTGGACCCATCCCGAATATGGCCCGATCTCTCCCGATGAGTTCATCACTATTGCCGAAAGCAGCCGGGCGATTGTCGCGCTCGGCCAGCACACACTCCGCCTTGCCTGCACCGAGGCGCTGGATTGGATGACGGCACGCAACGAGACGCTACGGCTGAATGTGAATGTGTCGCCGATGGAAATCATGGGCGAGGATTTTATCGATTCGCTCCTGTCCATTCTGGACGAGACGGGTTTTCCGGCAAATCTGCTCGAGCTCGAAATTACCGAAAGAGGCATCCTCGAGGATCTCGACGTCTCGCGCGCCCGTCTCAAGACCATACGCGAAAGCGGCGTGACCGTGGCGCTGGACGATTTCGGCACGGGCTATTCCTCATTGAGCCGGCTCGAAAGCCTGCCCGTGGACCGGATCAAGGTCGACAGGTCCTTCTTCGCCCAGGCCGGTGAAAACCGGCGGACCCAGCAACTGCTCGCCCTCATGTCGGGCATCGGCAGCATCATGGAAGTCGATATCGTCGCAGAGGGCATAGAGACCGAAGACCAGTTGCGTCTTGTCAGGCTGGCCGGTTTCTCAAAGGTCCAGGGCTATCTGCTTGGCCGTCCGTGCAACCTGGCCGAGCTGCACGCCAGCGCCGAAAGCCGCGCCCGGACAATCAGCCTCGCCGAACACCACATCTGACATCGCCAGGGCCGCCTGCCAGTGACGCATTTTCCGGTGTTTTTCCGCCGCGTCCTGCGATAGGCGTCCGGCATGGAAAATTTCTCCCTCTTTCCCGCGACGCTGACGCTTATCGCGCTCAATGTTGCCGTCAGCCTCTATGGCTGGCTGAACCCGAAATTCCTGCTTGCCAATCTTTTCCATGTCGAGGCGGTTCGCCGGAACAGGGAATATCACCGTCTGGTGACCTCCGGCTTCCTGCATGGTGGGGTTTTCCACCTGCTCATCAACATGTTCGTTCTCTTCCAGTTCGGGCGCTATATCGAATACGAGCTCGGCACGCCCGCTTTCGTGTTCGTCTATGCCGCCGCCCTTCTTGGCGGCAATCTCTGGGCGCTTCTGGAGAACTATAATGCGCCGGACTATCGCGCGCTCGGTGCGTCAGGGGCGACATCAGGCATCATCCTGGCGTTCTGCCTGTTCAAGCCCTTCGCGATGCTGCTCTTCTTCATCATTCCGATGCCCGCCATCGTCTTCGGCGTCCTGTTCATCACCATCAGCGTGATCCTCGCCAAGCGCGAGAACCGTGTGATCGGCCATGAGGCGCATATTGGCGGGGCGATTGCGGGCCTCGTTGCAACCATTGTGGTCGCGCCGCAATCGCTGTCTGTCTTCTCGCAACAGGTATCCCAGATGATCGGTGGAGGCTGAGCCCAGAATGAGTGTCGAACGCGAATACGACAAACGGGTCGAAGCCGGTAAACTCAATGAGGACAGCGCCCAGCGCGAGGCGGCCCGCAAGCTCGACAGCGTGCTGGAGCGGCTGGCAGAAGCAAAGCCTGCAGGCCTCTTCCGTAAGGAAACGAAGGTGAAGGGCCTCTACCTCTGGGGCGGTGTCGGCCGGGGCAAGTCCATGCTGATGGACCTTTTCCATGATCTCTCACCGGTAAAGGCCAAGCGCGTCCACTTTCATGAATTCATGGGCCGGGTCCACGATGAGATGAATGCCTGGCGAGAGATGAGCGAGGCCGAGCGCAAGCGCGCCGACCACCGGGTGAAGGGCGCCGGCAGCGACCCGATCCCACCCGTCGCCAAACTCATCGCGTCTGAAGCCAAACTTCTCTGCTTTGATGAGTTTCAGGTCACCCAGATCGCAGACGCCATGATCCTCGGGCGCCTCTTTGAGAATTTGTTCGAGGACCGCGTGACGGTGGTCGCAACCTCCAACCGTCACCCGGACGATCTCTACAAGGACGGCCTTAACCGCCAGCTCTTCCTGCCCTTTATCGAACGCATCAAGGACGAATGCGACATCTTCGAGCTTGTCGCAGAGCGCGATTACCGGCTGGAGCGCTTGACCGCGGCGCCAGTCTGGCACGTCTCGGATGATCCGGACGAGCGGGAGACGCTACTGGACGAGGCATTCGAGCGCCTGACGCTTGGCGCGCGGGCCAATAGCTGCGTCCTTCATGTAAAGGGCCGCCAGCTACAGGTCAGCCGGGAAGCAGGCGGCGTCGCCCGGTTTTCTTTCCCGGAACTTTGCGCCCGCCCGCTCGGCGCGCGCGACTATCTCGTCATTGCGTCCACCTTCCACACCGTCCTTCTGGATGACATTCCGCTTCTGTCGAAGGAAAAGCGCAATGAAGCGGCCCGTTTCGTCGCCCTGATCGATGCGCTCTATGAAGCGCGCGTCAAACTCGTCGCGACGGCAGAGGCAGAGCCGGAAGACCTCTACCCGGCCGGCGATGGAAGTTTCGAGTTCCAGCGCACGGCGAGCCGGCTGTTTGAAATGCGATCACGCGATTATCTCGCGCTGGAGCACCGCACCCCGCCACGCGCGGAAGACCTGGAAACGGCCAAGCAGGGCGAAAAACCAGCCGATGAGACGGCATAAAAAAAATCCCCGCGCATCGCACGGGGATTTTCTGAAGCTCTTTGTTCGAAAGCTGGCCTAGACGCCGAAGCCCTTGAACTTGTCCTTGAAGCGCGACACGCGGCCGCCGCGGTCAAGCTGCTGGCTGCCGCCGGTCCATGCCGGGTGCGAGCTGGAATCGATATCCAGCGTCAGCTTGTCGCCTTCTTTGCCGTAGGTCGAACGGGTCTGATACTCAGTCCCATCCGTCATGACGACAGTGATGAAGTGATAATCGGGATGGCCTTCGGCTTTCATCGTCTCTAGTCCTCGCGGTCAGCGGCCACCCTGCGCGGATTGGCCTCTGTGAAATTCGGAAAGCGGGGTCTTAGTAGATTGAGGCCCAGCCCGCAAGGGGCCGGATGCCAAGGAAGGTGCAAGAGATGAGCGACCGCTCAACCCAGATCAGCGACGACCGGCGCGAAACGCTTCCAAACCAGGGCGGCGCAGACCGGCCCAAGGCGCGCAGTATCAAGCCGCTCGCCCTGCTCTGGCCCTATGTGCGCAAGCATCTGACACTGGTTTTCGTAGCTCTCTTCTTCCTTGTGGTATCGACCCTCGCCGCCCTCAGCATTCCGTGGCTGTTTGGCCGGGCGGTCGATGCCGGTGCAGGGGGCGCAGACGGCGCCGCACTTCTCGACACGATTGACCGCTATTTTCTCTACGTCCTCATGGCCGCCATTCTCATGGGCGTATTGAGCGCGCTTCGCTTCTATTTCGTCTCCCGCTTCGGCGAACGTGTGGCCGCAGATATGCGCACCGACCTCTATGCGAAACTGCTCAGCCTCGGTCCGCGCTTCCATGCCGGCATGCGCTCCGGCGAGAGTGTGTCCCGTCTCACAGCCGATGTGACCCTGATCGAGCAATTCCTCGGCACATCGGCCTCGCTGGCGACCCGCACCCTGCTATCGACCACCGGCGCCATCGCCATGATGCTGATTACCAACTGGAAGCTCGGCGGCACGCTTCTCCTGATGATCCCGGTGGCGATGCTGCCGGTCATGATCATCGGCCGCATCATTCGCGGTGCGTCGAACCGGGCGCAGTCACGTCTTGCTGATGCGGGCGCGCAGGCCTCAGAGGCGCTCGATGCCATCGAGCTGGTGCAGGCCTATGGTCAGGAAAGCCGGCGCGAACGCAGTTTTGCCGCTGCCGCAGAAGCCGTTTTCCAGGCCGCGCTCAGACGGATTACCGCGCGGGCCTTCATGATCCTCGCGGTCTCCATCATGCTGCTGGGCGGCATGGTCGGCATTCTCTGGCTCGGCGCCCGTGCTGTGGCGACAGGCCAGATGTCGCCGGGCGAGCTGACCCAGATGATCCTTTATGCCTTCTACGCAGGCTCCGGCTTCGGGATGCTGGCAGAGGTCTGGGGCGAAGTCATGCGCGCCGCCGGCGCCAGTGACCGGGCCAGCGAAATCCTGCGCGAGACGCCGGAAATCCTGCCGCCACCGCAGGCAAAGCCGGTTGCCTCGCCCTCCAGAGGCCACCTCGTCTTCGACCATGTCGATTTCTCCTATCGCACCGACGATGCCCCCGCCCTTCATGATTTCAGCCTGGATGTACAGCCCGGAGAGTTCGTGGCGCTCGTCGGCCCGTCCGGCGCCGGCAAATCCACCGTCTTCCGCCTCGCCCTCCGCCTGTTTGATCCGCAGACAGGCCGCATAATTGTCGATGGTGTCGAAGCCCCCGAGACGGACCCTGCCCTCTGGCGGGCCCAGTTTGCCTATGCGCCTCAGGAATCGGCTCTCTTCACGGGCACGGCCCGTGAGAATATCGCTTTCGGCGCGCAGGAGGGCAAAGCACCGGATGAGGAGCTTATCGAGGCAGCGCGCATGGCCGAAGCCTGGCGTTTTCTGGAAGAACGCGGCGGTCTCGACGCGGACCTTGGCCAGAAGGGCCGCAGCCTGTCGGGCGGCCAGCGTCAGCGCGTCGCGCTTGCCCGCGCGCTCGTGCGCAAGGCGCCTATCCTGCTCCTCGATGAGGCGACCTCAGCCCTCGACAGTGAGAGCGAGGGCCTCGTCCAGAAGGCGATTGCGACCGCTGCGGAAGGGCGCACCACGCTCGTCATCGCACACCGCCTCTCCACGATCCGGCGCGCCAACCGCATCCTCGTCATGGATCAAGGGCGCATCGTGGAAGAAGGCAGCCACGATACACTCGTCAAAAAAGGCGGGCTCTATGCCCGCCTCGCTGAAATGCAGTTTGCTGCAGAAGCGGCCGAATAGGCCTCGCCTCAGCCGTCCATGAAAGCTTTCGCCTTGCGCAGGCGCTCGCGCAGCTTCGGCATGAGCGGCTCATTCGCCGCCAGGATATTGCCGGTCTCCAGCACGTCGCCGCCATCGATCTCTTCGACAAAACCGCCAGCTTCGCGCACCAGAACGATACCGGCTGCGATGTCCCAGGGTTTCAGGCCCCGTTCCCAGAAGCCATCGAACCGGCCGGCTGCCACCCAAGCAAGGTCCAGCGCCGCCGAGCCATTGCGGCGAAGCCCGGCTGTCACCGGTGTCAGGGCTCCAAGCTCACCTGCGAACAGGCGGTGCGCATTGGCGCCGCGTCCGACCCAGGGCGAGCCCATGGCAAGGACGGCTTCTTCGGTATTCTTGCGCCCGGCCACCAGAAGCTTGCGCTGGTCCAGCCAGGCACCCCGGCCGGTTTCTGCCCAGAAAATCTCATTCTTGGCGACGTCATAGACGACACCGGCCAGCAGCTTGCCTTCCCGCTCCAGCCCGATGGACACCGCATAGTGAGGCTGGCCGTGCAGGAAGTTCAGCGTGCCATCCAGCGGATCGACGATAAACCGGTTGGACTTGTCCGACCCCTCGACCACGCCGCGCTCTTCCATCAGGAAGCCATAGCCGGGCCGGGCCTTGGTCAGGCTGTCATAGATGATCTGCTCGGCGCGGTGGTCGGCATTGGAAACGAAGTCCGCAGGGCCCTTCTTGGAAACCTGCAGGTTCTCCACTTCCCCGAAATCGCGCGCAAGCGAGCGGCCTGCGGCGCGCGCGGCCGCAATCATGACGGTTCCGACGGGTGAGGGTTTGGACATTGAAAAAGCCTGTTAGTCGGCGCGTTTCAGGTAGGTAGAGTCTTCGGTTTGCACCACGATCCGCTCACCCTGTCCGACGAAGGGTGGGACCATGACGCGGATACCGTTCTCGCAGGTCGCCGGCTTGAAGCTGTTTGCGGCCGTCTGGCCCTTCACCACCGGTTCGGTTTCCTCGATGGTGAGAATGACCTGATCAGGAAGGGAAATACCGATCGGTTTTTCTTCATAGAACTCAATAACGACGACCATTTCGCTTTGAAGGAAGGCTTCCTGCTCGCCAATGAAATCCTTCTGGATCTCGATCTGCTCGAAGGTTTCCTGATCCATGAAGGCATGCGCTTCGCCCGCATCGAAGAGGTATTGATAGTCCTTCTGCTCAAGGCGGACCTTCTCGACCGTCTCCGAAGAGCGGAAGCGCTCATTGAGCTTCGATCCGTTGATCAGATTGCGCAGCTCGACCTGGTTGAAGGCGCCGCCCTTGCCGGGCTTCACCGAATTGGTCTTGACCGCGCGCCAGACACTGCCCTGATGCTCGATGACATTGCCCGGCTTGATTTCATTGCCATTGATCTTGGCCATGCGCGAATTTCCTGTAAGTCGATGATGGGCGCGAGGTAGCTGTGGCAGCCCATATGGTCAAGCAGAGGGCGCATTTTGGGGGCAGCCTGACTTTGGCTTCCAACGCCTCGGCAAATCATGTACGGGGGCAAAGGCAACTGAACAGCAAAGGGGAATGCCATGGATGGTTTGCTTGGTCGCTTTTTGAGCTTCGACAAGATGATTACAGGGACAATCGTCAAGTTCCTGTATTATATCCTGCTCGTTCTCGTCATCCTTTTCGATATATACTTCGTCCTGAACAGCCTGTTCACGGGCCAGTTCGGCATGTTTATCGTCGGCCTGATTTTTCTGCCGCTGAGCGTTATCTATGTGCGCATCCTGTGTGAAATGATGATCGTCATCTTTCGCATCAGCGACAATCTTGCGGCCATCCGCGCAATGAAGGAAAAGGAAAGGGACCTTTAAGGGGCCTGTTCCGGCAGCCGCTCCGCTAACCAGAATGGAGTATAAGAGCGGTGAATATGCTCTCCAATTATTTGAGCTTCGAGAAGCCGCTGGGCGAACTGCTCACGCGGCTCCTCTTCTATCTGTTCATCATTTTCACCCTCTGGCGGGGTGTGGAGACGTTCGTCTTCTATCTCACCTATTTCGGTGAGAATTTCGGCATGGCCCTTTGGGGCGTCCTCAAGACGCCGGTCATCGTCGCCGTCCAGCTGCTGATCCTGCGCGTCTTCGCCGAATGCGTTCTGGCGGTCCTGCGCCTGGACAAGTCGCACAACTAAGTCTCAGAAAGCGTCTGCCGCTTCATCCAGCGCGGCATTGAACGCGCGCACCGCTGCGGCCGGCCCGTCCGGATGCGCCCAGACGCCCGCGCTCACGGCCAGGAAATCCGCGCCTGCCGCCGAGAGCTCCCGGGCGCGCTCGGCCGTGATCCCGCCAATCGCGACGCAGGGCAGCTCCATCACCGCCTGCCACCAGGTCAGAAGTTCGGTATCTGCGGGCACCGTATCGGCCTTGGTTTCACTGGGGAAAAAGGCTCCGAACGCGACATAGTCGGCGCCCTGCTCGCCCGCTTCCATCGCGACATGGCGTGAATTCTTGGCGGTCGCGCCGATGATCGGCTGCTTGCCAAGACGCTTGCGCGCATCCTTCACCCGCATATCCAGTGCACCAAGGTGGACCCCGTCTGCCCCGACCTTCTCGCACACATCCACGCTGTCATTGATGATGAGAGCCACATCCTGCTCGCGGCAGATCGGCAAAAGCGCGCGCGCGACAGCTTCCGTCGCCGCCTCATCGACCAGGCCGTCCGGCTTGATGCGCACCTGCAGCGAGGCAACGTCGCCGCCTTCCAGCGCGCCTTCGAATGTCTTTGCAAAGGCGGCAACGTCCGGCACGCTGGACGGAGTGATGAGATAAAGGCGGGTGCGCTCTCGCGTGATGTCGGTCATGGGCGCCTAGGTAATGGTTTCGGCGCCCCGCGCAAAGCCTGCCTAGCTGAAGTCCGGCGTAAACCGGATATTGTCCTTCTCCAGACCTTTCAGAACGACATCGAGACCACCGGACTTGATCATCCATTCCAGCCGGTGGTCACGATATTCGCGCTTGAACAGCCCGGCTTCGACCGCGCCGCTGACATCCTGCATGCCGGACACGCTGTCTACGGCCTCCTGCGCGGAGGTCGATACGCTTGTCCGGTCCATCGCCCGCTTGTGCCAGGCCTCCAGCTTGCTGCCCTTGGGCGGCGTGAAGCCGAACCCGGCAGAGCCATTGATATAGGGCACGACCGACAGGTCCCCCCAGCCAAAAGTCCCGCCATTGAACCAGTCGCGGTCGCCAAGCTCGCGTTCCAGCCACTGGTGCAGCCCGGCGACCTGTTCGCCTGCGCGCGCCGTGATCCTGTCTGCCAGCGCGCCGGTCGCGCGCTTGAAACTGTTCAGCTCCCCAAGACCCCAGTTGATCGGCTCATAATGGCAGTCCATGACATCCTCGATCAGGCGCACCCGCGCCCGGTCCAGCGGCGTGTCCGGCAGCATGGGCGGGGTCGGCCATTTGTCCTCGATATATTCAAGGATGATGGTCGAATCGAAGATGGCCGCATCGCCATCGCGCAGGAAGGGCACCTCACCGCGCGGATTACCTGTCATGAAATCGTCAGACGTCGAGCCGGTCCCGATCCCCGCAGGCAGGCGCGTCTCGAAATCGATCCCTTTCTCACGCAGCGAGATTTTCACTTTCTGCGCATAGGGCGAAAGCGGGTGTTCATAGACGATGAGCATTTGCAGCGGCCTCCAATTGTGTTGCGCACAATGGACCTTGGCTGGCCCAGCGGAAGGCAACACTATTTTGAGGCGAGGACCCGTTTTGTGCTGGCCGGAAATCGTTCAAGCGCCTCCCCAGCACGTGTCGGCCGGGGCATGAAGCCACCACCGCAATTTGGACAGGCCCCGGCATGAACCTCATCGGCGCAAGGCTCGCAAAAGGTGCACTCAAAGGAACAGATAACGGCCCCTTTCCGGTCCGCCGGCAGGTCCCGGTCACAGGTCTCACAATTGGGCCGCATCTCAAGCATACCCAAAGGCTTAGCCGCTTTTCCCGAAAAGAAAAGGCGCCACCGCGACGGTGACGCCTTCCCTGTTTGCAGAGGCTGGCACAGCTAACCGGCGCGCGAGGCCTCACAGATATTGTCGATGGAATCGCCAAGCTTGGCGTTGAAATCCTCGTCAGACTGGGCAATCGACAGCCCTTCGGTCAGGGCGCGCGAGAAACTGGCGATCATGCCGGTATTCTTGGCGAGGCGGGCACAGGCCTCCTCGCGTGAATAACCGCCCGACAGGGCCACGACGCGCATCACGCGCGGATGGTCGACCAGCGGCTTGTAGAGATTGTTCTTCTCCGGAAGGGTCAGCTTCAGCATGACCTCCTGGCCTTCTGACAGCTTGTCGAGCTCCTTGGTGATCTCTTCCAGCAGGATGTCTTCCGCTTCGGCCTTGTCGGAAATGGTGATGGTCACTTCCGGCTCGATGATGGGCACCAGGCCGTGGCCGAGGATCTGCTTGCCGACTTCGAACTGCTGCTTGACCACTTCCGCGATACCCTCGCGGGTCGCCGCGTTGATGACCGAGCGCATCTTGGTGCCGAAGATGCCCTTGGAAACAGCGCGCTCAAGCAGCGCGTCGAGATCCGGCATCGGCTTCATGACCTGAACGCCGCCCTTGTCGTCCGCAAGGCCCTTGTCGACCTTCAGGAAAGGGACGACGCCGCAGTCTTCCCAGAGATATTTCGCCGTCGGCTTGCCATCGACTTCACCGTCCATAGTTTTTTCGAAGAGGATCGCGCCCATCACTTTTTCACCGTTGAATGCCGGCGCGGTGATAATACGGGCGCGCATTTCATGGACGAGGGTGAACATCTCGTCGTCATTGGTATAGGCGCTTTCTTCGACGCCATAGAGACGCAGCGCCTTGGGTGTGGACCCGCCGGACTGGTCCAGTGCTGCGATAAAGCCGTCCTTTGTTGCGGCCTGTTTTCTCATCTCTGCATTTGCCATTTCGTGCGGTCCTCTTCCCCGTCGTGCGATCTGATCAGTTCTGGTTTTTCTTGAGCGCCTCGACACCCGGCAGCGGCTTGCCTTCCATCCATTCCAGGAAGGCGCCGCCCGCGGTCGAAACAAAGGTGAAATCGTCTGCGACACCGGCATGGTTCAGCGCCGCGACTGTGTCGCCGCCGCCGGCCACAGCGACAAGCTCGCCATCCCGGCACCGGCTGGCTGCCGCGCGCGCAGCCTCGACCGTCGCCTTGTCGAAGGGCACAGTCTCAAACGCGCCGAGCGGACCGTTCCAGACGAGCGTCTTGGCCGCATCCATGGCGATCGCAAGAATACCCACCGATTGCGGCCCGGCATCCAGGATCATCTCATTGTCGGCAACTTCACCAGTCGAGCAGATGCGATGGTCTGCATTGGCGGCGAATTCCTTCGCCACGACCACATCCTGCGGCAGGAGGATATCGCACCCGGACGCGGCCGCGTTCTTCTCTATCTCACGGCAGGTGTCGGTCAGGTCATGCTCACACAGCGACTTGCCGACAGAATGGCCGCGCGCCGCGAGGAAGGTGTTCGCCATGCCGCCGCCAATGGCGAGTGCGTCGACCTTGGAAACAAGGTTCTTCAACAGGTCGATCTTGGTCGAAACCTTCGCCCCGCCCACCACGGCAAGAACCGGGCGCTCAGGGCTGCCGAGCGCCGCTTCAAGCGCATCGAGTTCGCGCTGCATCGCCTTGCCGGCATAGGCCGGAAGGCGCCGGGCAAGCCCCTCTGTGGAGACGTGTGCCCGGTGCGCGGCAGAAAAGGCGTCATTGACGTAAACGTCGCCAAGCTTGGCCATCCCATCGGCGAGCGTGTCGTCATTCTTGGTCTCACCCGGCTTGAACCGCGTGTTCTCCAGCAGGACAACGCCGCCGCCCTGGATGGAGGCCAGGGCGTTCTCGGCCGCCTCGCCAACACAATCGGACGCAAAGCCGACCGGCGCGCCGAGGACGCCGGAGAAGGCCTCGGCCACCGGCTTCAGGCTAAGCTCTGGTTTTACCTCACCCTTGGGGCGACCAAAGTGGGCCAGAAGCGCAACCTTGGCGCCCTTATTGGTGAGATACTGAACCGTCGGCAGCGCGGCGCGCAGCCGCGTATCGTCGGTCACCTTGCCGGCATCGTCGACCGGCACGTTGAAGTCGACGCGGACGAGCGCCGTCTTCAGGGCCAGGTCCTCGATATCCTCGATCCGTCTGAAGTCGGACATGGGGACGCTCCTTGCGTGAAGGGGTGTCTAGATAAGTTTCGACATCGCGATGGCGGTATCGCTCATGCGTGTGGAGAAACCCCACTCATTGTCATACCAGGACAGGATCGACACCATATTGCCGTCCATCACCTTGGTCTGGTCCATGTGGAAGACCGACGAGTGCGGATTGTGGTTGAAGTCGATGGAGACGTTCGGCGCATCGGTATAGCCGAGCACACCCTTGAGCGGGCCATCGGCAGCCTTGCGGATCGCGTCATTGATCTCTTCGACCGTCGTGTCGCGCTTGGCGATGAATTTGAGGTCCACCACAGACACGTTCGGCGTCGGCACACGCATCGCGAAGCCATCGAGCTTGCCGTTGAGTTCCGGCAGGACGAGGCCCACAGCCTTGGCTGCGCCGGTCGAGGTCGGGATCATCGACATCGCAGCCGCACGGCCGCGATAGAGGTCCTTGTGCATGGCATCCAGCGTGGGCTGGTCGCCGGTATAGGAGTGGATCGTGGTCATGATCCCTTTCTCGATACCGATCGTGTCGTTCAGCACCTTTGCGACCGGCGAGAGGCAGTTGGTCGTGCAGGACGCGTTGGAGACGACGAGGTCCTCTTTGGTCAGCGTCTCATGGTTCACGCCATAGACGATGGTCTTGTCGGCACCTGCGGCGGGGGCGGAAACCAGAACGCGCTTGGCACCGGCCTCAAGGTGGGCAGACGCCTTTTCCTTGGAGGCGAAGATGCCCGTACACTCCATGGCGATGTCGACGTTGTTTTCCTTGTGCGGCAGCTCTTTCGGGTCACGGATCGCGGTCACCTTGAAGGACTGGCCGCCAACCTTGATCGTGTCGCCATCGACCGAAACGTCCATCGGCAGCGTGCCGTGGACCGAATCGTATTTCAGAAGGTGTGCGTTGGTCTCGACCGGCCCCAGATCATTGATCGAGACGATCTCGATATCGTCACGTCCATACTCAAGGATCGAACGCAGTACATTCCGGCCAATCCGGCCAAATCCGTTGATGGCTACACGAACTGCCATGTTGTCTTCTCCATTCCGGCAAATTTTGAGGCTAGACGCCTAGAGTTCTTGACGCCGGGGTTTAGCTGTCCAGACCGCTCGCGTCCAGCATGACCGCCCCCGGAAACCGCTTATGCCGCATGGGCAGGTGCAGAATTAGGCGCGATTTTCGCCCACCTGATCTGTCGCCGCCTGAAATCGCGCTCACTTTGCCCGCACACGGACCTTTGCGGCTGCTTCGCGGGCACGCTCCCGGGCGGTCTCGATTCGCTCTCCCCGCGCCACAACCACCCCCATCCGCCGGCGCTCATAGCTCACCGGCTTGCCGAACAGGCGAAGCTCGCTGCCCGGCACGCTGAGCGCCTCGTCCAGACCCTCGAAGACCACACCTTCAGCCTCCACCCCGCCATAGATCACCGCGCTCGCACCCGGCGTGAGGAGCGTGGTATCCACCGGCAGGCCCAGAATGGCGCGGGCATGCAGGGCAAACTCGCTCTGCGCCTGCGTGGCGAGCGTTACGAGCCCTGTATCATGCGGGCGGGGGCTGACTTCAGAGAACCAGACCTTGTCGCCCTTCACGAACATCTCCACCCCGAAAAGGCCGAGCCCGCCCAGCGCATCGGTCACCTTGCGAGCCATGTCCTCGGCCGCTTTCAGCGCCGCATCGCTCATCGGCTGGGGCTGCCAGCTCTCGACATAATCCCCATTCTCCTGCCTGTGGCCCACAGGCGCGCAGAAATGCGTACCATTGACGGCGCGCACGGTGAGAAAAGTAATCTCGAAATCAAAATCCACCGCCCCTTCGACGATGACGCGGGTCTCGCGCTTGCGGCCTGCATTGAGCGCGGTGTCCCAGGCGGCCCCTATCTCCTCTGCCGATTTCACAAAGGACTGGCCTTTCCCGGAGGATGACATGACCGGCTTCACAAAGACCGGATAGCCAATCCTGTCTGCCGCCTCTGCCAGCTCCTCGCCCGAAGAGGCAAAGGCATAGGCGCTGGTCGGCAGGCCAAGCTCCTCGGCCGCCAGCCGCCTTATGCCTTCGCGGTTCATGGTGAGCTGCGTTGCCCGCGCCGTTGGAATAACGGTCGCAAGCCCCTCCGCTTCGATCTTCGCAAGTTCGTCCGTGGCAATCGCCTCGATTTCGGGCACGATGAAATGCGGCTTCTCGTCCTCAACCACTTTCCGGAGCGCGGTACGGTCGGTCATGTCGAACACCGCTGAGCGATGCGCCACCTGCATGGCCGGCGCGTCGGCATAGCGGTCGCAGGCCACGACTTCGACGCCGAGGCGCATCAGCTCGATGACAACTTCCTTCCCAAGCTCCCCGGAACCCAGAAACATGATCCTGGTCGCAGATGGCGAAAGCGGTGTTCCAATAGAGGTCATGGGCGCGGCGTCTCCTCTGGAGTCTCGAACAGGCTGATCCCCTCGCCGCGCGAAATCCGCACCAGCATATAGGCCAGAAGCCCCACCGGCCCGAACAGGAAGCTCGCCAGAATACAGGGCGCGGCCGCGAGGTGCGGAATGGCGCGGCGCCGCGAATCGCGCCCGATCCAGGCTCCGACAAAAAGATCGAAAACCAGATAGTGCGACCAGCCAACGATGACGCCATTTGGATGATCGAACAGCGCCGAAACCGCCGCAATCGACCCCATGCCAACACCTTCGGCCGACTGGCCGAAGAAAATCGAGGCGATCAGGCAGATCGTATAAAGCGAACCATAGGCCAGCGGATAAATGCCCGAATGCACGGCGATCGCAGTTGTCCGCCAGCCCGGCGCCAGCAAAAGCAGCAGCCACGCCGGAATCACCAGCGCGTTGATCAGCATGTAAAGCAGGTTCCAGTCCATCTCCGTCTCCCCCAGCCTGTTTTCACAGACCTAGATCAGTTTGGACCCCTGCTCCACCCGAATTCCGGACGGCGACCCTCTCAGGAAACGAGCGACCTTGCCATCTCTGCCACCGCTTCCGGTGTGATGCCGAAGCGCTCATAGAGGTCCTGATAGGGGGCGCTGGCGCCGAAGCTGTCCATGCCGACAAAGCCGCCGCGCGCGCCGATCCAGCGGTCCCAGCCAAAGCGGACCCCGGCTTCGACCACCACTCGCGGCAGGTCCTTGCCCAGCGTCTCTTCCTGATAGGCAGGTGTCTGCTCGGCGAACAGCTCCATGCACGGCATGGACACCACGCGCGCGCTGATCCCCGCCTCGCGCAGCATCTCCTGCGCCTGCACGGCGATATCGACCTCGGAGCCCGTCGCGATGAGGACAATCTTTTCCTCGCCATCGCCGGAAGAGAGGACATAGCCGCCCTTGGCCGACAGGTTCTCGTCGGTATGCGCCTTGCGCACGCTGCCAACCGTCTGACGGGTAAGCGCCATGGTCGACGGGCCATCTGTCTTCTTCAGCGCCAGTTCCCAGCATTCGGCCGTTTCGACGCCGTCCGCAGGGCGGAAGACATGCATGTTCGGCATGGCCCGCAGGCTGGCGACATGCTCGACCGGCTGGTGGGTCGGGCCGTCTTCGCCAAGACCGATGGAATCATGGGTCATCACATGGATGACCCGTTCACCCATCAGCGCGCCAAGACGGATCGCCGCGCGCGAATAGTCGGCAAAGACGAGGAAGGTGCCAGAATAAGGGATGATGCCCTTGTGCAGGGCCATACCGTTCATCGCGGCTGCCATGCCATGCTCGCGCACGCCATAATGGATATAGCGCCCGCCCCAATTGTCCGGCGTCATCGGCTCCTGGCATTTCGCCTTTGTATTGTTGGAGCCCGACAGGTCAGCCGAGCCGCCAATCATTTCCGGGATGGAGGCGGTGAGTTTCTCAAGCACCGCGCCTGACCATTTGCGGGTCGCATCATCCTTGCCGCTGTCGACGACATCCTGTTTGTGGGCGCGGACGATGGCTTCAATATCGCCAAGCTCACCCGCCATGGCCGCATCGAACGCACCCTTTTTGGCGGAGGCGTCCCGGCGCTTTTTCCATTCGCCATGCTGGCTCGCGGCATGCGCGCCTTCGCGCTTCCAGGCGTCGGCAATCTCGTCCGGCACCATGAAGGGCTCATGATCCCAGCCGATATTCTTGCGGATGCCGGCAATCTCATCCGCGCCATAGGGGCCGCCATGCGCCTTGCCGGTACCGGCAATGGTCGGGGCGCCATAGCCGATGATCGTCTTGCAGGCGATCATGACCGGCTTGTCCTGGCTCTGCGCCCAGCTGAGGGCCTCATGGATCTCTTCGGTATTGTGCCCGTCGATGCGCCTGGTGATCCAGCCGGCCGCCTCGAACCGCATGCACTGGTCGGTCGAATCGGCAAGATCCGTCCCGCCATCAATGGTCACGGCATTGTCGTCGAACAGGACGACCAGTTTGTTCAGCTTCATATGGCCAGCCAGCGTGATCGCTTCCTGGCTGATACCTTCCATGAGGCAGCCATCGCCCGCGATGACCCAGGTCTTGTGGTCGACCAGGTCGTCGCCAAAGCGCGCATTGAGGTGGCGTTCGGCAATCGCCATGCCGACAGCCGTCGCAATGCCCTGCCCAAGCGGGCCGGTGGTCGTCTCAACGCCCCGTGTCACGAAATTCTCCGGGTGGCCCGGAGTCTTGCCGCCCAGCTGGCGGAAATTGCGGATATCGTCGCGGCTGACACTATCATAGCCCGTCAGATGCAGGAGAGAGTAGATCAGCATCGAGCCGTGGCCCGCCGACAGGACGAAGCGGTCGCGGTCAGGCCAGAAGGGATCGGCCGGATCATGTTTCAGGTAACGGGTCCACAAAATGGTCGCGACATCCGCCATGCCCAGTGGAAGACCGACATGCCCGGACTTCGCCTGCTCCACCGCGTCCATGGAAAGCGCGCGGATGGCATTGGCCATATCCTTGTGTTCAACCGCCATAATACACCCTCATGATTTTGCGAAACGCTTTGGACGTTGCCGGGCTTGGCTGTCAACCAGCTTGGCACGCAGGGCTGCATCCTGCTATCGGAAATTGTGATGGATAAATTTCAATCAGCCAGCCAGGAACTCGACGACGCCCTCTCACGTCTTGAAGATGCACTTGAGGGGCTTTTCGAGACCGCAGGCGACCCCGGCCTTGCACGCCGGGAACTCGCCGCCATGGTCGCCGACCGGGCTCGGCTTGCTGAAGATCTCGACGCCTCCATGGCGCGCGAGAAACAGTTGCAGGCCCTCGCGGATGAGGCGTCTGCAGCGCTGGGATCTGCCATCGAAGAAGTGCGCGCCGCGCTGAACCGCGAGAAGGAAGCCTGATGGCCAAGGCCGATATCACCATACAGGGCAAGCTCTATTCGGTCGCCTGCGCGCCCGGCCAGGAAGCACGTCTGGTCGATCTCTCAAAGGATCTCGATGTGCGCGTGCGCCAGATCGCCGAGGCCGTGGGCGATATCGGTGAGGAGAAACTTCTGCTGATCGCCGCGCTCGCGCTGCTTGATGAGCTCGATGAAGCAAAATCGGCCACGCCCGCCATTGCGGGGGCTGACAGGGCCGCTGCTGCCATTGGCGATGCTGCCGCACGGATCCGGGCCCTCGCGGAACGCATTGAGGCCGGCCAGTGACGCAATCGCGCGACCTCAGCGTTCTCATCCCATTCTACAACGAAGCCGGAAATGTCCTGCCGCTGCTCGACGAAATTCACGGCGCGCTTGCCGGGATCGACTATGAAATTGTCTGCGTGAACGATTGCTCCGCCGACACCACAGCGGCTGAGCTTGAAGAGGCAAGAACCGCCCACCCGGACCGCGTTATCGTGCGCACCCATGTCGTGCGGGCCGGCAAGTCCGCAGCGCTCATGACAGGCCTGCGTGAGGTGAACGGACGCTGGACCCAGCTTCTGGACGGCGACGGCCAGAACGATATCGCCGACACAAAACGCCTCTGGGCCGAGATTGTCGCGCCGGGCCATACCGGCCGGCTCGGCCTCATCGCGGGCAAGCGCAACAGCCGCAATGATAGCGGCTTCAAATGGCTGCAGTCGCGTGTCGCCAATGGCGTTCGGCGCTTCATGCTGCGCGATGACGCCACCGATACAGGCTGCGGCTGGAAGCTGATGCGGACCGATGCCTTCCGCGAACTTCCCTATTTCGCCTCGATGCACCGCTTTCTTCCCGCCCTCATGAAACGGGCCGGATGGGAGGTGCGCGAAGAGCGGGTGAATGACCGGCGCCGCTGGCATGGCAGCTCGAAATACGGCTTTCTAGGACGTCTCGGGGCCGGGACCGGCGACCTGGTCGGCATGTTCTGGCTGGTGCGCCGCGGCCAGCCCGGCATCGCTGCCGAATGGAATGACCCGCGCGCGCCCTTCTACATGAAAGAAGCTCAGCCGAGCGAGGCGAAGAAGTCCTCATAGAGGCCTGCGGCGTCCTCTTCGAGAAAGCCTGTCTCGACCTCAATTCCCGCGGCCTCTATGGCCGCCTTGCCGCCCGCCCCCTTGGGGTGACGGTCCATGACCGCGATGAACACCTTGCTGATGCCCGCATCGATCAGACGGGAAGAACAGGCCGCTTCCCCCGTCGACCGCTCAAGGCAGGGCTCCAGCGTGACATAGGCAGTCGTGCCAGGCGGCAGCTTTCCTTCGATCGCGGTAAGCGCCAGCTGCTCGGCATGCGGACGCCCGCCATCGCCGGTCGCGCCCTCTGACAGGCGTTTGCCGGCCGCAGAGACGAGCACGCAGCCCACAGCCGGGTTCGCCCCGGTCCGACCATGCTGGGCCCGGGCAAGTTCAATCGCCCGGCGCATGAAACTTGTGTGCTCAGCGCTCATTCGAATACCACCGTCCGCAGTCCGTTCAGGAAAACCCGCCCTTCTGCATGTGCCGTAACCGCGCGCGAGAGGACACGCGCTTCAATGTCGCGGCCGATTTCCGCCATGCGCTGCGGCGTCATACGGTGATCGACCGGGGAGACATCCTGCGCAATGATCGGCCCCTCATCGAGATCGGCGGTGACATAGTGCGCCGACGCGCCGATCAGCTTCACCCCGCGCCGGTGGGCCTGATGATAGGGCCGCGCGCCCTTGAAGCTCGGCAGGAAGGAGTGATGGATATTGATACACCGCCCTTCCAGCGCGCGTGACAGATCATCGGACAGGACCTGCATATAGCGGGCAAGCACAACGAAATCGCTCTGCGTTGCCTCGACAAGGCCCAGAAGGCGCGCCTCGGCCTCCTGCTTTGTCTCCGGGGTGACGGGCACATGATGGAAATCAAGCTCATGGCGCTCGGCCAGCCAGCGCGCATCCTCATGGTTTGAAACGACAGCGCTCACCTCGGCGCCAAGCTGGCCGCGT
The DNA here is from genome assembly GCA_002733705.1 of Henriciella sp. GTDB lineage: Bacteria > Pseudomonadota > Alphaproteobacteria > Caulobacterales > Hyphomonadaceae > Henriciella. Next base: position 18,377 of record NVWP01000002.1, on the reverse strand, counting down.
CTGTGACGGTAGAGCAGGTCGTTCAGGCAATGATCGCCTTTCGACACCATGATCAGCGCACGCGGCTGGTCTGCCTTCCGGCGCAGTGTCCAGTCGATCTGACGTTTCTGCGCCAGCGTTCCGAACCCAGCCTCGAATCCTTCCCGGGAAAAATCGTCCGGCGTCTCAAACTCGACCCAGACGAAAAAACGCCGCGTTTCGCTGTCGCCAAAGTCCTGGCTCTCCACGACGTTCAGACCCGCCGCCGCGAGGAAGCCCGCAATATCGGCCAGAATGCCGATTGCGTCGGGCGCGGCGGCCCGCAGGATATAACGCTGCTGAGGCATTTTACGGCCTAAGGCAGGGCCGGCAGATCGGTGGCCCGTGCGCCGTCGAGATATTTCGCCGATGTCGGCTTCAGCCCGTCGCCAAGCTCGATCAGGAGCGGATTGCCCGTCGGGATCTCCACACCGGTGATCTTGTCGTCCTCGACCTGGAAGAGGTGTTTCACCAAGGCACGCAGGGAATTGCCATGCGCGGCGATGACGATGTCGGCGCCATGGCGAAGGCGCGCGGCAATCGTCTCGTGCCAATAGGGCAGCACCCGCTCCAGGGTCAGTTTAAGGCTTTCCGTCGCCGGAATGTCGATACCGGCATAGCGCGGATCTTTCGACATGTCGTACTTGCTGCCAGCCTCCATGGGCGGCGGCGGCGTGTCATAGGAACGGCGCCAGATATGGACCTGGTCTTCGCCATGCTTCTCGGCAGTCTCTTTCTTGTCGAGGCCGGTCAGGCCGCCATAGTGGCGCTCATTGAGCCGCCAGCTCTTTTCCACCGGCAGCCAGACACGATCCATCTCGGTCAATGCGATCCACAGCGTGCGGATGGCGCGGGTCTGCATGCTGGTAAAGGCCTGCTGCGGCTCGAAACCGACATCCTTCAGCAGCTCGCCGGCCTGCTTCGCCTCAGCCTCGCCCTTGGCGGTCAGGTCCGCGTCCCACCATCCGGTAAACCGGTTCTCGAGATTCCACTGGCTCTGTCCGTGCCGGATAAGGGCGAGTTTGGGCATGTGCGGCATTCCTGTTGCAAGCGGTGTGTAGGTGTCACGGGGAGGTTTAAGCTCAGACGCCGGTTACGCGCAACAGCTCGCAAAACGCCAGCACGACGTGATAGCCGCTTGAAGCGGGCATCGTGTCAGCCGCCACCTGCCCGTCGGCATGGTAGGCATCGATCCATCCGCCTTCGGGGGTGAGATACTCATCCATCAGCACATCGAAACACTCGACGGCGCGCGCGTCGCAATGCTCGTCGGCGTCCAGCTCCAGCATCGCGAGGTGGGCCTTGAGCGCCTCTGTCTGCATCCAGAGCCGCCGGGAGCCGTCGACAATCTCACCCTCGCGCGTGGCCTTGGCAAAGACACGCCCCTCTGCGTCCAGCGTGCGAAGCCCGAAATCATAGAGCCGGCCAATTGCGGGGTTAAGGTCGCGGCCCGACACATCGGCATAGGATTTCAGCAGCCACACCCATTCGAACTGATGGCCGGGCTCGACATAGAGCCCCGCCTTCGACGTCTCCGGCGCCCAGCCCGCCTGAAACGTCTCTGCGATCGTGCCGCTGGTCTGGTCGAGCATCTTCTCGTCGAACAGTTTCACCAGCGCGCGGGCCCGGTCCAGATGATCGCGCTTTTCCTCAATGGCGTAGAGGGCCAGACTTGCTTCCAGAAGATGCATATGCGGGTTCTGCAGGCGCTTGTCGCCGTGCGGCAGCGTCTCGAAGAACCCGCCGCCCCGTACGTCTTCCATCTTCGCATCGAGGTCTGCGGCCAGCTGGCGTGCATAGGCGCCGGCCGTCTCATGGCCAGCCTGCGCGGCATGGGCGAGCGCGAAGAGCGCGAAGGCGATATCATAAAGGTCGGCCGTGTCCTCGCTCAGCCCGCTTCCGTCCGGCGAAATCCGCCGCCCCGTCAACCCGTCCGGCCGGCGGGCCGACTTGGCCAGCGCCTCAACGCCATAATTGATCAGCCGGTCGGCCCGGTCAGCCTCCCAGCCAAGACGCTTTGCCTGCGTGAACACATAGGTCTGGCGCGCCTGGACGCGGGCGCGGACCGTGTCGCTGTCAATCGGCCGGTGGGTGATGTCCAGCGCTTCGCGGAACAGATTGCCCCCCTGCACACCCTCGCGGCTCCACAGGTCGAAACACTGATCCAGCATCCATTCGCGGGCCTCGCGCGCCCGCCGGGCAAGGGCTGTCGATGTCATGTCACCCTCCGTGCAGAACGCGCCTTCGCCAAGAGCTGTCGGCTGCCAGCTTGCTATCAACTGCCCAACGTGTTTTCCAGCTTCCAGAGACCACATTTTTCGCGTCCACGCTTCCAGGGCCTGCCACCAACGTCATGACAGATCGCGTTTTCTTCCCCAGCGCCCTCGCCGCAGCCGTGCTTCTGGTTGCCATCGCCCTCCTGCCCGGTCTGGGTGCGCTGCCGACAGGACCGGTCAGCGGCGGCAATACCGACTATCAGCGCATCACGGTCAGCGGCGACCAGCTCAACCGCTTCGTGGCGGGCGGCGATGCAGACATCTCGCTCGAACGTATCGACGGCCAGACCGTGCTTCGTGTCGCAGTCACCCATGACGTGCTCAGCGAAGCCCCGCTACAAGGCCCTCATTTCGTGCTGGACCGCGACCTTGAAACCGTCTTTGCCGGTCGCGAGCTGAAGGTCACGATCCGCGTGCGCGCCGCAGAGGAATATGGCGCAGAGGAGATGCGGGTTAACTATGTTGTCAACAATGACGACGAATCCGGCTGGCAGATCCTGCCGGTGACGCGCCAGTTCGAGGACACCAGCTTCACCTATACACTGCCGCCCCGCGCCGATGACGAAGCCCGTTATGACTATCTCGCCATCCGGCCAGTGGTCCCGGAGAAACAGCGCGCCCTCCTCATTTCCTCGGTGACCTTCGAACCGCTCGGACCGCCGCAGGGCGCCGGCGGCTGACAGGCGAACTCGGCCGGACCCTAAGTCCTGAAAATTGGCTGCAATCCTTACCACAAGGTGGACGTCTGTTAAGGATACAGTCACCCGCCTCATGCCATGACCGGTCTGTCATGCGCATACCTCTTCACCGTCTCCTTGTCCTCCCGCTCGCAGGCTGTCTCGCCGCCGCAGCGCCGCGCGAATATTCGCGCGAGGAACTGGCCGCCCTCGAAGCCCAGCGCCAGGCCGCCGTGCGCCAGCTGGAAGCGCTCGAAAATGCCGAAGCCACCAGCGGGCGCGATGTCACCGAACTTGAGCGCCAGCTCATCTCCGCCGCACTCGAGAGCCGCAGACGCGAGGAGAAGGCAGCCGCTTCGGAGCTGAAACTCATCGACCTGGAGACACGCCGCACCTCTGCCCGCGAAGCGCTGATCGAGGGCAATGAAAACCTTGAAGACATCATGGCCAACCTTGCGGTCTCCGGCCGTCACCGCCCGCCCGCTCTGGTCGCATCTCCCAAGGAAGCCAATGCCGCCATCCGGGCCGCCATCGTGATGAGCGGCGTGGCGCCAGAGATCAATGCCCGCACCGAACAGCTCACCGAAGAGATCAGCCAGTTGCAGGCGCTTGAACAATCGGTGCGCGAGGAACAGGCCCGCCTCGCAGAGGCCGAGGAACGCCTGGAAGCCAAGCAGGCCGAGATCGAGACCCTCGTCGCCGCCAAGCGCGCTCAGTATGAAAGCGTCTCGGGAGAGGCTGAAGCCCTGCGGGCCCGCGTGCGCAAGATCGCCGGCGAGGCAGAAACCCTGCGCGACCTGCTCACCGCCCTGGAATCCTCGGCGCCGCGTGCGCCGGCCATCAAGCCGCGCGCCCAGATCCAGGTCGCCGCCGCGCGCACCTCGAACGCCATTACGGACGCCCCGTCCAACCCATCACGCGCCGCCATTTCCAATCTGCGTCCGCTGGGCCGCGAGGCACTGGGCGGGCTGATGCAGCCTGTCTCCGGGCTCGTCTCCCGCAGCTGGGGCGATGACTTGCCGGGGGGCGAAACGGCGAAGGGTCTCTACATCCAGCCACGCTCGAACGCCGACATTGTCGCGCCCGTGGACGGCACAATCGAATATGCCGAAGCCTTCCGAAGCTACGGTCAGCTCTTGATCATTTCGACAAGTGATGGATACCATATCCTGCTAAGCGGTATGGACCGTATTTACGGCACCCCCGGACAGACTGTCCGCGCCGGCGAACCGGTGGGACGCATGTCGGGACGTGAAAACCCGCCGCCTGAACTCTATCTTGAAGTCAGGCGGGAAGGTGTGCCGATGAATCCGGCCCGCTGGATGCAAGGCGGATAAGCCGCCACAGGAGAATGATGACCATGAGAGCAATGCTTACGGGGGCTGCAATCGGTGTCGTGATGGGCGGAGTCGCGGTTGGCGTGTCCGCTGTGGCCTGGCCCGAAAGCACAACTGCATCCGACAGCCGCGCCGAGACCTATCGCCAGCTCGACCTGTTTGCAGAAGTTCTCGCCCGCGCCCGCGCCGACTACGTCACCGAAATCGACGAAGCCAAAGCCATGGAAGCGGCCATTAACGGCATGCTCGGCTCGCTTGACCCCCACTCTTCCTATCTCTCGGCCGAAGACTTCCAGTCCATGCAGGTGCAGACCTCCGGCCAGTATGGCGGCCTCGGCATCGAAGTGCAGATGGAAGAAGGCTTCGTGAAAGTCATCACCCCAATGGACGACACCCCGGCCAGCCGCGCGGGCCTGAAGAGCGGCGATCTGCTCACCGCCATCAATGGCAAGCCGATCGTTGGCCTCAATATCGACGACGCCGTCGAGGACATGCGCGGCCCGCCCGGCTCTGAGATCATCGTCACGGTGATGCGCGACGGCGAAGACCCGTTCGACGTCACCATGGAGCGTGAAGTCATCCGGCCGAAATCGGTCAACTGGAAGACTATTGACGACGATATCCTCTATCTGCGGATCTCGACCTTCAATGAGCGCACGACCGATCTGCTTGAAGACGCCATCGAAGAAGGCTCTCAGGCGATTGACGGGCGCCCCGATGGCATCGTCCTCGACCTGCGCAACAATGGCGGCGGCCTGCTCGACCAGGCGATCTCCGTCACGGACAAGTTCCTCTCCGGCGGTGAGGTCGTTTCCACGATCGGCCGCCGGCCAAGCGATATTGCCCGCTACAATGCCCGCTCCGGTGAGGTCTTCCAGAATGTGCCCATCCTTGTGCTGATCAATAATGGCACCGCCTCGGCCTCGGAAATCGTCGCCGGCGCCCTGCAGGACCGTGGCCGCGCCACGGTGCTCGGCACGACCAGCTTCGGCAAGGGCTCGGTCCAGACCGTTATCCCGCTTGGCACCGACCGGGGCGCGATCCGCCTGACCACATCGCGTTATTACACCCCGTCGGGCCGCTCGATCCAGGCGACCGGCATCGTTCCGGACATGGAAGTCGCCCAGACCCGTGTCAGCGAAGAAGAGCTGGAGCGTATCCGCCGCTTCTCCGAAGCCGACCTGCCCAACGCCCTTACCAATGAGGACGGCGTTGAGCGTGAAATCCCGCACCTGCCGGATGAGCAGCCGCCGGAAGACTATGAAGGCGACGACTATCAGCTCGACCGGGCGGTTGAGGTGCTGCGCGGTGGCCAGATGAGCGCGGCGGAAACACAGCAGGCGGGTTAACCGATATTTGCGTTGTCTTAACGGGTCGCTGCCAGTCTCTGGTTGAAACTGGACACTGGCAGACGACCGGAGACACGCCTCATGCCCCAACGGGTGACCCGCGACCCTTCCCCGCTGCGCAGCGCGGCCCTGCATGGCGGTCTCAGCGTCTCGCTTCTGGCCGGGCTGGTGCTCGCGGCAATTGGCGCGATCCATGTCTGGGGCGACGATGCTTCAGCAACCCCCGTGCGCCAGATCGCGCTTTTCGAAGCCGACCTCCCCGAGGCGGCTTCTCCAGCACCGGCACTGAAAGCACGCCTTGCTACCGCCGAAGCGCCTGTCGCCCGGCGCGCGCCCCCGCCTGTGGCGGAAGAGGACACGCCGCCGCCCTTCTATACCGATGCGACCGCCCCCGCGCCTGACCTTGGCGTCGAATACACCAATGGTGTCTCGCGGGTCCTTCGGGCCTCGGCCCCGGCAAGCGATGAGCCAGCCGTCCGCATAAATGGTATCAGCGTCTCGACGGGTCAGTCCTGGCAGGAGCGGCGCACCGCCAAAGCTCTGCCCCCTGCGCCGGTTGACGCGGTCAGCGAGATCACGCCGGATGGCCGCCTGCCGAAAACAGCCGCAGACGGGCGCACGCCTGCCGGGGTCTATGGCCGCCCCTTCTCCAATCCCGAAGGCCGCCCCACCGTCTCCATCGTCCTTGGCGGTCTCGGCATCAACCACACCCATACCCGCTCGGCCATCGATGAACTTCCCGCCGAGGTCACGCTCTCCTTCGCGCCCACCACGCGCGACCTCCAGGGCTGGATCGACCGCGCCCGGGCCGCAGGTCATGAAGTTCTCCTCGAAGTGCCGATGGAAGCCTACGAAACCGGCACCGAACGGCCCCATCCGCAGACACTTTCAGCCAGCATGGACGCTGCCCGCATGGAAGCGGGTCTGAACGGCATCCTGGCCAGCGCCTCGGGCTATTTCGGCATCACCAATTATCAGGGCGGCCGCCTCGCGCGCGACGAAGCCGCCAGCGCCGCCCTCACATCGCTTGTCGCCGGGCGCGGTCTCGCCTTTGTCGAGGATGGCAGCCTGTCACGTTCTGCTTTTTCAGGCGCTGCAGGCGCCGCCGGCCTTCGCTACAGACAGGCAGACACGCCCATCGATACCAAGCCGGACGGCAGCGACATTCAGGCCAAGCTGCTGGAGCTTGAAACGCTCGCGCTGGAAAACGGCACCTCCGTCGGCTCCGGCTTCGCCTATCCCGTCACCATCGACATCCTGAAGGACTGGACAGACGGCCTCGCCTCCAAGGGCCTGGCGCTCGCCCCGGTCTCTGCAGTGACGCGGGCGGCGCCTCTTGCGGCTGAAACTGCGGACACGGCCACGCAAGCGGGTGGGCAAGCGCCCCAAGAGGCATTAGACAAGGCCGGGTGAAACCGCAGACCCCTGATCCAAAACTCTATCGCCCCAATGTCGGCCTCGCCCTGTTCTCGGGCAGCGGCTACATTTTTCTTGGCCGCCGCATAAATGGCCGCGGCGCCTTCCAGTGGCAGATGCCACAGGGTGGAATCGATGAAGGCGAAAGCCCGCACGAGGCCGCGCTGAGAGAGCTTGAGGAAGAAGTTGGCGTTTCGGCCAAGCTGGTTGATGTGCTGGAGGAGACCTCCGACTGGCTCCACTATGAATTTCCCACGGAAGTGCGCCGGCGCATGCCGGGCCCCTTTATCGGCCAGCGCCAGAAATGGTTCGCGCTGCGCTTCAAGGGCTCGGACAGCGACATCCGCCTCGACCGCCACACACCGGAATTCGACGCCTGGCGCTGGGCCCGTCTCAGTGAGGCCCCCGGCGCCATCGTGCCGTTCAAGCGCCCGGTCTATCAGGCCGTCGCAGAGCGCTTCCGGCCCTGGGCGGGAGACAATTATGCCATGAGGGCTGACAAGGGGGAGTGATATGAGCCGGACAATATTGATGATCCACGGTGTGGGCTGTGGCGGCGACGCATGGGACCGGATGCGCCGCGACTTCGAGGCCGCTGGCTGGCGCGTCGAGACCCCCACCCTCTATGGCGACCAGCGCACCATCGACAATCCGCCTGAGACGCTGAAGGACCTTACCCTTTCAGACTATATCGACGCCATGTCCGCCAAGGCGCGCGAGCTGGAAAGCGAAACCGGCCAGAAGCCCGTTATCATGGGCCATTCCATGGGCGGCCTCATCACCCAGCACCTCGCTGCGCGGGGCGACGCCGCCGCCGCCATCTTCCTGACGCCCGCCCAGACGCCGGACTGTCAGGTCCAGGACCTGCGCCTGATGATCACCTTCTGGAGCATCCTGAAATCCGGCCGCAAGAAAGTGCCGGAGAACAGCCACAAGGTGGGCAGGTTCGGCTTCAGATGGGGCGTGCTGAACGAGGTACCCAAAGCCCGCCATGACGAGATCTATGCCAAGGCCCGCTTCGATTCCGGCAAGGTCTACCGCGACCTCGCAGAACCCGCGCCCATTGATGAAAAGACCGTCGCCGTCCCGACGCTGACCATCGGGGCCGGCAAGGACCGGGCGACCCCGGTCAAGGCGGTGCGCCGCGTCGGTCAGAAGTATCAGGGCGCGGCCGTGCCGGGCGATTATATCGAATACCCCCAGCACGCGCACTGGATCCTGGATGAGCCGGGCACCGAAAGGGTTGCGGCCGACATCCTCGCCTGGCTGGACCGGAAACTTGCCACGGACACCGCGCCGCAACCGGCCCCCGCCGCCTAATCCAGCGCACCGATATAGGGCAGGCCGCGATACTTGCCCTTGTCGTCCATGCCATAGCCGACGAGAAACCGCTCGGGCGCGTCGAAGGCGTGATAATCGACATCGTCGGCCCCGCCCGGCGCTGACGGTTTGCGCGCCAGCGCAACGGTGATGACTTCACGCGCGCCCTTGGTCAGGAAATGCTTGCGCGCAAAGGCCAGCGTGCGGCCGGTATCGAACACATCATCGATCAGCAGGACACCGCGCCCCTCAACGGGCCGCGTGATGTCGGCGCGCACATTCACCCGGCCAGAGCTCTCGCGCTCGTCGCGGTAGCTTTCCAGCCACAGCGCATCGAGCACGGGATGTATCCCGCGCCGCGCCAGCGCCTTCATGAGGTCGCTGGTAAAGGGCGTCGCCCCGATCAGGATATTGATCGCGGACCATTCACCCTCAAGACGCGGCGCCAGCACTTCGGCCAGCTTGTCGACCCGTGCCATCAGGTCCTGTTCGTCCAGCACAATATCGATGTCAGGTGTCTCGTTACTCAAGATGTCTCATCCGTCTCAGCCAGGGCCTGCGCTTCTTCTGGCCGGGTCTCCCCCTCGGCGGCAAGGGCAAGCTCCAGCTGGAATGCCTCAAACGGCGGGTTCTCGACGCGCTTGACGAACCGGCCGAGCCCGCCTGCCGCGATTTCACCGGGGTCGACCTCGGCATAATAGGCGCCGATCTGCACGCCCGCATCGTCCAGCAGCCGCACCTCGATCAGCGGCGCCTCACGCGTCTGACGGGTAAAGTTCCGCACCGCTCCGGTGATCTCAAGCACAGGCGTCGTCCCCTCAAGAAAGCGCTCTGCATTTTCATCGACAAATTCCATCCCGAACCGGTTGACCTTGAGGCCCAGCGCGCTGAAGGCCGAGGCCGATTGCGGCCAGGTCTGGACCACCTGGTTGCGCATCAGCACCGCCGCCCCCGCAAGGCCAGTCAGAACAAGGAAACTCACCGCCCACACCGCAATAGCCGCCCGGCGGCTTGCCCGCTTGCGCCGCTCTCTCACCCGGCTGCGATAGGCTTCATGTGCCCCGCCTGTGCGCGTGCCGGAAGCAGCCGCCTGCTCGCCCTCACCGACAAACCAGGAATGTCCGCACGCGGCGCACTTCACCGTCCGCCCGGCCTCACCGATCGTTGAGTCTTGTGCGAAATACTGGGTCTCGCAATTCGGACAGGTGAGAATCATGGCTTGGAGTTTCGCCCAATTCTCTGGAATAGTCGATTGGAGCGCTGCGGATTCGAAAGGGAGCTGATGACAGAAGAAGGACCCCCTCTGTCCGGTGAACCCGCCGTTGAACTGAACGGCGTCAGCCTGCGCTATGATACCGCCGACACCATCCTCAGCGATCTGGATATCCGCCTGAAGCCGGGGACCTTTACCTTTCTCACCGGCCCGTCCGGGGCCGGTAAATCCTCGCTCCTGAAGCTTCTCTACCTCGCGCACGCGCCCAGCGAGGGAGAGGTCCGCCTGTTCGGCCAGCGCACCGCAGACCTCTCACGCAAACAGCTCTCGGCCCTGCGCCGCCGCATCGGCGTGGTCTTTCAGGACTTCCGCCTGCTCGAACACCTCACCGCCTTTGAGAATGTCGCCCTGCCCCTGCGCGTCAGCGGCGAGAAGCCGGAACAATACACAGACGAGGTTGTCGATCTCATCCGCTGGGTCGGCCTTGGCGCACGCATCAATGCCTTCCCGCAGGCGCTGTCGGGCGGCGAACAGCAACGCCTCGCCATCGCCCGCGCCCTGATCAACAAGCCGGATCTTCTCATTGCCGACGAACCGACCGGCAACGTCGATCCGGACATGGCACGGCGTATCTTCCGTCTGTTCATAGAGCTTAACCGCCGCCTCAACACCACCGTGATCATCGCGACCCACGACATGCACCTCATCCGGGAGTTCAACTCCCCCGTGCTCAAACTGCAGGACGGGCTGCTCTTCGCAGACTCCGCCTATGAGCAGGCCTGATGCAGAAGATGAACCCCCTCCTGCCCGCCAGCGATGCGCGTGAAGCCGCGCTCTTCTTCGTCGTGGCCGCGCTCTGCTTCCTCGCCGTCCTGGCGACACTGACGGCCCGCGGCACCTATACCGCCGCCAAGGCGTGGACCGCACAGGTCGAAGGCGAGATGACGGTCCGGATCAGCGATACCGACCGGCGCGGCGCCGAAGAGGCTGCAACCCTGATCGCCGGCATGCCCGGCGTCGATGCGGCCCATGTCCTCACCGAGGAAGAGCTGAACGAGCTTCTTGCGCCCAGTTTCGGGCCGGGCGGCATTCCGGATGGCATTCCGCTGCCGCTTCTCATCGCTGTCGATGCCTCCGGCGACGCCCTAACACTAGCGGCTGCGATTAATGACCAGCTTTCCGCTGAAGGCATTACCGGGCATGCCGAGGCCCATTCGGCCTATGCCGCCGAGGTCCGCAAGGCGCTCGCCACGCTGCGCGCCGCCGCCATCGGCATGGTCCTCCTGCTCACCATGACGGCCATATCCGTGATCGCCTTTGCGACCCATGCCGCGCTTCTGGCCCGCAAGGACATTGTCGATGTCCTTCACCTTGCCGGGGCCGAGGACCGCTTCATTGCCCGCCTGTTTGAGCGCCGCTTCTGGCTGCTCGGCCTGAAAGCGGGCGCGGCGGGCTCCGTCGCAGCACTTGCGGTCACCGCCATGATCGTCTTTTCGGCGCAGAGCTCCAGCGCACCGAGTGAGCTTCTGCCCAAGCTCTCGCTTGATGCCGGGGACCTCATCATCCTTGCCGTCGCACCGGTGGCCGGCGCGCTGGCGGCCCGTATCGCCGCGCGCATCACGGTTGGCCGCTCTCTGAGGAGTTCGCTTTGAATACGATCCGCTCCTTTCTCTTCGTGATCTGGCTCTATGGCGGGATGGCGGTGATCGGCATTGCCTGCCTGCCCACCCTGCTTTTACCCCGCAAGTTCGCCATCGGCGCCATCGGCCTCTACGCGCAGTATATCCGCGTCGGCCTGCGCCTGCTTTGCGGGGTGCGTGTAGAGCTTCGCGGGCGTGAGAACATCCAGCCAGGCGCCGCCCTCATCGCCGGCAAGCACCAGGCCATGCTGGACGTCTTCATCCCCTTCATCCTGTTTTCCGACCCAGCCATCATCCTCAAGAAAGAACTTCTCTGGTATCCGGCACTCGGCTGGTATGCGCTGAAGACGAAGATGATCCCTATCGACCGGGGCGGCACATCGAAGACGCTGAAAAAGATGCTGCGCGATGCCAAGACCCGCAGCGAGCAGGGCCGCCAGATCCTCATCTATCCCGAAGGGACACGACAGCCTGCGGGTGCCACGCTCGACTATAAATCGGCCGGGATTACCGCCCTCTACAGCCAGCTCGATGTGCCGGTCATTCCGCTCGCGACCAATTCCGGCCTCTGCTGGAAACCGCGCGGTATGACCCGGCGTCCGGGCCTTGTCGTTTATGAGGTTCTGCCGCCCATCCCTGCCGGTCTCGACCGCAAACAGATGTTTGCCCGCATGAAGGACGAACTGGAAGCGGCTTCCGAGAAGCTGCTCGACGAAGGCCTCGCCGCCCAGAACCGCACACGCGAAACACTCAAACTGACCTGATCCGGTAAATCGTCATCCCGGAATTTGCGCCGCAAATGTCCGGGACCCAGCATCTTGCCAGACTTGAGGGCTCAAGGGTTCAGGCGGCGCTTTCAGCGCCTTCCTTCCTGCGCAGATAGATCGAATTCTTCGGCTTTGAGAACACCCGCGCCACCATCGGCTCAAAGAATTCGAGCGGTTCGCTCTTATAGTCGGGGTCGAACGCGGCCTGATCGTATTTATGGCAGAACTCGGCGCAGCGCTGGAAGTGCGGATGGTCCCTGAACTGGTCGCGCATATTCCGGTCCAGTCCCAGATGCTCAAAGAAATAATAGCCCTGGAAGATGCCATGATTGGCGACCATCCAGAGGTTCTCTTCCGACACAAAAGGTTTCAGGATCGCAGCAGCAACGTCGGGATGGTTCATGCTGCCAAGCGTGTCGCCAATATCATGCAGCAGGGCGCAGACGACGTATTCCTCATCCCGGCCATCGCGATGGGCACGCGTTGCGGTCTGCAGGGAATGCTCCAGACGGTCGACGGGAAATCCGCCAAAGTCACCATCCAGCAGGCGCAGATGGTCCAGCACCCGCTTGGCAAGGCCCTTGTTGAAGATACGCGAATGCTCGGAGATGATCTCCCAGTCTTCCTTCGTGCCTTCCATCATCTCGCGAAACTGGGCGCGCTCGCCCATGCCGTGTCGGTCTGCCATGCCGTTTCTCCCGTCTTTTATCTGCGGCACAGGATAGGCGCAGCCTGGACCATGGTCAAAGCCTCTCCCTCGCGGTGCGCCATCCCTTGCGCTAGGGTGGCCCGGCAAGACGGAAGACGGGCCACAGATGACAACACCAGACGACGCGACGCTCAGACAGGCCTGCGACGAGCTCATGGCCCGTGACCCGGCCTTTCAGGCCGCCTTTGCCGTCATTGGCCTGCCGGACTGGCGCTATAGCCCGCCCCTCTATCGCACGATTGCCCGGATGATCGCCTTTCAGCAGATCACGACCAAGGCCGCTGCCTCCATCTGGGCCCGCGTCGAAGCTGCGCTGGGCGAGGTCACGCCCGCCGCGATGCTTGCCGCCAGCGAGGATGAGCTTCGCGCATGCGGCCTCTCGCGGCCAAAGATACGCCACCTCAAATCCATTGCCGAGGCCGTCGAAAGCGGGGCCCTGGACCTCACCCGCGTCTATCATGGGGAGATGGACGCCGCGCGCGCAGAGCTTCTGGCCGTAAAGGGCATCGGCCCATGGACGGCCGATCTCTTCCTTCTCTCCTGCGGGCGGCTGGATGCGTTCCCCATAGCCGATGTCGGCCTCATGGAAGCCTACCGCCTGCTGAGCGGGCATGAGGACCGTTACGCCCCAAAGGCGTTCACCCAGCTTGCCGAATCATGGCGCCCTTGGCGCGGCGTCGCGGCCCATCTTCTCTGGGGCTGGATCAATGCAGAGCGCGCAAAAGCCTATTCCGCGAGCGGCGGCGAGGACGCCTGATCTGGAGCAATCATTACAGCAGGGGCGGAATTTGCGCATTGGTGCTGGTCAAAGGCCGAAACTGTCATAAAGTGGTCTCAGGGAATCAGTAATGATCCCGATCAAACCGATGGAGGCGCGTGTTCACTGACTTTTCGTCAGCCGCTACAAAGGGACAGCTTGGAGGCAGCGATGCCTGAAGTCCTGACAAGCCCACCAAATGGGCGACCCGCCCTTGTATTGAACGCCGATTTCCGGCCGCTTTCCTACTATCCGCTCTCGCTCTGGCCCTGGCAGGATGTCGTGAAAGCCGTCTTCCTCGACCGGGTCGACATCATCGCCGAATATGACACCGTTGTGCGCAGCCCCAGTTTTGAGATGCGCCTGCCCTCTGTCATCGCGCTGCGCGAATTCGTCCGCCAGGACCGCTCGCCCGCCTTCACCCGTTTCAACGTCTTCCTTCGCGACGGCTTCCAGTGCGTCTATTGCGGTGCGCATGAAGAGCTGACCTTCGACCATGTGGTCCCCCGCTCGCGCGGCGGGCGCACCAGCTGGACCAATATCGTCGCGGCCTGCTCGCCCTGTAACCTGAAGAAAGGCGGGCGCATGCCTACCGATGCGGGGATGGTCCCGCATAGAAAGCCGGTCCGCCCGACCAATTACCAGCTTCAGGAAATCGGCCGGCGCTTCCCGCCCAACCACCTCCATGAGACGTGGATGGACTATCTCTACTGGGACGTCGAACTCGAAGCCTGACCGCTTTTACCACCCAAACAAAAAGCCCCGCAGCCAGATGGCGCGGGGCTTTGTTTCTGGTCAGTCACTTCGAACTAGTACTGGGTGCTGTCCTTTTCGAGCTTGTCGATATCCTGCGCGGCGTCTTCACCGGCTTTCTCGATCTGCTCTTCTTCATATTCGGTCAGGCCTTTGACATCGACATCCGGATTGTCGACGCGGTTGAGGTCGCCATAGCGCGCGGCCGCATCATCACGGTCTGCGGCCTCAGGACCGCCCATGCCATCCTCTTCATACTGGCCTTCCGTTTCGGTCTCGAGCTCTGTCTGGACGTCTTTCTCGTCCTTCAGCGTCTCGGCCTCGTCTGAATAGAGGTCGGCGTCGGCTTCTGCGGCTTCCTTGTTCTCATAATAGGTGCCGCCCTGACCGTATTCCTCATTCATGTTGGACTTGGACTCCACGTCCAGCTCCGTCTCGGACTCAGCCTCGATATCGGCGGCCGGCGTATCGACCTCGACACCGGTACTGGTATTGAGATCGGACCCGGTGACGGTATCGTCGTCATTCTCATAGAACTCGCCGTCGACCCCATCATCGATGTTGGTCTGCGTATCGAGCTCGGCGTCACCGTCCCAGCTGGGCGTTGAGGCGGTGGGGGTGTCGGCATCCATCTCTGCGCCGGTCTCGCCCTCAATGGCGACATCCGGCACATTTGTCGTGACATCGGCCTCTGTCTCTGCGGTGACATCGGCGGTCGGGGCCTGTGCAAGGGCCGGGGCTGCCATCAGGGCAAGCGCGGCGCTCGCGGTCAGAAGGGTGCGTTTCATAGCGTTTCCTTTCAGCATTCTGCCTTGGACCGGATAAACGGGCGCGCCGCAGCGCTGTTCCTGGCGCCATCCTTAATTCGCGTTCACGCCGTCTCCGGCTTGCCGCCCCCAGCGCACCGGTCCAGTGTTCGCATATGACCGACAATTCCCGCCTGCGCGGCCGCAACGCCAAGATCCTCGCCACGATCGGACCGAAGAGCGCGAGCCCCAGCGCCATCCGCTTGCTGGCCGAAGCGGGCGCCGACCTCTTCCGCCTCAATTTCAGCCATGGCACGCATGAGACCCATGCCGCCGTCTTCGAGGCGATCCGCTCGGCCGAAGCCACGCTGGGCCGCCCGCTCTCCATCCTCGCAGACCTGCAGGGCCCAAAGATCCGTGTCGGCACCTTCCCGGACGGCGCACTGGACCTGAAGCGCGGCCAGACCTATGCGCTGAGCCCCGAGGAGACCACCAGCGCCCGCGACACCATTCCTGTCCCGCACCCTGAAATCCTCGCCTCCCTCGAAGAGGGCGACGAGATCCTCTGCGACGACGGCAAGGTGCGCCTCACGGTCAGTGAGGCCGGCGAGACACCGCGCGTCACCACCCCCTTCAACGCGGCCCTGTCAGACCGCAAGGGTTTCACCGTTCGCGGAAAGACCCTGCCCCTGAAGGCAATGACGGAAAAAGACCACGACGACCTCGCCTTCGCGCTGGAACTTGGCGTCGATTTTGTCGCGCTGAGCTTCGTTCAGTCGGTCGATGACATTCGTGAGGCCAAGTCCGCCATCAATGGCCGCGCGCCGCTCATCGCCAAGATCGAAAAACCCGGCGCCGTCGCAGATCTCGACGCCATCATCCGCGCCTCGGACGGCGTGATGATCGCGCGCGGTGACCTCGGCGTCGAATTTCCGCTGGAACAGGTCCCGATCATCCAGCGGCGGATCGTGCGCGAGGCCCGCGAGGTGGGGCGCCCCGTTATCGTCGCAACGCAGATGCTGGAGTCGATGATCGAGAATGCGGCCCCCACGCGCGCAGAGACAGGGGACGTCGCCACAGCCATCTATCAGGGGGTTGATGCGGTCATGCTCTCGGCTGAAACCGCCATCGGCCGGCATCCGCCCACCGCCGTCGCCATCATGGACCGGATCATAAAGGCCACCGAAGAGGCGCCCGACTATCGCGACTCCCTGCGCCAGTTCATGGGCGACCGGAATGAGGAGCGCGTCATCGATATTGTCGCGCGCGCCGCCCAGTCGCTCGCCTTCGCGGTCAAGGCACGGGCGCTTGCCCTGCGCACCGGCTCGGCCCGGCGCCTCGCCCAGTTCGCCAAGCATCGCGGGCGCTATTTCATCCTTTATGGCTCTGCCGACGATACGCGCCTGCGCCGCGCCCAGCTTCTCTGGGGCGTCCACCCCATCCATGTCGAACATATCGAGCAGGGCGACTGGCCCCGCGCCCTGATGGATGCGGCCGGTCTCGACGGCGCCGTCGCTTATGCCGCCTGGAAAGGCGGCGGCGACGACACCGCCTGGGAGATGGGCATCAAGCGGGGCTAAGCCTGCTCCCAGTCCGCGACGAGGCTGCGGCGCAGGTGCAGGACGTAGACAAATACGGCGACGGTAAAGACACCCACATAGCCGAACACGCCAATATTGCGGACCTGCATGTCGTTCAGAACGACTCCCGTCAGTCCCGCCAGAGCGAGCACCCCGCTCCCCAGGAAAAGTGCGCTGACGCATGACGAGAGCGGACCCGGATGAACCGCCCGCGCGGCGCAAAGTGCAGCCACGGCGAAGAAGCCATCCCAGGCGAGAATGTCGAGCGCATAGACAAGCGACGGCCAGTGAAACGAAAACACAAGGTCGTGCCCGGCCATGTTCGCGAAGGCGGGCGCGCGACTGAGTGTCAGGATGGCAAAATGCACGCTGGCCGTCAGGCCCGCCGTCAACGCCGCAAAGACAAGCGCGGTCAGGCTGAAGCCGCGCCGGCTATTGGGTGCCCTCAGGTGAATAACGGCAAACAACGCGACGAGCATGGGACACATCAGCAGGATGAGGATTTCCAGCACAGTGAAATAGGGGTCGCCGATGGGATCATCCCTGAACGCCAAGGATCCGAGCCCTACCGCCAGCACGCCAGCATAGGCCACCGAGAGAAGGACGTAGCCGACCCCCACACTGACACCAAACGAGCGTATCTGATCCCTGTCTGCGGTATGCATGTTTCAAAAAGGCCAATGGAGCACGAATGCCAAGCTAGCATATTCTGCCTTGTTGTCTGCGCCGCCATCAGCGAACTGCCGCAGCGCCACACCACTGCACACCTGCGTCGCCAATCCTTGACAGTAGGCGACCACTCCGTAATGTAATCTTATTACAATTTAGGATAATTCAGATGGTCCCTTTCGGTGAAGAACACGCAGCTGTCTACGACACCCAGTTTGGCGATATGGCGCCCATTCGCGACAGCCTGGACCTGATCACGAACCTCGCTCTCGACGTCCTGCCGGAGGATGCGCCCGTCCTCTGCGCCGGCGCTGGCACAGGCACGGAAGTTCTGGCCCTCGCCGCCGCGCATCCCGGCTGGCGCTTCTGCCTTGCAGAACCAGCGCCCGCCATGCTGGCCGTGGCGCGCAGGAAACTGGGCTCGGCCGGCCTGCTTGAGCGCTGCACCTTCCATGAAGGCTACCTAGACAGCCTGCCGCCCGGCGAACGCTTCGATGGCGCGACCTCTCTTCTCGTCTCGCATTTCCTGACGGAGACAAACGAGCGCGAGGCCTATTTCCGGGAGATCGCCGTCCGCCTTAGACCCGGCGGCACGCTGGTCGACGCGGACCTTGCCGCAGACCGCAGCGACCCTCGCTTCGACCGGCTGATGGAGGTCTGGCTGACGGGCATCCAGACCAGCAATGCGACAAGTGACATGAAAGACAATTACCGGGCGGATTTCGGCACAGCCTTCGCCGCCCATTCCCCGTCAGAGGTCGAAGCCCTGATACAGGGCGCCGGCTTTGAGGCGCCGGTGCAGATCTTTCAGGGCATGCTCATCCGCGGCTGGGTCACGAGCCGCACCTGACCAGCGTCCAGCCCGTCTTCCCCGCCCTTTTGCCCACACATGAAAACGCCCGGCCATGTCTGGCCGGGCGCTCTTGAAAACCGTTGTGCAATCAGACGCCTAGACGTCCAGAAGCAGACGTTCCGGATCTTCCAGCGCTTCCTTGACGCGGACGAGAAAGGTCACGGCTTCCTTGCCGTCGACGATGCGGTGATCATAGGACAGCGCCAGATACATCATCGGGCGGATCTCGACCTTGCCATCGATAGCGACAGGACGTTGCTCAATCCGGTGCATGCCAAGCACGCCGGACTGCGGGGG
>NVWP01000001.1 GCA_002733705.1 Henriciella sp. | reverse complement strand
GGGCGGCGACTTCGGCCTCGTCACCGACAGATTTGCCAATGAGCGCGCGCGCGATAGGGGAGCCGACAGAGACCTTGCCCTTCGAGATATCAGCCTCATCCTCACCGACGATGCGGTAGGTGACTTCCTTCTCGGTGTCTGCATCGATCAGTGTGACGGTCGCGCCAAAGACGACCTTGTCGCCTTTCAGCTTGGTCACATCGATCACTTCGGCACGCGCGAGCTTGTCTTCAAGCTCAGCCACGCGGCCTTCGATGAAGCTCTGCTTTTCCTTGGCAGCATGGTATTCGGCATTCTCCGACAGGTCGCCATGCTCGCGCGCTTCTGAGATGGCAGCGATCACGGCCGGGCGTTCGACCGACTTCAAATGCTTGAGTTCTGCGTCGAGGGCTGCATGGCCTTCGGCGGTCATGGGTGTTCTTTGCATGTTCTGGATAACCGTCTGTTTAACGTGTCAGCGTCTGTCCAAACGCGTTTTTCGTCAAGTAGGGATGTATCAGGCCTGCTGCAAGGGGCGGACATCAAGCTCGCGTTCACGAAGGGTGCGAATACCCTGGACCGAGGCGCGTGAGGCAGCAAGTGTCGTGAAGTACGGGATTTTTCGCGTCAGGGCTGTGCGGCGGATCGAGGCGGAGTCCTTCAGCGACTGGGCGCCTTCGGTCGTGTTGAAGACGAGCTGGACCTGCCCGTTGATCATACGGTCGACAACATGGGGCTGGCCCTCGATCACCTTGTTGATGCGTTCCACCGGCAGGCCCTGACCTTCGAGATAGGTCGCGGTGCCGCTGGTCGCGATCAGCTTGAAGCCCATTTCGATCAGCTCGCGGGCTGGCTCAAGCACAAGTGGCTTGTCGCTGTCCTTGACCGAGATGAAGACCGAGCCTTCGCGCGGCAGATAGACATCGACGGCGATCTGCGACTTCAGGAAGGCCGCGCCGAAATCGTCGTCCCAGCCCATGACTTCGCCGGTCGAGCGCATTTCCGGCCCGAGCGCCGGGTCCACACCCGGGAAGCGGGCGAACGGGAAGACCGCTTCCTTGACCGCCACGCGGCGTGGCTTGGCCTTGCTGAGATCGAAATCAGTGAGGGAAGCCCCCGCCATGACCTTTGCCGCGATCTTGGCAATCGGTGCGCCGACGGCCTTTGCGACGAAAGGCACCGTCCGCGAGGCGCGGGGGTTGGCTTCCAGGACGAAGATCTCATCATCCTTGACCGCAAACTGGATATTGATGAGGCCGCGGACTTTCAGCTCTCTCGCCAGCGCTGCGGCAGAGTCCGAGAGGCGCTGGATGACATCCTGCGAAAGCGTGTAGGGGGGCAGGGCGCAGGCGCTGTCGCCCGAATGCACACCGGCTTCCTCGATATGTTCCATGATGCCCGCGACGTGGACGTTCGTCTCGTCGCAGAGCGCGTCTACGTCGACTTCAATGGCGTCGGAAAGGTAGCGGTCGAGGAAGAGCGACTGGTCGCCAGAGACCTTCATCGCTTCCTTTGCGAAGGCTTTGACGTCTGCGTCGTCGCGGCAGATTTCCATCGCGCGCCCGCCCAGCACGAAAGAGGGGCGCAGCATGATCGGATAGCCGAGCTTGCCGGCCACTTCGAGGGCTTCTTCTTCTGACCGCACGGTGGCGGACGGGGCCTGCTTGATGTCGAGCCGGTCCAGAAGGGCGGCGAAGCGCTCGCGGTCTTCGGCAAGGTCGATGGAGACCGGGCTGGTGCCCAGGATCGGGACACCAGCGTCGTGCAGCGGGGTCGCGAGTTTCAACGGTGTCTGACCGCCGAACTGGACAATGACGCCTTCCAGCTTTCCCTTGCCCTGTTCCTTGGCAATGATCTCTGTGACGTGTTCTTCGGTCAGCGGTTCGAAATAGAGCCGGTCGGATGTGTCATAGTCCGTCGAGACGGTTTCCGGGTTGCAGTTCACCATGATCGACTCGATGCCAATCTCTTCCATGGCGAACGCCGCGTGACAGCAGCAATAGTCGAACTCGATGCCCTGGCCGATACGGTTCGGGCCGCCGCCGAGGATGATGGCCTTGTTGCGATCAGAGACATTCGCCTCGTCATCGGCCTCTGTCTTGCCAAAGGGCGGGTGTTCATAGGTCGAATAGAGATAGGGCGTCTTCGCCGCAAATTCGGCCGCGCAGGTGTCGATCCGCTTGTAGACAGGGCGCACGCCGGCCTGATGGCGGGCGGTGCGGACGGCTGCCTCAGAGCGGCCAGTGAGCTTTGCAAGCCGCGCATCGGAGAAGCCCGAGGATTTCAGCTCTGTCAGGCTGTAGCGGTCCTCAGGCAGGCCGTCGCGGCGAAGGTGGGCTTCGGTCTCTATGATGGCCGCGATCTGGCGCAGGAACCAGCGGTCGATACCTGTGATGCGGTAGATGTCTTCAACAGTGAAGCCTTCGCGCAAGGCCTGTGCGACGTGCAGCAGACGGTCCGGCGTCGGGCGGGCGAGGGCTGAATGAAGCGCTTCGGTTCCGGTCACCTCAGGCTCGTCAAAGCCGCTGAGGCCTGTCTCCAGCGAGCAGAGCGCTTTCTGGACGCTTTCCTGGAAGTTGCGGCCGATGGCCATGGCCTCACCGACCGACTTCATGGCGGTCGTCAGGAAAGGTTCAGAGCCGCGATATTTCTCAAAGGCAAAGCGCGGGATCTTGGTGACCACATAGTCGATGGTCGGCTCGAAGGAGGCGGGCGTGACGCCCGTAATGTCATTGTCGAGCTCATCCAGCGTATAGCCGACGGCGAGCTTGGCCGCGATCTTGGCGATGGGAAAGCCTGTCGCCTTGGAAGCAAGGGCGGATGAGCGCGAGACGCGCGGGTTCATCTCGATCACGACGAGGCGGCCATTGTCGGGATTGACGGCGAACTGAACGTTGGAGCCGCCCGTCTCCACCCCGATCTCGCGCAGCACCGCAATCGAGGCGTTGCGCATATGCTGGTATTCCTTGTCGGTCAGCGTCAGGGCCGGGGCCACCGTGATCGAATCGCCGGTGTGGACGCCCATCGGATCGATATTCTCAATCGAGCAGATGATGATGCAGTTGTCGGCCTTGTCGCGGACAACCTCCATCTCGAATTCTTTCCAGCCGAGAAGGCTCTCGTCGATCAGGACCTGCGCGACCGGAGAGGCGGCAAGGCCGGAGCGAACGATCTCTTCATATTCCTCAATATTATAGGCGACACCGCCGCCTGTCCCGCCGAGCGTATAGGCGGGCCGGATAATGGCTGGCAGGCCCACTTCCTCAAGCACGTCCATGGCCTGCTGCAGACCGCCGATCCGGTCATAGCCGATGACCTTGCCGGCCTCGTTCTTGATCTCTGGCGCGGCGACGATGGCGGCGCGCGGGTTTTCGAGGCCGATCCGGTCCATCGCCTCACGGAAGAGGCGGCGGTCCTCAGCCATCTCGATGGCGTCGGCGCGCGCCCCGATAAGTTCCACACCATATTTCTCAAGGATGCCGTCCTTGTAGAGGTCGAGCGCGCAGTTCAGCGCGGTCTGGCCGCCCATTGTGGGCAGGATCGCGTCGGGTTTCTCGCGCTCGATGATCTTTTCGACGAAGTAGGGCGTGATCGGTTCGACATAGGTCGCATCCGCCATGTCCGGGTCGGTCATGATTGTGGCGGGGTTCGAGTTCACCAGGATGACCCGGTAGCCTTCATCCTTGAGGGCCTTGATCGCCTGGACACCGGAATAGTCGAACTCGCAAGCCTGACCGATAATGATGGGGCCAGCACCTATAACGAGGATGGATTTCAGATCGGTGCGTTTTGGCATCTCGGTTCCTCGTCTTCTTCATGACCATTGGTCAAACGGGTGCGCTATAGCGGCGCTTGAGGGGAGGGGGCAAGACCGCAATCCGACAAAACTGTTTATCACGGTCCGGTGAAGTCCCCGGAGGGGAACTTTCAACGAACTGCGGCGGAGGTTTATCGGCCAAGAAAAAAGGCCCCCTGCGAACAGGGGGCCTTTTGATTCAAGCCTGTATCAGGGCCACTGGCGACTACCAGCGGCGCGGATCGGTCGGGTAGCGGTCATAGGCATCGGCATAGCCGTCGCCGTCATAGTCCTGTTCGTCGGACTGGTCGCGCACGCCCGGCATGTCGCAGTCGCCCGCTTCGGTACAGCCCTTGGCTGCGCCAGCGGCGCCGCCGAGTGCGCCGCCGATCAGGGCGCCGCGTCCTGCATCGCCGTCGCCGACATTGTTACCCACAACGGCGCCTGCAACGGCACCCAGACCTGCGCCAACAGCGGCGTTGCGTTCGGTATAGCCGGACTGGGTGCAGGCGGCCATCAGGAGGCCGGTGGCGGCAAGTGCGGTGGTCTTCAGAAGCGTCTTCATGGGAATCCCCTTTTCTTGTATTGAGGCAACTCAAACGAAGTTAAAATCCCGGGGTTCCCTGCGCGCAAGCGAGAAAAAACGGTATTTGCGTTAAAATTGTTTTAGATGAACAGAGCACAACAAAGAGTTGTGTAAGTCTTCATTCTACAAGCCGGGCAATTCTTGCCGGTTTGATGGCGACGGGCACATCGGTCTTGCCCGGCTCGAAGTCAATCCGCAGGCGTCCGGTATCGCGAATCGCGATCCGGTTGGCCACAATCTGGAGCAGGGGAGAGGACTGATCGCCCGCCCCGGACCCGCTTATGAAGAAGTTCTGCGTCGGCAGATAGATGAGGCCGATAATGCTCAGCTTTCCGGTTCCGGTAAGGCGGGAGGCAACGGGCAACCCATTGGTGCGCGTATTGCGCCGTTCGGCGACCGCGATGCCGGCGAGGTCACCTTCTGTCGGTGCCTTGAGCGTCATGCGGGCCTCGTCACTGACACGCAGATAGGCGCCCGGTCCGGTGAAGATGAGTGTAACGCCTTCAGCCGTGACCGTGGCCTTGCGCGTCACCTGCATGGGCGCGCCCTTGATGAAATAGGTGCCTGGAGTCATCTCGACGTGCCCGTAGGCGATGTCGAGGCCACAATAGGTGCCTGGCGTCAGCTTCTCGGTCGGAAGGTCGTAGCGCCGGTCCATGGCGTAGAGGACATCAAGCAGATTATCGGTCAGGGCGAGAAGGTCGAAATCCGGAAGACCCGCGCCCGTGGCGGAGTTTGCCGGGCAGTGCGGGTTCGAACGGCCGGCAGGTGTATCGCAAGGGGCTGCCTTTCCGGCATGGCCAAACGGGCCTGCGCCTTCATCCTCATCCTCGCCTCTCCGGAAGCTTGGGCGGGACTCCCGCGCGAGGCCTGCGAGAATCCGGTCGGCGGACCGTCTTATGCTTAGCGGCGGATCGAAATCCGGATCGGGCTGGCATGTATCCGGGCGGGGCGGCGTCCAGTCTGCGAGCGGATCGGGCAGGGGATTGCAATTCTGGTCTGGCAGGGGAGAGACGTTTGCAAGATGGGAACGGTCGGCCGTTCCGGTTGCGCAGAAACTCTTGGCTTTGGACCAGCCGCCCAGGAACTGCATGGATTCGCTGCCGGCGGCGTTGGACCATACAATACACCCATCGGCGACGAGCCGTGCCATATGTTTGATGGCCAGCCCGCTTTCCCTGTCGGCATTGAGTGCAAGCATGCAAAGCGGAAAGCCCCAGGTGGAGCTGGCAACGGCACGGCGGCGGATCGGCGCCGTGGTGGCATTGCCGGTAAAGCGGGAGAAGAAGTTCACCGGCTCAAATTGCAGCTCCACCGCGAGACGGGTATGCTGGCCGAAGGCATCTTCGGAGACCGCATCCACAACGAGATCGGCAAGCTCATAATTCGAATTGCGGGCCGCAAGCGCCTTTGCCTGTATGCGGGCAGCTTCAAGCCGATCCTGGGCGCGCGGCGACTGCGTGTTGAGAAAGGCTGTCGCGCCGCCGAGCGCGGCCGCATCGGCGGCTTGCTGGACCTGGTGGCCCGAACGGGAGTCCATGCCGAGCGCGAGCGTGGCGCCGACAAGCGACAGGATGGCCATTATGGAGATGGCAAATACCGGCATTGTGCTGCCAGAACGGGCAGCACAGAATCTGCGGGAAAACAGTCGGCACTTTGCGTACATACTGTTTTATCACACAGGCCTCTAAAAACGACGCTACCGGAAATAGATAAATTGAATCAATCTTGCCGCATTGATTTAAGTTAAAGTCCAAGCACCCGCTTGGCGATGATGTTGTGCTGGATTTCGTTCGTCCCGCCATAGATCGACTGGGCGCGGGTGCCGAAATAGGTGGAGACACCGGGCGCGGCGTGGGCGGTTGCGAGGCCGCCATCCAGCCAGTCCGGGCTGACCGAATCGGTAAAGCCGCGCTCTGCATTGAAGCCTGCCGTATCAAGATAGAGCGTCGTGATCTGCTGGGCCGTTTCGGTCGCGAGGATCTTCACGATGGACGCCTCCTTGCCGGGCGCGCCGCCATCCTTCACCGCGGACAGCACCCGAAGCACAGTCATTTCGAGGCCATCCACGGCGAGGTCGGCTTCGGCCAGCTTGCGGGCAAAGGCAGGGTCATCGATGAGACGATGATTGCCGCCATCGGGCACCGAAGAGGCGATCTTGCGGATATGGGCGAGCTGTTTGCGCTTGCCGCCGATGCGGGCATAGGAGGTGCGCTCATGGCCGAGCAGATACTGGCTATAGGTCCAGCCCTTGCCCTCCTCACCGATGAGATAATCGGCCGGGACGCGCACATTGTCGAAATGGACCTGGTTGAGGGCATGTTTGCCATCAATGGTGATGATCGGCGTCACCGTGATGCCTGGCCGGTCCATCTCCGCGATGATGAAGCTGATGCCTTCCTGCTTCTTGCCGGAATTGTCGGTGCGGGCGAGGCAGAAGATCCAGTCGGCGTGCTGGGCCGCTGAGGTCCAGATCTTGGTGCCGTTGAGGACGTATTCGTTGCCCTCTTTGACAGCCGAGAATTGCAGCGAGGCGAGGTCGGAGCCCGCTTCAGGCTCTGAATAGCCCTGTGCCCAGCCTTCGCGGCCCTCACGGATGCCGGGCAGCCAGCGCTGCTTCTGCTCCTCGGTGCCGAAAGTGTA
The DNA here is from genome assembly GCA_002733705.1 of Henriciella sp. Taxonomy (GTDB): domain Bacteria; phylum Pseudomonadota; class Alphaproteobacteria; order Caulobacterales; family Hyphomonadaceae; genus Henriciella. The sequence continues at coordinate 75,634 of NVWP01000001.1, read as the reverse complement.
GATGATGGGGCCGACATAGACGACGCCCATAGGCGTCACCGTCGGCACACCTGCGCGCTCCAGCTCCTCATCGAAGACATATTGCTCCTCAAGAGACCAGCCGGGGCCACCATGTTCAGCAGGCCAGCCAGCGGCGAGCCAGCCCTTCTCGCCCAGGGCCTGTTCCGATTTTCGGACCTCTTCGGTGGTAAGGGAGGCGCCCTTCGCCGTCTTGGCGAGAATGTCCTTGGGAAATTCGTTCTCGAAGAAAGCACGCACCTCTGCGCGGAAATCTTCAAGCTTGGGGTCTGTCTTGAGGTCCATACCGGAAAGGATAGACGAGACAGGCACGAGCGTCAGCCATGACCCAAGGTCAGAGGAGGCTGGGAGACTGCCCCTTTGCTGTGTTAAGGCTGAGCCAAAGCAGATCAGGAAGCGAAAGAGTCCACCATGAAACGCTACCTCATTGCATTGGCGCTCGCTGGCTGTTCCCCGAACATGCCAGACCAGCAGGATCAGGCCGCCTCCGATGGTGAATTGACCGCGCCGCAGCCCCCCGATGAAGCGGGTGGCAATGCAGATTCCAGCGGCGATGTCTCAATGGAGCTGACGCTGGACGAGCTGGAACCTGGAGCAGAGGTCACCTCGCCGCTCAGCTTTTCCGGCAGCGCGTCAGGGCTGTGGTATTTCGAAGGGGATTTTCCGGTCCGCCTTGTCGATGGCACAGGGACGGTGATCGCTGAATCCTATGCCGCCTCTCAATCGGACTGGATGACGGAAGAACAGGTGCCCTTCAAAGGCGAGATCAGGTTTGAGGTGACGGAACCGACAGAGGCGACGCTGATCTTTCAGGAAGATGATCCGAGCGGCATGAAAGTGCCAGCCGAACATCCGGTCCCGCTCGTTCTGCTGCCAGCTGAGGACTAGCTAGCTGTAGCGCTTCGACAGTTTCTGGTCGATTTCGCTCGCAGCCTGTTTTTCCGCGCCGGCATAGCCTGTCAGGGAGTCCGCGACGAAGGGATTGTCCTGGCGCTCCTGGCCGAAGGTGCTCATCGGGCCGTGGCCGGGGATGAAGCGGATTTCCGGGCCGAGCGGCCATAGCTTTGAGGTGATCGAATCGATCAGCTGCGTATGGTTGCCGCGCGGAAAATCCGTCCGCCCAATCGAGCCGCGGAACAGCACATCGCCCACAAAGGCGAGGGCGCCGCTTTCATTATAGATCACGACATGGCCCGGCGTGTGACCCGGTGTATGGGCCACGCCGAATTTCACGCCGTCAAGCTCCAGTACATCGCCATCATCGAGATAGCGGTCCGGCGTGACGTTCTTGCCGTCGGCGATGCCATAGCGCTTGCCGGACTCCTCGATCATGTCGAGCAGCCACTGGTCATCCTTGTGCGGGCCGATGATCTCACAGCCGGTGCGCTCCTTCACGGCGGCGGCCGCGCCGGCATGGTCCATATGGCCATGGGTCAGCCAGACGCCGACGATCTTCACGCCGAACTCCTCTGCCGCGCCCATCAGCTTGTCGATATCGCCGCCCGGATCCACGAAGACACCTTCCTTGCTCTCGATCGACCAGATGAGAGAGGTGTTCTGCTGCAGCGGCGTCGTCGGGATGACGCGGATTTCGAGCTTGGGCTTGTTCTGGGCTTGGTCTGTCATGGGTCTCTATGTAGCGACTGGCTTCCAGCGTGAAAAGGACAGGCGCATGGTCGAGATGTTGTTGAGGATCACACCGGCGGCGAAATAATAGAGCCCGATGCGTGGATGAAAGCCCACATAGGCCATGGTCTGGGAGAGGCCGATGAGGAGCGCGGCGAGGAAGACATCCAGCATAGACCATTTGCCGAGCACGTTGAGCCACCAGGCAAGTTTCGGGCTTGGCGGCGCGCCGCGCCGGAAGATTATCGCGGCGACCAATGTCTTGGTGAGCGGAAAGACGCCGGAGAAGAACACCACCACCATGCCGAGAAAGAAGAGATCGAGCTCGATCAGCGTCTCAACCAGGCCCCAGAGATTGTACTCGATCATCAGGCCCACATAGTTGGGCTTCATGATGGAGGGCTGTGAGATGCCCATGATGATGAGCGCGGTAGACGCGTACAGCGCCCATTCGGCGAGGACGTCGAGTATCTTGCTGGGCAGCGGCGAACGGCTCAGCTTGCGGCGTGCCTGATGATGTGTGGTGTCGGTCATTGCCCGCGAGGTTTGGCAGACAATCACCGCCTGTCAACGCCGCAAAGGTGAGACGGGTGCGAGGGCCGGATCAGGCCGACCGGCCCATTTCCTTCTCAAAGGCAGGCGTCAGCCGCTCAATGTCTTCCACTGTCGGAAACTCATCGAAGCTGTGCGGCGCGCCGGTTTCGGCAAAGGACAGCTTCTCGCGGGTGAAGGTCTCGATGAAGGGCGCATACCAGCCGGTCTGATCGAACATGGTGGCGCGAATGTTGACCATATAGGGCAGGGCGTCCGGCCGCGTATACATCCAGCTCATGCAGGACGGGCAGAAATAGTGATGGATCTCCTCACCCTTGAGGCCGCCGAGGACCGGCTCGCCGCTCAGAAGCTCGAAGCTCTCGACCGGGAAGGCGGCGCTCAGCGAATAGGCGCTGGCAGACATTTTCTGGCAGCCGGTGCAATGGCAGGCCATGGTCGCGATCGGCGGAGCCGTGACGCGAAACTGCACAGCGCCGCAGCGGCAGCTACCCTGCAAGGGGAGGGCGGGGTCTTTCATGGTGTCTGCTTCCTGTCCGGCTCCATTCCTGGCAGTCCTGTAGCCGAGCCTGGGCCTGCCCGCCAGCTCGTCTTGCGACAAAAATGACGACGCTTCCAAGGCCGGGGGTTTGGAACTAGGTTCACCCTAACTGGACGACAAAGAAATTCGGGGCAGGCATTTGGGACGCATCATCATTATCCTGCTGGGCCTTCTGGGGCTCGCCTTCTACTACTTCACCAATCAGGAGGTGAATCCCTTCTCCGGAGAGCGCGAATTCAATGCGATCTCCATCGAACAGGCGAGCGAGCTTGGCGCGCAGTCCTATGCGCAGATCCTGCAGCAGGAACGCGCGAACGTGCTCTGCCTCGACAATTGCGAGGATGCGGCCGCCCGCGAAATTGTCAGCGAGGTGCGCGCCATCGGAGAGCGGCTTCAACGCGCCGCGATAGAGTATGAGCGCGACCTTCTGGAGGAGGGCTGGGAGTTTACACCGGTCTCAGAAGATTTCGCCTGGACCTATAATGTCATCCAGTCGGACCAGCCCAATGCCTTCTGCCTGCCGGGCGGCTATGTGGCGGTCTATACCGGCATCATGGATGTGACCGGCAATTTCGACGGAAAAGTCACGCTGGCCGACCTTGAGGACCCCGACAAGCTGGCCGTGGTCATGGGCCATGAGATCGGCCACGCCATGGCTCATCACGGCGCCAAGCGGATGAGTCAGAGCCAGCTTGCGCAGCTTGGTCTGGTTGCTGCGAGCGCTGGCGTCGGGGACATGGACCCTGGCCAGCGCCAGCTCGTCCTGGGCGCGATGGGCGTTGCCGCGCAGGGCGGCCTCATGGCTTTCTCGCGCCAGCATGAGACCGAAGCCGACCGGATCGGTCTCGAGCTGCTGGTGCGCGCCTGCTACGATCCGCGCGAAGCGCCGGAGCTCTGGGAACGGATGGGCCGCCTTGGCGGCGGTCAGCGTCCGCCTGAATGGCTCTCCACCCACCCGGCTTCTGAAACCCGCGCCCAGAATTTTCGCGACTGGATGCCGGAATATATCGAGAAATACGAGGCCAATTGCGGGCCCCTGGGATAGCTTCGCCTCGCATAAGTAGCAGACTGGCGCTCTAACTCAGCGGATCGATACGGTCCATGCCGGACTGGTTGACGCGCCACCAGCCGGCCAGGCCATAGCGGGTCTCGTGGGTGACCTCGACCTCGTGCGGGATCGCTTCCGACAGCATCAGCATCACGCCGCCCGGCTGCGGGACGATCCGCGCCGCCGGGTCAGCACCGTCAGCCGCGCCTTCATTCCAGACGGCGAGCGCGCCGCCGCGGGCCTCGTCCCAATCCTCATTGAGATAGGCGACCAGCGAGACGACGCGGTTGCGCGCGCCTGCGAAACTGTCGAGGTGGCGCTCATAGAAGCCGCCCGGCGGATATACCGCGAAGCAGACTTCCATCTCGAACAGGCCAAGCATCAGCTCGCGATTGAGTGAGGCACGCAGCGCTTCGGTCCACATCTGGAAGTCCTGCTGAGCCGGTGTCGAGCCGTCGAACCAGGTGATGCGCGTGCGCCGGATGGTGCGGTCGACCTGGTAGTCGCTCTCGCGGCCAATTCCGGCCGCTTCCAGGGCGGCGGCTGCCTCACGGGCGACAAGTTCCTCGCGCAGGGCACGGGTCAACGCCTCCGGCATGAGGGCTGGCTGCCAGCTCCAACCTTGGGTGGCAAGATCGTCGGCGATGGCGCCCAGACGGTTGTCGCCCATGGAAGGCGCGTCCAGAACAGGAGAGGTGGCGTTCAGCTCAGTGTTTCCTTCTCAGGCGATAACCAGCCAAGAGACCAGGGCAGGAAGACCAGCCCGCGAAGATCGAGCAGCGCATGCAGCAGGATAACCAGCCAGAGCGCGCCCGTGGCGGCATATATCACCATGAAGAGGGCGCCGATAAGCCCCGATGACAGAATGCCCGCCAGGCCCTGATAGGCATGGGCGACGGCAAAGAGCGCCGTCGAGCCGAGCATGCCTGTGAGCACGCTGCCTGTAATATGATAGATCGCGACAAACAGCATGGCGCGGAAGAAGATTTCCTCAACCAGGCCGGCATTTATGGAGATGAGCGAGGCCGACCAGGCTTCCTGCCGGTTTCGCGCAAGCAGCGCGCCCACGCCGTGCTGGGGGATGTCGCCGGCCTTCAGAAAGAACCCGGCCGCCCCGCCGGCAAAAATGCCGAGGGTTACGACCCCGGCCACGGAAAGCCCGAAGAGGGTAATGTCGCGACGGCTGATCCCGGTTGCGTCGCACAGGCCGACAAGGCTTGCTTCCATATTGGCAGGCAACTGCCAGAGCGCGGGCGTCGCATCCATGAGCATCAACCCTGCGACCCCAAGCACGCCGTAGCGGATGAAGGAGGTGAGCGTCCATTTGCGGAAGGCGCGCTGACGGCTGGCTGTATCTCTCAGCGCTTCGAAAGCCGGAAAGGTGCGCCGGTCACGCCAGATCTGATGGGCAATTAGGGCGCAGGCGCCAAGAAAGACCAGCCAGGCTTGAATCATCCAGCGCGCATACGCGGTCTAGGTGTTGCCACGCATGAAGCTGGCGAAGCGGTCGAACAGATAGAAACTGTCCTGCGGGCCGGGGCTTGCTTCGGGGTGGTGCTGAACCGAGATGATCGGCTTGCCGTTCACACGAAGCCCTGCATTTGTACCGTCAAACAGGGATCTGTGGCTTTCCTCGACACCATCGGGCAGCGTCGCTGTATCCACCGTGAAGCCGTGGTTCATAGAGACGATCTCGACCTTGCCGGTCTCGAAATCCTTGACCGGGTGGTTCGCCCCATGATGGCCTTGCGGCATCTTCTGCGTCTTCGCGCCGAGCGCCAGCGCAAGAAGCTGGTGGCCAAGACAGATGCCGAGCAGCGGGATGCCGCTGTCGATGAGCTGGCGGATCGTGTCACCGCACCGATTGATCGTGGCGGCCGGGTCGCCCGGGCCGTTGGAGAGGACGACCCCGTCGGGCTTGAGTTTCATGATCTCGTCGAAGGGCGTGTCGCCGCGCACAATGGTTGCGCGCGCATTCACTTGGGCGAGATTGCGCAGGATGTTCTTCTTCACGCCATAGTCGAGCACCACGACATGAAACTCGGTCGCGTCATTATTGGTGAAACCGGTGGCGAGGTCCCACAGCCGCTCTGAATTGTCATAGGCCGCATCGCTGACGACATTGAGGGCGAGGTCGGCCGCCTCCAGCCCTTCCCATGCACGGGCCGCTTCGATCAGCGCATCGACATCGATATTACCATCCGGGGCATAGGCGACGGCGCATTTGGGCATGCCGCCCTCGCGGATGATGCGGGTGAGGGCGCGGGTGTCGACATTGGACACCGCCGTGATGTTCTTCTTTGCAAGCCATGCATCGAAATGATCGCGCGAGCGCCAGTTGGAGGGCGGCGAGATCGGCTCGCGGAAGACTGCGCCAGTCGCGGCTTTCGCGCCCTCCAGCGAGGACTCCTCGTGGTCATCCGGGTTCGCGCCGACATTGCCGATATGCGGAAATGTGAACAGCACGACCTGGCCTGCATAGGACGGGTCGGTCAGGATTTCCTGATAGCCGGTAATCGATGTGTTGAAGCAGAGTTCGCCAACCGCGATGCCCACAGCGCCGGAACCGTGACCGAGGAAGACCGTTCCATCTGCCAGCGCGATCGCTCCGGTTGCTGGTGATTCAGGTTGATTTCCGGTAGCCATGGGCGTATCTCCTCGCGTCCTGTCGGGCGCCATTAGGATTTCGGTCACCAACTGACCTCATCCTCGACGGCGTGAGATAGGCGTGCAGCGACCCGAGCGTCAAGTTCGAGGTCCATGTAAAAAGATGCAGGTATGGGACAGACAGACGTTTCTCCAGTTACCACGATCCGCGAGCGCATACTGGCCGCTCTCCAGACAGCTGAATCCGATGATGCGGAAGGTATCCGCGCCCGGACGCTGCGCCTGGTTGCCTGTGCCATGCGCGACCGTGACGTGACAGCCCGCGGTCAGGGCAATTGTGCCGGCTGCGAGGATGCAGAAGTGCGCAAGCTGCTTGAGGTCATGGTGGCGCAGCGCGAGGTTTCGGCGCGCGAATATGACGAATCGGGCCGTATCTCCGATGCCGAGCGTGAGCGTGAGGAGATGGAAATTCTCCAGTCCTTCCTGCCTCAGCCGCTTGAAGGCGACGCGCTTGAGGACGCTGTAGACGCCGTGGTCAACGATCTTGAGGCGACCAAGCTCAAGGATATGGGCCGCTGCATGGCAGAGCTGCAGAACCGCTATCCAGGCCGTATCGAGACGGGCCCCGCCGGCAAGGCCGTCCGCCGCGCTCTCTGCTAGGTCGGGCCAAACCACATTTTAGAATTCCACAGGCTGCCAGTCATCTGTGCATGGTCTCACTCGTGACTCGCACAGCCATGGTAAAAAGCGCTACAATGGTTGGTTCATGCCAGCATCCATTCGCATACCCGATGGCTTTGTCGAGGAGCTGAAGGCCCGTGTCCGGCCTTCGGACGTGATCGGGCGCAAGGTGAAGCTGAAGAAGCAGGGCAAGGAATGGGTGGGCCTCTCACCTTTCACCAATGAGAAAAGCCCAAGCTTCTACGTCAACGACCAGAAACGTATCTTCAAGGATTTCTCCTCCGGCATTGGCGGCGATGTCATCGCCTTTGTCATGGAGACAGAGCGGCTGTCCTTCATGGAGGCGGTTGAAAAGCTGGCCGACGAGGCGGGCATGCAGCTGCCAAAGGCCACGCCGCAGGACGAAGAGACCTATGACCGGCGCAAGCGGCTCTATGCCTGCTGTGAGGCGGCCTGCGCCTTCTTTGAAGCCCGCCTGCGGGCCAGCGAGGGGGCAGAGGCGCGCGACTATCTGGAAGGGCGCGGTCTCGGCGCCGCGGCGTGGGCACGCCACCGCCTGGGTTATGCGCCCGATGACTGGCGCAAGACCATCGACCACCTGAAAGCCGAAAGCTTCGGCATGCAGGAAATCATCGATGCGGGTCTTGCCGTCGTGAAAGAAGGCGGGGGCGACCCATATGACCGCTTCCGGGGACGCGTCATCTTCCCGATCACAGATGTGCGCGGCCAGGTCATCGCCTTCGGGGGCAGGGGTCTGCAGCCGGATGCGAAGCCCAAATATCTCAATTCCAATGACACCGAACTTTTCCACAAGGGGCGCGTCCTCTATCGCTACAAGGATGCGCGCGAAGCCTTTGGCAGCACCGATGAGGGCGGGCTGATCGTCACTGAAGGTTATATGGATGCCATCGCCATGGCCGAAGCCGGGATCGGTCATGCCGTTGCCCCGCTGGGCACGGCGCTCACCGAAGACCAGCTCGGTCTTCTCTGGCGTGCGGGGCCGGAGCCTGTCCTCTGCTTTGATGGCGACGCGGCCGGTCTTCGCGCCGCTTACCGCTCCATTGAGCGGGCGCTCCCGCATCTACAGCCGGAACGCACGCTGTTCTTCTGCCTCCTCTCTGGCGGCATGGATCCGGACGACCTCATCCGCCAGTCCGGCCCCGAAGCCATGAAACAGGCCCTCGCCAATTCCGTGCCGCTTATCGAGGTGCTCTGGCGGCGTGAGCGCGATGCCGAGCCCCTGGACACGCCTGAGCGTCAGGCCGGGCTTGAGGCGCGCCTGATGCAGGCGGCTGCCACGATCCAGCATGCCGGCGTGCGCGCGGCCTATGAGCGAGAGCTGAAATCGCGCAAGAATGACCATCTCTGGCAGATGCGCCGCCGCGCGCGGGGCGGCGCGGGACGGCCGGACATGCCCACAAAGGGCGCCCATCAGACCAGCGCGCCCGCAAAGACGCGCGGCCTTGGCCTTCTTGTGCGCGCCATCGACTCTCCCCACTTGATCGATGTCGGGTTTGAGACGCTTTCCATGGCGGTCTTTCTCGATGAGGATGTGGCAACGCTGCGGGACGTGATCATTTCCTGGCCTGACGCAGGCGCAGGTGTTGACCGCAGCGTGATCGCGACCCATTTACATGAGCTAGGAAAAATGCGCGCTGCTGACTTGCTCAATTCTTATCCCGCAACAGCTGTAATTGCTCCAGATGGAGCAGAGGAACGGGAATGGCTTGTCGCCCTGGAGCAATATGTGGCCCGCGACGACCCTGGCGCCCAGATTACGGGGGCAAGGGATGAAGTTACCGCTTCACCTGAAAACTGGCGTCGCCGGCGCCATGAGGTAGCGGAACGAGAGGCACGGGTGGCGCGTCTCAATGAGGCGGCAGAACAAACCGATCAGGATTGATCGGCCGTAGAAATGGTTTGAATGTTGCAGAGGGCGAGCTGCGACAGGCGGGAGATTTAGATGGCGAAAGCCCAGAAGCGTGACAATCAGGGCGGTGAAGTCGAGACCGAGGACCGCCCGGTTCTCGATCTCAATGACTCCAACATCAAGAAATTCATCAAGCAGGCAAAGTCGAAAGGCTATGTCACGCATGAGGAACTCAACAATGTCCTTCCGTCGGATGAGCTGACCTCCGACCAGATTGAGGACACGATGTCGGCCCTGTCCGAGATGGGCATCCAGGTCGTGGAAAATGAGGATGAGGTCGAGTCCTCGTCCAAGAGCACGGCCGTCACCAAGACCGGCTCTGGCGCCGTTGCCAAGAAGGGCAATGCGCGCGGCTCTGACCGCACCGACGATCCGGTCCGCATGTATCTGCGCGAAATGGGGGCCGTCGAGCTTCTCTCGCGTGAGGGCGAGATCGCCATCGCCAAGCGTATCGAGGCTGGCCGCGATGCAATGATCCGCGGCCTCTGTGAAAGCCCGCTGACATTCGAGGCCATGATGGTCTGGCGCGATGAGCTCATGAATGAGCGCATCCTCCTGCGCGACCTCATCGACCTTGAGACAACCTATGGCGCGGAAAACCCGACGCCGGAACCGCGCGAGAAGACCGAGGAAGAAAAAGAAGCCGAGGCCAGAGAGCGCGAGAACGAAACGACCGAGGAACGCCTTGCCCGCGAAGAGCGCGAGGATGAGGAAGAAGGCCAGGCCATGTCCATGTCGGCCATGGAGGCTGAACTTCGTGACGGCGTGCTTGGCAAGCTCGATGAAATCGCGCTCGCTTTCGGCCAGTACCGCAAGCTGCAGGAAAGGCTGGTCGAGCGCCGCCTTGAAGGCAAGGCGCTCACCGAAAAGGCGCGTGAGGAATATGACGCGCTCAGCCAGTCCATCGTCGATAATCTCAAGACGATGCACATCAACAATGCCCGTATCGAGGCACTGGTTGAACAGCTTTACGCGATCAACAAGAAGCTGATGGGCCTTGAAGGCAAGCTCATGCGTCTCGCCGATGCCAAGGGTGTGCCGCGCAAGGAATTCCTGGAAAGCTATTTCGGCAACGAGCTCAATCCGAACTGGAAGGAAGAGACGCTCGACCGGTCGAAGTCCAAGAAGAAGTGGGAAAGCTTCTTCGAAAGCCAGGCCGAGCAGATCGAAGAAATCCGCGAGGAGATCACCGCCGTCTCGCAGGAAATCGGTATCCCGATCGATGATTTCCGCCTGATCGTTCAGCGCGTCCAGAAAGGCGAGCGCGAAGCCCGCGTCGCCAAGAAGGAAATGGTCGAGGCAAACCTTCGCCTCGTGATTTCCATCGCGAAGAAGTACACCAATCGCGGCCTGCAATTCCTGGATCTCATCCAGGAGGGCAATATCGGCCTGATGAAGGCGGTCGATAAGTTCGAATACCGCCGCGGCTACAAATTCTCGACCTATGCCACCTGGTGGATTCGCCAGGCCATTACCCGGTCTATCGCTGACCAGGCCCGCACGATCCGTATTCCGGTGCACATGATCGAGACGATCAACAAGATCGTCCGCAGCCAGCGCCAGATGCTGCACGAAATCGGCCGTGAGCCGACGCCGGAAGAGCTGTCCGAGAAGCTCGGCCTGCCGCTGGAAAAGATCCGCAAGGTGCTGAAAATTGCCAAGGAGCCGATCTCGCTCGAAACGCCGATTGGCGACGACGAGGACTCCAACCTCGGCGACTTCATCGAGGACAAGATGGCGCTGCTGCCGGTCGACAGCGCGATCCAGTCCAACCTCCGCGAAACGACGACCCGTGTGCTCGCCTCGCTCACCCCGCGTGAGGAACGTGTCCTGCGCATGCGCTTCGGCATCGGCATGAACACCGACCACACACTCGAAGAAGTCGGCCAGCAGTTCAGCGTGACCCGCGAACGCATCCGTCAGATCGAGGCAAAGGCGCTGCGCAAGCTGAAGCACCCGAGCAGAAGCCGGAAGCTGCGGAGCTTCCTGGATACTTAAGTTTGAAAAGGCGGCCTCACGGGCCGCCTTTTTTATGTCAGTATCCGTCACGGGCGCGAGGACTGGTTCGAGGAATAAATCACCGCAAGAAACAGGTCGCCGGCATCGGCGTCCTGCGATAGCCTCATCTTCAGGAGATCGCGGAGCGCCCAATGACCCACCCCATACGCATAGGTATTGGCGGCTGGAATTATGAGCCGTGGGAAGAGACCTTCTATCCGGATGATCTCGCCAAGAAACGCCAGCTTGAATATGCCTCGCGCCAGCTGACGGCGATCGAGATCAACTCCACTTTCTATCGCAACCAGAAGCCGCATGTCTTTGAGAACTGGGCCGAGCAAACCCCGGACGGCTTCAAGTTTACGGTGAAGGCCCAGCGCTTCACCACATCGCGCAAAACGGCTGATGACATGAAGGAGGCCGTCGACTGGTTTATCTCTGGCGGCGTTACCAAGCTTGGCGACCGGCTTGGCGCGATCAACTGGCAGTTTCCCGAAAGCCGCACATTCGATCCCGATTATTTTTCCGCCTTTCTCTCCGCGCTGCCGCAAGAGCAGGATGGGCTGGGCCTGCGCCACGCCATCGAAGTGCGCAATGACACGTTCAAGACGGAAGAATTCACCGACATGCTGCGGGGGCATGGCTGCGCGCTTGTCTATTCCGACGCCGAGGACTGGCCGATGCCGGATGTGGAGACGGCGGATTTTGCTTATGCGCGCCTCCAGGACAGCCGCGAGACCTACAAGGCCGGTTATGCGCCCTCCGCTCTCGATGAGTGGGCCGACACGCTGAAGGACTGGGCAAAGTCGCGCGAGGTCTATGCCTTCTTCATTTCGGGCGCGAAGGCGCGCGATCCGCTCGCCGCACTGGAGCTGATCAAGCGCACAGGCCGGCCGGATGACTAACTAGCCGCGCTCCTTGCCGTGACGGGCAAGCGTGGCCACCAGGGCCTGCACACTCTCGCGCAAATTCTCCACCTCAGCTGGGTTACCCTCAAAACCTTCTGTCAGGGTCTCAGGGACTGTCAGGGCGTCAGCTTTGAGGTTGCGGCCTTTTTTCGTCAGCTCCACCTGCACCCGGCGCTCATCCTCCGGGTCGCGGGCACGGGTGATAAGGCCGGCCTGTTCCATACGTTTAAGCAGCGGCGTCAGTGTCCCGCTGTCGAGATAGAGCGCCTCCCCAAGGGCCCCGACTGTACGCGGGGCTTTTTCCCAGAGCGCCAGCATGACGAGATATTGCGGATAGGTCAGGCCGAGCTTCGACAGCACCGGACGATACAGCCTGTTGATCAGATTGGAGGCCGCATAGAGCGGAAAACAGATCTGACGGTCGAGGCGAAGCGGATCGTCCGGGTGCTGTGAGTCGGTCATGATGGTCGCGATATCACCGTGTCTTGACCGTATAGGCAACATTGATATTCCCGCGCACGGCGTTCGAGTATGGGCAGACCTTCTCTGCTGCCTCGACGAGGTCTTCCGCCTCGCTCTGCGAGAGGCCGGCAATCGTCGTCTCCAGCGCAACCGACAGGCCAAAGCCGCCGGACGCATTCGGCCCGATGCCGACCTTGCCGATCACCTCGACATCACGGTCCTTCACAGACAGCTTCTGGGCGCGGGCGGCATGGATGACGGCATTGCCGAAACATGCCGCAAAGCCGCCGGCAAACATCTGCTCGGGATTGGTCTTGCCGCCAGGGCCGCCAAGTCCCTGCGGCGGAGCCAGATCCAGCGACAGAATACCGTCTTCGGACCGCACTTCGCCCTGGCGTCCGCCAGTGGCCGTTACTTTCGTTGAATAAAGTTCACTCATTGTCGTCTCCTTTATGGTGCGCAATTAAATTGTGCACAACATATAAAGGAAGCGGACTTTATTTCGTCAAGCCAATTGCGTACAGTTGTCGAAACCCTAAGGGGTTGAGCTGCGTTATCAGAAGATATATCAGCGCGCCGCCAGCGGCCATCCGACAATGAAAGGGAGCTTTCCCATGCGCGTGACGATCGACGCTCAACTCGACTACCGCTTCCCGCGGGAATGCGACGTGTTGCTCGCGCTGCGCGCAAGACCGGGCAGCGACCAGTATGTGGCAGAAGAGCGTCTCTCCTCGACGGGGCAAAGCCGTCTGCTTGACGTGCGCTATGCCACTCAGAATGACCGGCGCAACTGGATGGTGGCCGAGGGAGAGGTCTCGATCCGCTATACGGCCAGCGTGGAGGTCAGCCGCGCACCACTCGCGCTGCATGGGCGCTCCGTGCCGCGCCGCCCGCGGCTGCCGGCCAGCGTGATCGGCTACCTCATGCCCAGCCACTATTCGGCCGGGGCCGCGCTTGAGAATTTCGCCTGGTCGCAGTTCGGTCATCTGCATGGCGGCGATCAGGTCGTTGCGATGATCGACTGGATCCGTAACGCCTTCACCTATGCGCCGGGGGCCAGCAATGCCAAGACGACTGCCGCCGACACCTTCGCCTCGCGCGCTGGCGTCTGCCGCGACTATTCTCATGTCCTGATCAGCTTCTGCCGCGCCGTCGGTATTCCTGCGCGCATGGTGTCGGCTTATGCACCGGGCCTCAACCCGCCGGATTTCCACGCGGTCGTGGATGTGTGGCTCGATGGTGACTGGCATATTGTCGATCCGACAGGCATGGCGCCGCCGGAAAAACTGGTGCGTATCATCTGCGGCCGCGACGCCGCTGACATCAGTTTCATGACCATTTTTGGAGAGGCCGAGCTCATTAGCCAGTCGGTTTCGGCCAGGGACGAGAAAGCGGTCGAGTACGCCGCCTAAAGAAGGCCCGGAACACTGGCGCGGTTTGAGTGGTTTTCCTTCCAGCTCATGCTGAAAGGATAGCGCCCATGATCAGCCTTCTTCTGGACCTTGCAAACATCATTGGCGGTTTCCTGCTCGCCATTGGCCTTCTCGTCAAAATACCCGATGCGGGCGGCAGCCTCGCAAAAGGTGCGGCTAAAATCGCGCCCTTTGGCTGGCTTGTCGCAGTCGCTGCGCTTGTCTGCGCGGGCTATTTCATCCTCGTTCACCTGACCAGCGGACCGCGCCTGTTCCACTATGAGGTGGTCGGCCTCATCACGGGCATCCTGCTCCTCATGGACCGGGTGAATGCCGGACGCGACACGTCAGACCCGGTCGGCAAAGGCGCCAGCGCGTTCCAGACATTTGTCGCCATCTTCGGCGTCATCGCCATCATTGTCGGTATTCAGGGCCTCTTCACGCCGAACTGAGCCGCGAAGCGGCCGCCTTTCACAGGCTGGCGAACGTATCGCAGCTATTGGGATTTCCTGTCTGGTAGCCGCGCAGCAGCCATTCTTTGCGCTGGGCAGAGGAGCCGTGGGTGAAGCTCTCCGGGTTCACGTTACGCCCGGCCCGGCGCTGAAGGGCATCGTCGCCAATGGCGCTGGCGGTGCGCAGGCCTTCCTCGATGTCGCCTTCCTCAAGCGCCACCCTGCCGCCGGAAGCGGCAGAGGCATTGGCGGCCCAGACACCGGCATAACAGTCCGCCTGAAGTTCCAGCGCCACGGTGTATTCATTGGCTTCAGCCTGGCTGCCGGCGCGTTGCTGGGCATCCCGCACTTTTTGTGAGGCGCCGGTGAGGGTCTGCACATGGTGGCCAAATTCGTGGCCGATCACATAGGCCTTGGCGAAGTCCGCGCCTGAGGCGCCAAGCTCTGTCTCCATCTGGCGCCAGAAGGAGAGGTCCAGATAGACGGTCTGGTCTGAGGGGCAGTAGAAAGGCCCCATGGCGGCCTGACCATAGCCGCAGCCTGTATTGGTACCCTGTGTGTAGAGCACCGTGTTCGGCGGCGTGTAGCCGTCCATGAGGCCCGACCACACATCATTGATGTTCGAGCCGACGACATCCACGAACAGGCCCGCCTCATCTTCCGGCGTCCCAACGTCGCCGCGCTCTTGCGTGCCGGCTCCGCCGAACTGGCTGGCGATCTGCTGGGTGGTCTGCGGGTCGATGCCGAAGAAGAAATATCCGGCAAGGGCGAGAACGATCACGCCAAGCCCCCCGCCAGCGGCCGCCGACTTCATGCCACGCCTGTCCTCAACCCTGCCGCCGCGGCGCCCACCTTTCCACTTCATGCCGATCTCCTTTTAGCCGCGCCTGCAAAAAGGACCGGGCTGAGTATCTGTTGCTGTTGCGACGGAAACTCTAGACCCGGCCGCGCCAATCGTCATCCTTCAATTCTGAAGGGCGGCGTCAGTCGCGGCGTTGGACTGACGCCTCAGCTCGCGGCGTTCAGCGCCCGGTCGAGGTCGGCAATGAGGTCGCTCGCGCCTTCGATGCCGATGGACAGGCGCACCACGTCCGGCGCGGCGCCAGCGGCGACCTGCTGCTCCTCTGTCAACTGGCGGTGCGTGGTGGAGGCCGAGTGGATGACCAGCGACCGCGCATCGCCGAGATTGGCAACATGGCTGAAAAGCTTCAGGCTCTCGACGAATTTTACGCAGGACTCGTAACCGCCCTTGAGCTTGATCGTGAACAGCGCGCCTGCGCCCTTTGGGCAGATGCGTTTCCCACGTTCCTTATAGGGCGAGGAGTCGAGGCCCGGATAAGTGACGGCGGCGACAGCCGGGTGTTTCTCAAGCCATTCGGCGATGGTCTGCGCATTCTCGACGTGTTTTGCCATGCGCAGCGAGAGCGTCTCGATGCCGAGCAGCGTATAATGCGCAGCCTGCGGGTTGAGTGTCATGCCGAGGTCGCGAAGACCGACCGCAATGCCGTGGAACATGAAGGCTGCCGGCCCGAAGGTCTCATGGAAGTTCAGGCCGTGATAGGCCGGCTCCGGCTGCGAGAGGGAGGGGAACTTGTCAGAGGCCGACCAGTCGAACTTGCCACTATCGACAACTACGCCGCCGGTGACGGTCCCGTTGCCGGTCAGGTATTTCGTCATGGAGCTGACCACCAGCGTCGCCCCATGCTCAATCGGGCGGCAGAGATAGGCAGTGGCCGTGGTGTTGTCGACAATCAGGGGGAGGCCGGCCTCATCGGCAATCTCCGCAATGGCGTCGAGGTCTGTGACATAGCCGCCGGGATTGGCAATCGTCTCACAGAAGATCGCGCGCGTATCCTCGTCGATGGCGGCCTTGATCGCGTCGGTATCGTCAAAATCGACAAAACGGGCTGACCAGCCGAACCGTTTGAAGGTCTGGCTGAACTGGGTGATCGTGCCGCCATAGAGCCGGGTGGACACGACCACGTTGCAGCCAGGCATCATGAGCGGGAAGAGCGCCATGATCTGGGCGGCGTGACCGGACGAACAGCAAACTGCGCCAGCGCCGCCTTCGAGCGCTGCCATACGGTTCTGCAGCGCGCCAACCGTCGGATTGGTGAGACGCGAATAGATATAGCCGACTTCCTGCAGGCCGAAGAGTTTGGCGGCATGGTCGGCATCGCGGAAGACATAGGAGGTCGTCTGGTAGATCGGTGTCTGCACCGCGCCGGTTGCCGGGTCCGGCTCAGTGCCGGCATGGATCTGCAGCGTCTCGAAGTCATTCATCGGTGTGTCGGTCATCTTGGCGTTCCCTCTGTTGCATGGCGGCATCTTCGCGCCTCGCGGCCGTTTTCTGCACTGGAGGCGGCAATGTCCAATGCTTTCTGGGGGGATCTCGCGGGGCCACCTGCTGAAGAGATAAAAACGCTGTGGCTGACAGAGGCGCCTGCAACACCTATCCTTGTAAGTGAATGATCAAGACCCTGACCCTCGAGAGTACGGGCCCCGGCCTGTTTGAGTTCACCGATGCCGCGCGCGATTTCGTTGCGCAGGCCGGCGTCGCCGAAGGCCTGCTTACGCTCTTCGTCCGCCACACCTCCTGCTCGTTGCTTATACAGGAAAATGCCGACCCGGATGTGCTGGCTGACCTGCAGGCTTTTTTTCGCCGCCTTGTCCCGCATAGTGACGACCCGTCGATGGACTGGATACGTCACCGGACCGAAGGCCCGGACGACATGCCCGCCCATATCAAGGCCGCGCTGAGCCAGACATCACTTTCCATCCCGGTGCAGGATGGACGCATGATGCTCGGCACCTGGCAGGGGCTCTACCTGTTCGAACATCGCGACCGCCCGCACCGGCGGCAGGTCGTGTTGCATATAGGAGACTGAAACTCATGCGTCTCAATCAGGTGACGGTTCCCTGCATCGACTATGCGGGAAGTGTCGCCTTCTACAAGGCGCTCGGCCTTATCCAGATTGTCGACAGTCCGCCGCGCTATGCCCGGTTCGAATGCCCGGCAGGCGACGGAGGCGAACCGGCGACCTTCTCGCTGCATCATGTCGAGGGCTGGAGCGGCTGTGACGAGCCTCTGATCTATTTCGAGGTGGAGGACCTCGACAGCGAGTTTGAACGCTTGCGCAATGCGGGGCTGGTGTTCAAAAGCGCGCCGCAGGACCAGAGCTGGAACTGGCGCGAGGCCTATCTCAAGGATCCGGCGGGCAATCGCATCTGCCTTTATCAAGCAGGGGTAAACCGGCGCTTTCCACCCTGGCGCATCCAGGAAAACTGAGGGGCAGGGGCTTGT
The DNA here is from genome assembly GCA_002733705.1 of Henriciella sp. Taxonomy (GTDB): domain Bacteria; phylum Pseudomonadota; class Alphaproteobacteria; order Caulobacterales; family Hyphomonadaceae; genus Henriciella. The sequence goes on along the minus strand of NVWP01000001.1, from coordinate 58,095 downwards.
CGCACCCGCTGCGCGGCCCAACCTCCCTGGGACGAAGACCTTTTCCAAGGGAGACATGCCATGAAAGCCGTCAAGATTGCCGCCCCCGGCGGGTTCGACAAACTCAACCTCGTTGACATCAACGACCCGGGCCAGCCGGGCGCGGGCGAAATCCGTGTCCGCCTGCATGCGACCTCCCTCAACTTTCACGACCTGATTGTCTGCTCGGGCCAGAGCAAGCCGGCCGATGGCCGTATTCCCATGTCCGACGGGGCAGGCGTCATCGAAGCGGTTGGCGAAGGTGTGAACGAATTCAAGGAAGGCGACCATGTGGTCTCTACCTTCTTCCCGGATTGGCTCGCCGGACCGGCGCGCGTCTCGGACTTTTCCGGCACGCCCGGCGACGGCATCGACGGCTATGCGCGGGAGGCCGTGGTGGCAAAGGCAACAAGCTTTACCCGGGCGCCAAAGGGCTGGAGCCATGCACAGGCGGCGACCATCACAACAGCAGGCCTGACCGCATGGCGCGCGCTTGTTGTGGATGGCGGCCTCAAGGCGGGGGACACCGTCCTCACGCTCGGCACCGGCGGTGTCTCCATCTTTGCTGTCCAGATCGCCAAGATGATGGGCGCTGAAGTCATCTCGACCTCATCCTCCGATGAGAAGCTCGAACATGTGAAGAAGCTCGGCGCCGACCATGTGATCAACTACAAGAGCGACGAGAAATGGGGCTCGACGGTCACAAAGCTCACAGGTGGGCGCGGCGCTGATATCGTGGTCGAGGTTGGCGGCGCGGGCACGCTGTCGCAGTCGATCAAGGCGGTCGGCATCGGGGGCCATATCGCCCTGATCGGCGTCCTGACGGGTGTCAGCGGGGATGTGCCGACAGCGCTTCTCATGCAGAAGCAGGCGCGCGTCGAAGGGCTCATTGTGGGCTCGCGCGCCGATCAGGAAGATTTCATCCGCGCTATCGAGCATGGCGGTATGGAGCCCGTTATCGACAGCAGCTTCGGTCTCGATGCGCTGGGCGACGCTTTCCGTCACCAGCAGAACGGTGACCATTTTGGCAAGATCGTCTGCGAGTGGTAGCCGGTTAGCTGACGGTTCGCCGGCCGCCTTCGCTACAGGAAGAACATCCAGATCGCCGTACAGGACGCGATGCCTGCCACGATATTCATCGGCAGGCCGACCTTCAGGAAGTCAGCGAACTTGTAGCCGCCTGCGGTGTAGACAATCGTGTTGGTCTGATAGCCGATGGGCGAGGCGAAGCTGGCGCTTGCGCCGAACATGACGGCCAGAACCAGCGCGCGCGGCTCCATGCCGAGGCTGCCGGCAAGCCCGATCACAAGCGGGGTCATGATCACCGCGACAGCGGCATTCGTGACCAGCTCCGTCAGCACCGAGGTCAGCGCATAGATCAGCAGCAGGACCAGAAAGGGCGAGGCGGCCATCAGAAGCGGGGAAACTGCAGAGACGATAAGGTCGACCGCGCCTGCCTGTTCCAGCCCCTGTCCGACAATCAGCATGGCGACGATCAGGGCCAGCACATTGGCCTGTAGCGAGCGCCATGCATCATTGGCGGTGATACACCCGGTCGCCAAAACGACGCCCACGCCGATCAGGGCCGAGAGCACAATGGGGAAGCTGAAGAACGCACTCGCCAGGATGACGCTGGCCAGTGTGCCGATGGCAATGGGGGCATGACCGCGCCGGAAGGGAACGGCATCGACCTCATGTTCGACGACAAGCGGGGTTGAGTTGGCAAGTGAGCGCAGCGTGCCCTCGCTTCCCTCGATAAGAAGCCGGTCGCCAGCGCGAATGCGGCAGCTGGCAAGTGTCGGGCCGGGCTGGTTTCCGGGCCGCGCCAGGCCGCGCACCGTGATCTGATAGTCCGACAGGTAAGAGAGCTGGGACAGCGGGCGGCCGATATTGGAATCGGTCGGCGTGATCGTTGCCTGCGCTTCCCTGGGCTCATCCTCTTGGTGGCGGCGAAGGCGAAGGCCTGTCTTGAAGGCTTCGCTATGGGCAAAGGTCAGCAATTCCTCCAGCGTCGCCCGGATCGTCAGGCGGTCTCCGGCGGCAAGGGCGCGGTCCTCATCGCCCGGCGAGAGGATCCGGTTGCCGCGCCGCTGTGAGACAAGCCGCACCCCCTTCACCTTGAGCGCCGGCAGATCATCCGGCGTCACGCCAATCGCCTTTGTCCCTTCATTGGGGAAGACGTCGGTGAGGAAGGTCTGGGGCTGCGCTTCGGCTTCCTCATCGGGCTTGTCTGACGGCAGAAGCCAGCGCCCCAGCAGAAGTAGAAGAAGAAGGCCGATAACCAGCGTCACCAGGCCAATCCCCGTGATCTCGAAGATGGTGAACCGCTCCAGCCCCCTGGAATAGGCGACCCCGGCCACGATGAGGTTGGTCGAGGTGCCGATGAGCGTTAGCGTCCCGCCGAGGATAGAGATATAGGACAGCGGAATGAGCACCTGCTTCTTTGAGAGCGACAGTTTCTGCGCAAGGGCCATGACGACCGGCACCAGAATGACGACCACGGCCGTATTGTTGACGAAGGCAGAGCCGATAATGGCGACAACCGCGATGAGCAGGATCGCTCCGATACGGGAGGTGTCGGCCACAGACAGGATGCGTGAGGCGAGATGTTCAAGCACGCCTGTGCGCTGCAGGGCTGCGGCCAGAATGAACATGGCGCCAATGGTGATCGGCGCGCTATTGGCAAACGCGCCAAGTGCGCCTTCCTCTCCGACGATGCCGAGCAGCAGGAATGCGCCCGCGCCGGCAATGGCTGTCGCTGCCGGCGGCAGGCGTTCCAGCAGGAAGCTGACGAACATTACCAGGATGATCGCGATGGCAATCCATTCGGAGTAGGCGGAAATCATTGAAGCTCCAGGGGTCACATCTGCGGGCGGCTGGCCATGCCTCTCATGCGCCACGCGAGCTTCGATCATCTATGCTGAATGTGGCAAACTTACAGCGTATTCATCCACATTTTCATAAGTCCCTTTCGTGAAACCCTTCACGGCCTTCACCCATTATGCTTTAAGGCGCTGATTATTGAGGCGCATCATCTGCCTTTACGCCGGGGAAGGAATTCCCATATCAGTGCAGGGCAAAATGTAGAGAGCGATTGGAGACCGAACATGCTTCTCAACATGCTGAAAGCAAAACTGCATTCCGGAACGGTGACGCAGTGCGACCTTCATTATGAAGGCTCTGTCTCCATCGATCAGGCGCTGCTGGACGCTTCCGGCATCCTGCCGAATGAGCGTGTGGATATCTGGAACGTCACCAATGGCGCCCGCATTCAGACCTATGCCATCGAAGCGCCGCGCGGCTCGCGCACGATCGGTGTGAACGGCGCGGCGGCGCGTCACTTCTCGGTCGGCGACAAGGTGATCATTGCGGCCTTCGCCTCGATTGACGCGGAAAAGGCCCGTCAGCATGCCCCGACGGTTGTGCTGCTGGATGACGCCAATGAACAGAAGACGCCAAGCGCAGCCTACTAACCGGCGCGCCTCCACCAGAAAATAAGAAAGGGCGGACCCGGTTACCCGGATCCGCCCTTTTCACATGTTGCCTCGCGGCGGACGGGCCGCCCTATTTGCGCAGCTCGAACGTCACATCGACGGTGACGGAGTAATTCACTTCACCGCTGGAAACGCGCGTGGAGGTGTCTGCCGATTCAGCCCGCGCCATCATCATGGGTTGGGGGCCCTGATAGCCGCCGCTCTGCTCATTGATGGTGACGATGCGGGCGACCCGGTAGCCGGTCTCCTGCGCATAGAGATTGGCGCGCTTCACCGCCGTCTGGATGGCCTGACGGCGGGCCTCGTTACGTGCCTCGCTCGGATCATCCAGGCTGAACTGCAGCCCCGAAATCGTATTGCCGCCCTGCTGGACGATGGCGTCCATGGTCCGGCCAAGATTGTCGAGGTCGCGAACGGTAACGCTCAGCTGGTTGCTGGCGGTGTAGCCGGTGACGCGCGGCGGCTGGCCATCATTGTTGGAATAGTCATAGCGCGGCTGCAGGGAGAGGTTGGAGGTCTGCATGTCGCGCGCCGCCACACCGGCCTCTTCCAGCGCGTTGTAGACACCGTCCATGGCAGAGGCATTCTGGCTCATGGCGGCAGAGGCCGTGTCGGCATCGGTCTGCACGCCGGCTGTGATCGTCGCGATGTCCGGCGCGCGCGAAACCTCTCCGCTGGCTGAGACCGACAGCGTCGTTTCCGGCTGGATCGAATTGGCGTGGTCTGACGGGACGGGGTGCTCGCCCGGCATCTGTGCAGGCTGGGCCGATTGCTGGGCGATAGCCGCGCCGCCGGCGACCAGGCCGATCATTGCGCCGCTTGCCAGTAGGGTGCGGGGTGCAGGGATTTTCATGGTCATCTGTCTCCTTTTGCGTCCGGGCAGATCCGGACTTGCAGTCACCATTCAATTAGGCCATTGCGGCACCATCGTGACAGCGGCATGTTGGAAAAGCGCGCTTCTCGCGGCAAAGGGCCTGTAGCTCAGTTGGTTAGAGCGGACCGCTCATAACGGTCTGGTCGGGGGTTCAAGTCCCTCCGGGCCCACCACCCCTCAAAAGCGGCACTGTAATCATTGCGATTTTCTCCGCTTTTGTCCCACCGGCCCCGAGTGGGACGATTCAGGTGGGACACTTTGTGTTGCAGATGTTCCCTGCCGCTTCGCTTGAGCCTGCCGTGCGAGGCGTTTCTTGTCAGCCGATTTGGTGTAGATGCTTGCGGTCTTCGTGCCGCTGTGTCCGAGGGCGGCGGCAATCTCTTCCTGTGTCGCCCCGCCTTCCGCCATATCGGCGCCAGCGGCCTTCCTGAGCCCGTGCAGAGATAGTCCGGCCTTCTCTAGCCCGGCCTGCTTCAGCCAGCGTTGCATGGCCCCGCCAATCCCCTTCACGCTGAACGGTTTGCCATAGGCGGTGGTGACGAGGTGCAGGCCCGTCTTCGGCATAGCGTCGATGCACGCTTGGAGCTCTGGTGAGATTGGCACCCATACGGGCTCGTCAGTTTTCTCCTGCGTCTTGAGAATGAAGCCGTCTTTGATGTGCTGCCTGCCGACTGTCACGATGTCGGAACGGCGGAACGCGGCCTCATAGGCGAGCGCATAGACGAGGCGCGGCATGGTCCCGATAGGGTGGGCCCGGCAGAACTGTTCGCGCTGCTCTGGCGTCCACGGGAGCCACGTGCTCTTGCCCATCTTGGCGCGCTTCACGCCTATCGCCGGGTTCTGCTTCACATGTCCGGCCTCAATGCCCCAGACATAGAGCGCCTTCACCGATTTCAGGAAATTGTTTGCGGCGCCGGGGGTCTGGGCCCTCTTGTCGCGTCCAGCCTTAACGGCGGCGCTGGTGAGCGTGCGGGCGTCCTTGTCGCCATTCTCGCGGGCGACCCGTCCGAGGATCGATCGCTGCTGCACCTGCGTGGCCTTGGCGAGCCCGGCAAAGTGCGCGCTGGCGAAATACTGGTTGATGAGCCAGCCGAGCGAATAGGGCTGCACCCGAATAGTGCCCGGCTTCGCGCTCTTGGTTTTCAGGGCGTCCTTGTATTCCTTCGTGAAGCCCTCGTCTTCTGGTGTCAGCTTGAGGCGCACTTTGTTCTGACCCGGCCTGCGGACATACCAGCGCACTTGCCCGTGGCGGGTCACGTCCCTCACAAGGTAGTTATACCGGATCTTCGCCATACCTTCGGTCATAGCGCGACGGGTTCCCCCTTGTCATCTTTCCAGTCGTCATTGGCCGGCGCTCCGTCTTTCGTGAAGCGGTCGAGGTAATCATCAAGCTCTTCGATGAACCACACGACCATGTTGGAGCGCGGATCAGGCGGGCGATGAGGCGTAGGCATAAGGCCCCGGCTCACCCATTCCCTGAATGTGGATTCGGACGCGCCAACGTACTGCGCCGCCAATGGGGCGCGAAGGGCTCGCGGCCAACGTGCAGAGGCAGAGCGCGCGGTCATCAGTCGGCGGGTCCGAAAATCTCGCGAACATTTGTCATGATCCGCGCGCAGAGTTTGACGGCAACAATTGAGCCGACAAAGAAACCAATAATCCCGGCACCTGCTGTGCAGACCACCCCAACAACCAAAAGCTCGGCCAAGCTGAACGCCATCCCCTAGCCCTCCTTTGTGAGAGCGGCTGCGGTGCGGAGACTGCCGAACTCGAATAATCCGAATGGCTCGGTGCATCCTCTGGCTTGGACTGTGAGAATTGCGTCGTCTGGCCAATGAGCGTTGCCCTTGCAGTGCAGGTGACCGAACTTCGTCAGCGCCTCCCGCGTCCCGACCTTGTTCACCTCTAGCCCGGCCGCAGAAAGGGCGGCGCGAATCTCGCTCGCGCCAAGCCGCCAATCGCCCTGTCCGGCAATGTTCTCCAATGCTTCATTTAGTTTCTCAACATTATCAGCCATCATTCTTTTCCTCCGCTAGAGCTTTGAGTAGGGCGATGCAGACTGCGAGGGCGGGGGTTTTTGCCTCGCCGGTGACAAATGTGGACGCGTTCAAATCAATCGCCGTGCCCCATCCGCTTGATATGACGGTCAGCCCAAATCGAAGATCATGCAAAGAGCCCAGCCTCTCCTCAACAAGCGCTAGGGCTGCGTTGAGGTCGGTAGTGAGGTTGGGTATTCCCCAAACCCCACAGATGCCGCCGCAGTGGTTTGGAAACTGCTCTATAGCCTCCGGCAGGGTACAGCCGTTAAAAACTTCATCGGAGCCAACGGCTTCGGCGTAAACGCGAGCATCGAGCTCCCAGCTCCCCTCCGTCGCTTTCTCCAGTCTCTCAATAATATCGTTCAGTTGAGTCATTGGGGGTTGCCTTTCAGGGATTGGGCGATGGAAAGCACGTTGCAATTGAACTCTATGCTGGTGCCGTCATTGCTGCCGAATGGGCCGGTGACTTCCAGTTCAACGGTGAGCCTGACGGGGCCGTTTTTCTTGATGTGCCGCTCAAGCGTCAGCCGGTGTTTCTCGACATCGAGGATGGCAAAGTTGCTTGTGATAGCTGGCAGCTTCTCTCTCAGCATCACTCACCGCCTTTCGGGGTGAGGGTGGCAAGGGTTAGGCGCGACACAGAGGGAACCTCGCCCAAGCGGCCCGGCTTTGTGTAAATGTAACCGCTTTTGATCTCTTTCGTCACACCACCGACAGTCAGTTTGACGTATCTGTCTCCGTCGTATTCATGCAAAGCATCGATCCGCCTGACAGGCGCTCGCTTGCCCGGTTCGTCACCCAATTCGACAATCGGGTAGTCGGTCCATAAGCAAATCATCTCACTTAACCTTTCTTCCCGAATGGACGGGACTGGAGTTTACGGGTCAAAACGGCGTGCTTTCCCAATCTCCACGGATAATGTGGTTGCTGGAAAGCACGTCAGTATCGTGGAGATGGTTCGGAGCCGGATCCCATTCGTTCAGGCTATTCCACTCGACCCGGTTCGAGATGACATAGCCCAGCGTCTGGAGTACGTAGAATTTCACGTTGGGTTGCTGCAGTGCAAGCCTCTGGGCTTCTTTCTGCGCACTCTCCAGAGAGCCATGGACACGGGGGCGTGCGGCTGGCCCGTTCACTGCGTTGACGACGATATAGCTCATTACATTTTACCTTTCCGGTATCGTGGGTGATCTTTTGAAAGCGGGCTGACATATCCCTTGGGTGGCTTGCGGAAGCTGCCTTTCGGCTTTGCCTTCGCCTTAGTGCGGGTCAGGTCCGGCTCGAACCTGCGGCCCTTCCACATGGCGGAGGTTTCCGGCCCGGCTTCGCGTTTGTTGCACTGCTCCAGCCAGAGGCTTACATTTGTTGGGACGTGACCTGGCGAGCCTTTGCCCGCCCGAAAGTGCGGGTGCGCTATGACGATCTTTCCTACGACCAGAGGCACTTCACCCCGGCACTCGTTGCACGTGCACATGCCGCGCTGCACAAGCCATAGCCCTTCGACGGAGACAGGCAGGGCAGGAAGCCCCCGCTTCTTCGTCTCGCGTCTCTGAGCCGCCTCTCTGTCACGCAGGCGGGCCTTCTCAGCGTCTGGGACTTCGGCCCATGTCAGGGGCTTGCGCTTCTCTGGGGTGCGGTCTGGGGTCATGGTTAGACGCTTTCGACCTTGACCCCGACGATGACGGCAAGCGCCTGAAGGATGTCTCCGCCATATGCGCAGCCGGAGCCATATCCGCCGTCGCCCAATGGCTTTACCTCGCCATCGCGGGCAAGTGGCGCAGGATCGTCCTCGTCCTCATAGCCAGCTGCGTACAGCCACCAGCAATCGTTATCGATAACGGCCACACAGCCGGGATTATCCCGAATGATCTTCGCAAGGTCTTTTTGTTTTCCCATCTCTCTCTCATCCTTCATGCTGCGGCGGGTTAGCGCATCTGTCCTGCGGCGCGTGCATTGCTCTGCTCGGTGCGCCACATCTCAATCACGGCACTAGCGGCGGACCTTCTGTCTCGCTTTGCGTAGTCCATTTCTGCGAGCATCTTCTTCTGCTCTAGGTGGGCTTCGTAGTCTGGGTGAGCGCGTGCCCATGCCTCTTTTGCGGCGGCCGATTTCTCGTTGCTCTGACCCATGAGTTTTGCCAGCACGACCTTATCAAGATCTGCCATGTGCTCATGACCAGCGCGTGCCTTGGCGGCTTCGTTCTCACGGTCGATGAGAATTTCCATCGCCCATTCAAGCTGTCGGTCGGTGATCGGCATGGATCATCTCCTAGAAAGGAATCTCGTCTTCAAAATCTTGGTTGAAGTCCTGCGGCGTTTCCGGGCGGCTCTGGTCGTGGGAATAGTCGCCCGTGCGGTTGTTGCCTGACCCGCCACCGGCGCCGTCCAGCATCACAAGCGTTCCGTCGAAGCCTTGCAGGACGACTTCGGTGGAGTAGCGGTCATTGCCCTGTTGGTCGGACCATTTGCGGACCGAGAACTTACCGGCCACATAGACCTTGCTACCCTTCTTCAGATAGCGCCCGGCAATGTCGGCAAGCCCAGCCCATGCGACCACGGGAACCCATGTGGTGCGCTCTTGGCGTTCGCCATTTTTGTCTTTCCATTTCTCACTGACAGCCAGAGAGAAGTTGGCGACACGGGTGCCGGATTGGGTCTGGTTGACGGTCGGGTCACCGCCCAAAAAGCCGATAAACTCACATCTGTTCAGCATTATGCGGCATCCTTCATTTTCAGGGTTTCGAGTTCGGCCACCTTGGCCTCAACTTCGGAGAGGAAGGCCTTCACTTCGGCCTCCAGCTCGGCAATGCGCTCGTCGTCGCGGCGGACCCGCTTCACGAACAACTGCAGCTCCACTGGCATGCGCGGGTCAAAGCTGACGAAATCGCACCATGCGCGCCCCGTGCAGGCCAGCTGCCAGTAGATCTGTGTGAGGTATCGAGACGGCACGCTCTGGCCTGTCAGGGTGTCGATATGGGTTGCCGTGTTGGGGCATTTGATTTCAAGCAGCCCAGCCGCACCCACAAAGCCGTCAGGAGACGCGCCAGCGGCCTCGATAGAGGGGTGCTGGACGAAGCCAGCTTCCTCGACCTCGACGCCGTACAGGAACGCATAGGCGGCCCTCGCTTGCGGCTCTGTGTCGATACCGTGTTGCATCGCGGCGCTGGTGAATGTCTCTTCGACGTTTCCAGTCAGGCGCTCGGCAACCAGCTGGGCAAGATAGTTCTTGCGGCTGGCGGCCGGGCCGGATTTCGTCTTGGCGATGATGTCAGCAACACGCGAGGCCGTGACCTTGCCGCAGCGTTGCGCGAACCAAGCGCGCGAACCCTGTTCGATCATTGCAGCTTCTCCTTGTTCGATGTGGTGGCGGCATTCTCAATGCGGCGTTGGAGCGAACGGCGGGCGCTCTCGTAAGCCTCGAAAGGCATTTCCTCCAGCGTGTCGCCCGGCACCTTCTGGGTGTTGAGAAACTTGATGAACGCCTCTTCGGTCCCGCCCGCTTCCTTGATCAGCTTTTTGAGATGCTGGACCTGCTGCGTCGTCATGGTGCCTTGCGACTCCATACCTGCGCGCTGACCGTCATCGTCCTTAACGACCAAATCCCAGATCAGCAGCTTGAGGTAACGTCGACCGTAGGTCATGGATGACCCAAAGGCGTGCGTGTCCGTCTTGTTGGCGGTGCCTTTTATTCCCGTCTTGTCCTCAGGAATATCGGCCTCATAAAGCTCGGTGTGGCCTTCCTCGTGGATGAGCTTGCCGATGATTTTGTAATAGCCGTCGCGGGCGCTTTGCGCGGTGCTGTAAGAGATAGAGAAACCGTGCTCCTCCTGGACCGGATCAATCACGTCCGCAACTGCGGTGCCATCTGCATATTTCGACTTGGTTTGCTCGTTGTACTTGTTGCGATAGACGGGCCGGACCTCTTTCTTGCAGGCGACGAACGCGCGATTGAATAGGCGCTGTGCGTCCCGGTCCTCTTCCTCACGCTTCATCTGCAGGAGGGCCTGCATCTTGTTCACGTCCACCTGCGGATCGCGGGCGGCCTGTGCGATGACCTGCATCAGCTCCATGGGCTGATGATCTTCCTGAGCAGCCAATTCCTGGCGGCGTTCTGTAGTTGCGAGTTCGGCCATCAGCCTTCATCCTTCTGCTTCAGTGTTTCGAGGGTGGTGCGGGCGCGGTCGCACCAGCTCAGTGGTGCCGAAAAAGTGACGCCAGCCGGGTCTTTCATGCGGAAAGCGCAGATCAGCGAACCATCTTCGCTAAGCTCAACTGACATCGGCGTCAGGCGCGCAAAAGGCTCCAGCGCTTCCACTAGTCTCTTGATCAGCTCTTCTCTGTCGCTCATGGCTCAGCCCTCCCCTTTCCGTGAGAGGGTGGCGCGGGCATTGCGGAAATCTCCAACGGCAAGCGTCATATCCTCAGACAAATCCGGCAGACCTCTCCGCGCATGGCTTGTGCGAATCCTGACAACGGTGTCGTAGTCTTCGTCGCGCCAATCTTGCTGCGGAAGATCAACATCGACCTGCGCAACAAGGGTTTCGGCGAATGGTCTTAGCGCCTCTTTCAGCCGCGCATTCTCAGCCTCCAGCTCCTCCACCCGTCCCTGATCTGCTGGGATGAGGGAGCCGGAGCGGTCGCGGAGTAGCTGCCAGATTTCCAAGGCAAGGTGGTTGGTTTCAGGCCCGTGCGGCTGGCACTTCCAGTAAAGCTCGGACAAAAGTTGATCGGACAGATTACTCATGCCGCCCTCCCGTGATTTGGATGAAAGTTGTGTTCGCGCTCCGCGCGCTTCCTAGCGGCGATCGCGTCTCGCTTTTTTGAGTACGTGCCGAGACTGATCCGCTTGCCGGTCAGGCTGTGAGGCTCGCCATCCTTGATGGCCGTGACCCAATAGGGGCCGGGGCGTGACGGCGAACCAGTGCGTGCGTAGACGCTCATCCCGTCCTCCCTTCATCCCGCAGGCAAAGGGAGTGTCTGCGAGACTTGGCTTTTGCGCGCTCAAGTTGGCGGCGCTGTTGACGGGTCAGAGGCTCTTCAGGCACATAGCCAAGCAGAGCCTTCATTTCGGCACGCTTGGCCTTTTCTGCCCTTGCCACCGACTCTTGGCTTAGGCGCTCAAGTTCGTCGTGGTCTTGCGGCTGCTCTTTGCTCACGGCTTCCCGCTCACGCGCCACTCGTTCTGCGGCGCGCTGTGAGACGATAGCCATACCAGCCATAGCCAGATGAGCGCCGGTGATTACTCCATATCGGCTCATGGGCTCACTCCTGTCTCATCCCGCAGGCAAAGGGCTTCCCTGAAGGCTTGTGTGTCCTGTTTCTCGATGGAGGCGTGGGCGTGCTCTTCTGCCTTTGCGGCGTCTGGGAATTGAGCGCGCCATGTGCTGTCTGTGTCGCCTTCCAGTTCAGCAGAAAGCATCTCGACGGCGTGGCGTATGTTTTCCGCCCAGTCCATGTAGTCCTGAAGGTACCCACGCTCCGCGCGGCGGTCGGCTTGCAGCTTCGCGATCTGGCTGTTGATGGCGTCAATCCGCTTGCCGATGGCTTTTACGTGCTGATCATAAAGGTCAGCCCGATCTTCCAGCCGGTCTACAACCTTAAGCGTCTGGGCGCGTTCGTGGGCGGGGAGGGTGAGGGGGGCGGTCATGGTGCCACCACCCTTCCAAGAGCGACGCGCGCAGCGTCGATGCGCCCGTACAGGACGCCCTGAAACAAGGCGATGCGGTCGCCTTTGTCTGTGAGGCGGAACCGGCGCGCCAGTTCGTTTGCGACCAGGAAGCGCTTGGCGAACTGAATGTCGTCAGTCGCAACGTAGTTCAGGTCTCCGACACGCCAGCTGTTAAAGTCGCCCTCGGACGGATCATAATGCCCGCCGCCGGTGAGTAGCGCGCAGCCAAGCATATCGAAGATGTCAGGCAAGCGCTCACCAGACACAACGAGGAAGTCATGGTCACTTTCGGCGTGCGCTGCCCCCTCAATTGTTTGAGAACCGACAGGCCAGATGAAGGCGCTCGCCTCTCTGAGACGTTCCTGATGCTCAACCGGGATGATGGCAGGCCAATCGGTAAGAGGAGCCGGGAAGTGCTCAAATTGGCGGTCAATAATGAATTGTGTCAGCTTGCGGAACATCACGCCACCCCCTTCCGGAGTTCGGCCCGCACGGCACGGGCGGGGTCGGTGCGCTTCAGCCGTGCCTCGAAATAGTCGAGAATGTCGCTTGTCTCGTCGCCCTTGGCTGCGCCGGGGTATTCCGCCGCGATGTGCGCGCGGTAGTCCGCAATCGTCATCTGGCGACAGCCCGCCGTGATGACGTGGCCGCACTCGGTTTCCCAGAGAAAGAACTGGTACTGGTCGTTGAGGCGAACGGCGCTGGCTAGTAGCGACTTGATCTTGACGCCGCCTCCGAGGTACGCGCCTCTGAGGTCCGCGCCTCCGAGGTACGCGCCTCTGAGGTCCGCGCCTCTGAGGTACGCGCCTCTGAGGTCCGCGCCTCCGAGGTACGCGCCTCCGAGGTACGCGCCTCCGAGGTACGCGCCTCCGAGGTACGCGCCTCCGAGGTCCGCGCCTGTCTTGATGGCCCACTTTACGGCAAGGCCGATCTTGATGCTGCGGCTGGCATTCTCATCGCAATCAATCTCTGCGGTGAATTGGACGGTACCGGAAAAGCGGTTGAGGATATCGAGGCTGATCATCACGCAGCCCCCTTCATGGAAGCACGGGCGGCGCGGGCACGCAGGAGGTTCAGGCAATCCGCCATGATCTTCGACTTGTCCGTAGCGCCGTTGTCGTCTTTCCAGTCTTCAACGTCATGGAAGTGGTCGCAGAGAGCTTCGGAGGCGTGTTGAATTGCTTCTTCGGTCCAAGGCTCGGGGGCGTTGCGCATGGCTGTCTCGGTCGCAAAGGCGATCTCTGCGCACTCCATGGCGCGGGAGACATTCCATTGACGGGCGGTGACGAAACCTTCGCTGAGGTTGCGGAAGTGTTCGCGGGGGTCGGTGGCGGTTGCCATGTCTGTGCTCCTCTTAAGCGGCTTGTTTCTGGATCGCGGGAAGCGCGAGGGGTTCCGGCGGCGTGTCGCTGAGCCATTCGCAAAGCCTGTCAAATTGCCATGCCTCTTCGGCGTCCCCTGCGGCGTCCCATGCGGCGACCCCTATCTTCCCATCGGCATACAGGCGCGCAGCCTCAATAGCCTTGCGTGGGCGGTCATCGCCGGGGCATTCTTTCTCAAAAATGTGAAGCACGCGGGCGGCACAATCTGCCATCCAATGGCGGAGGCGGCGCTCAACTTGCTTGTCAGAGCGGGCCACGGAAGAGGCGGCCCAGACGATATTGTCGAAGCTGACGCCAGCGTCTCGCGCCTGTTGGGCCGTGATCAGCTTGCCGTTCCATTTGCGGGGACCGCCGAGCACTTTCGTGACCGCGCGAAACTCTTCCTCGCAAGGGTCAAGCGCCTTGAGCTGTTTGTGGGTGAGGCCGAATGGCATGTCTGTGCTCCTCTTTGTGTGCGCTTAGCGGTTGCGCTTTTCGGCTTGGTCGTCTGCGCTGCGGACGTGGAAAATCTCGCCAAGAGACTTGTCGACCCAGCCGCGAAGCTCCGCGCGAAGCCCGTCTTTCAGAGCGCCTGCGGCGTTGAGGGTTTGCTGATGCAGCTCTTTGTGGAAGTCTTGGCCGCACAGCTTGAGCAGCGTGTGTTCGGCACGGGTAGTGTTGTCGCCGTATGAGATCTTGGGGGTGGGCTTGCCGTTCCGGTCGACCGTCTCCTGCCAGTAGTTCTGAACCATGGCCGCCAGCTTCTTGCTGATCGTCGTTGGTTCGCCCTGCGGGCGTCCGAAGCTGTCGATTTCGTGAAACTCGCGGTCGAAGCCGTCCTTCATGGCGGCTTCAATCTGGTCGTTAATCACCGCGTCGAATTTCTCGCTGAACAGCTTGTCGATACGGGCGTCGACGGTCTCGCGTACCTGTTTGAAGAGATCGTCTTCGTCGATGACGGTGTCTGCGGCTTTTGTTGCCGCCATCCGCATCAGTTCATCAGTGTCGAGTTCGAATGCCATGTCTGTGCTCCTCAGTGGTTAGCTGAGAAGAGATTTAAGACACAATGAAATTTAAGGCAAGCTAAAATTTAAGTACAATTGAAATTTATTCGCCGACAGCTGCTTTCAGCATTGCGAGAACCGTTCCGCGATTCCCTTCATTCAGGCGACCAACGAGGTCCAGGACCTCGCTATCAATGGTAGGATTATTCTCAACGAGCATGGAGACAGATACGTCCAGCGCGTTCGCAAATGCGTGTAGTTGCTCCAGCGTGGGGCTCTGAGCGCCGCGCTCGATGTTGCTGATGGTGACGTGGGACATCAACGGCTCGCCGGGCTCGGACTCCATGCGTTCGGCGAGCTGCTTTTGAGACAGCCCCCGTTTCTTCCGCCATTGTTTGATGTAGTGCTCTTGCATGGTGCTGAAATTCTACAGCCATGCGCAGACAGTGTATTTGTGCCATAACTTAAATTTTCGCTTGTCTTAAATTTTAGTCTAGCTTAAATGGGTGGCATGAAGCACCCACTAAGAGCTTGGCTGAAGTCGCGCGATATCAGCGTGACAGCGTTCTGCGAAGGGCGTCCGTTCTCCTATCCGACTGTGTACAAGCTGCTGAAGGGTGAAGGCACGTTTTCGGTCGATACCCTGATCGAGATAGCCGCCGCCACTGATGACGATGTGTCTGTTTCGACGCTGGTCGATACGCTCAGAGAGCAACGGCAAGGCGCACAAAGCGAGGCCGCAGCATGAGCGTCCTTGGTACGGTATATTTCATCCAAGAGTGTGAAGCGGGTCCGGTCAAAATTGGCTGGACGGCAGGTGCTCCGACCGTTCGCCTTGCTGCGCTCCAGACTGGCAACCCTAGGCAGCTTAGTATTGTCGCCGCCCAACTTGGCGTAACGGCCGAAACTGAGAGGTTCTGGCACAAGCATTTTGCAGCGTCGCATCTGCGCGCGGAATGGTTCGACTGCACGCCGGAAGTGGCTGAGGTGATCGCGCTTTATCGGTGGGTTGATCCTCGGCTCGGTCATCCGGTCTCCAAATATCTCAAGGCGTCCGGCCTGTCCCGTGAAGAGCTTTCAGAGCGCGCGGGCATTTCTCGCACGACGCTTTGGCGGATTATGTCGGGCAAGGGTGAGCACTCCACGGCGACGCTTAAGGCGGTTTCGGACGCCACTGGCAACGCCGTGACTCTGGCCCAACTTGTAGAGTCGAAAGCACAAAGCGAGGCCGCCTGAATGTCAGCCTCGCTCGCCTTCTGGATCATTCTGTTTCTGGTGATTGTGGTTCTGCCCATCGCTGGCTGGCTCACCTATCGCTGCCTGAACTGGCGGGGCTGGCTTCCGTACACTGAGCCTCAAGGCAATCGGTTGCACGACGCGCTCGCGGCTAATCCGTGGAGGCGCGGATGATCTGGATGATCGTTTTCGACCTCATCGTCATTTTGCTTGGCTTCAGCTTTTCCGACAAAGATCGCTGGCCCGGTCGCTTTGGTTGCCTGTTTATCGGTCTTGGTTTGGCGTGGCTGGTCATCGACCTCGCTAAGTTTGCGGGGCTCGCATGATCTCCAATCCCTGCCATCTCGTCCCTCTGGCGAACCTCCTCCCTGTGGCAGGCACTCCCCGGGAGGTGTTCGCGCTTCCCGGGGCTTCTTCTTCACTGAATGCCATTGCGCTGCGTTCCCACCACGCCCTGAGCGCATGGCGAGAGCCGGGCGGGGCCATCGTCCCCGGTCCCGTCCGGCTCGCTCGTATCCTTAAGCGTGCGCTCGATTTCCACGGCGAGGCGCAGCTTTCTGAAACCTTCCACAATGAGACCCAGACCCTCGCTCATTTGGCGTCTGGCTCTCGCATCTGTCGTCATAGGCGCTCCTTTGTGTGCCGTCCGTCTCCATGGAGAGCAATCTACCCATGGAGATGAGAATGAATATTCAGGAAAACCGCAACTTCTTGCGGTCCGTCGCAGAACGCCGCTGGACGCGCTTTTGCCAGAACCATTGGCCGAGCGCCGCAGCCATGCGCGCCGACCTGGAGTCGCGCAACGTCATCATCTCAGAGCGCACCGCCGAGAACTATCGGCAAGGGCATCTGCCCGCACTCCTGATCGTCATTTCGATGATCAACGCGGGCTACTGGCCGAGCCTTCAAAGGGTGTTCGAGCCCTTCATCCAAGCCGGGGGCATCGCGGCTCTCGAAGCCGAACTCAACGATAAGAAAAGAGAGGTCATGCAGCATGAGCGTGAACTTGAGGAACTTCGCCGGGCCAATCGCAGCCCCGTTCCTGATTGCCATACAGCTGACTGGTAGCAGCCTCCGCAAGCTAGGCTGGGGCACCTACGAGGCAGGCTTCAATATGGAGCGCTGGGCGCTACGCCGTCGCCTCTCCGACAAGGGAGGGCAGGGGGAATGAGTGAGAACTGGAAGCACGACGATCTAGCCCGCGATTTGGCCGATCACCTCAGCGCGCCAAACCGCATGATTTGGACGGATATGCAGATGGGACCGAGCGGCAACCCTCGCCCGGACGTGTACACCATGCAAAAGTCTTTCGCTAATCCGCGCCCGGTTAGCTACGAGATCAAGATCAGCCGGTCCGATTTTCTGTCGGACGTGACTAGCGCCAAGTGGCAGAGCTATCTGAAGTTCTCCGGCGGCGTCATTTTCGCCGTGCCCAAAGGGCTTATCACGAAGAACGACGTGCCGCAGGAGTGTGGGCTTATCGTCCGCAGCGACGCGGGCTGGAAGACGCTAAAGCGAGAGCGCCCCGGCACTGGTCGACCGGACTTCACGGCCATGATGAAAATGCTGATCGATGGCGTCGACCGCGTTCGAGAGAAAAGGGAGGCTAGTCCACGGCGCCACGACCTCTGGACTATTTCGGAAAGCGTTCGGAAAGACTGCGGCGAGGATGTTGCCCGCATCCTACGAGATGTGCGCGGCTTGAAAGACCACGTCGAGTACCAGCGCACCGAAGCCGCCAAGATGCGCGATGAAGCGGCTTGTGTTCTGCGCGATGCAAAGCTTGAAGCCAGAGAAAAGGCCGAGCAGGCAAAGCAGGCAGTTCTGCGGGAGATAGAGGGCCTTCGTGTAGAGGCGGCTTTGGCTCTCGGATTGCCGCGTGACAGCGACTGGAGGCAGCTTCGATACAAGCGCCGTAACATCATTCATTTGCTATCTGAGCAGGGCATCGTTCAAGACCTTGAGCAGGAGATCCGCAATCTTCGGAGCATCCTTAAGCAGGCAGCCGAAGCGGGCGAAAAGGTGCTCGCTCACGAGCGGGTCCGTGAAGATTTTTTTGAAGGGCCCGCGCGGTCGAGTTTCGCTCCCTGCCCGAATGGGGGCGCGCGATGACTAAACACTGCGAAGGATGCGCCCTCCACGGCCCGCAAAATGTCCCGGCCGTCGGAACCTTCAAGTTCCCTGATGGGCATATCGCAACTGGTTGCCGTAATCATCTGGATCAGTGGGCGGTGTCAGTGCCGCACATCTTTGGTGAGCACCCCTATAAAGGCGAGGTCGGCTCCAAGGGCGGCGGCGCTTCTGCTGAGATGGCTGCGAAGCTGTCGGGTGAGGTCGGCACGATCCGGCTCAAGGTTCTCTCGCACATCGTCACGCACGGTCAGAAGGGCGCAGAGGACGTTGCTGCATCTATCGGTATCGACGCCGATATTGTCAGCCCGCGCCTCTCCGAACTGAAAGAAATGGGCCTCGCCTACAAAGGACCCCGCACCGCCAAAACAAGGATGGGCAACAGTGCGCACGTCTATGGTGCCACACAGGCCGGACGCGAAGCTGTCGCGGGGCAGGTGGCGGCATGACTCACTCCGCAAAGACCTGGGTAGAGCGCAAAAAGGTCGCAGAAGATGTTTGCGACCGTGGCGGCGGATTTGAGAAGATTGGCGAAGAGTGGGGCACCAGCCGCATCTACGCCTACAGAGAAACAAGGCGTCGCTGGCCAGACCTTTACTCGCGTATTCTGGATCGCCCGCACAAGAACGCGACGTCGCCAAGTGAGGCAGTGCGCCGCTGCCGAGCAATAGCCAATAGAAAAACGTCTATCTCGTCCGTCGCGAGGGCCCTTGGCCTCTCCCGGCCTGCATTGACGCAGTGGCTCAATCGCAACGCGCCGGACGGACCTCAGAGCCTGCTCGAAGATTACGAGGATCATTGGAGGATTTCGGTATGAACTACAAGAAAACGCCCGCGCACGAAGCTCATGACCTCATGACTAAGGAGGGGCTTTCTCAGAAAGAGGCAGGCGTCAGGATGGGGCGCACTGGCTCGGCCGTCGCTGGCCTGAAAAAGAGGTATCTCACCACCCTTCGCAATGAGGATAGAGACCTTGAGATTTTGAGGCTCAATGATCAAGGGCTGTCCGCCCGTGAGATCAGCGACAAGCTGGACGTGGCCGTGAGGCATGTGCGCCAGTTCCTCACGGGAGCGCTGGCGGATGACTGAGTGTGGAGAACAAAACCCAGAGCATTGCACGAAGAAACTTTGGTGCGCCTCATGCGCGCCAGTGGGGAGTAAGTTTGAGCAGTTCGGCACCGAAAACATTCCGGCGCTTCGCTCCGACAACCTCCGCGAACCGCGCGAATATCCCGACGAGTTCAAGACGGTCGTGGAATCCTTCCTGCCTGTCCTGAAAACGCTGGAGGAACGCCAGAAAGAGAAAGGGGAGGACGATGGAAGCGCCTCATAACCTTTCTGCTGAAGCGGGCGTCCTTGGCGCCATCCTGTACGATAATGCCGCATTCTACCGCGTGCGCGATGTTCTTCACGGTGAGTGCTTCTATTCGCTCGCGCACCGCGCCGTATGGGAAGCCATAGAAACGCATATTCGAGAGGGCCGAGTTGCTGATGGCGTCACCCTTCGCGAATGGTTTGAGGGCGAGTCCAGGCTGAAGGAAATTGGCGGGGCCGCCTATCTTGGCGACCTTTTGGACCAATGCGCCTTTGGCCCAGAAATCATCGACTATGCGGGCATGGTTGCCAGCCTGTGGAAGCGCCGGTCTCTGGCGTCTCTTGGTGGTGAGCTAAGCAAGGCCGCGATGAATAGCGGCGACCCGGACAAGCTCCTCGGTGAACACGAGGCAGCGCTTGAGGAGCTGCAGAAGCACAGCGGCGCGGTTGTCGAGACCCATGACGCCGGCGCTTCGCTTCTGATGGCGCTTGAGAGCCAGAAGGATCGCGCCTCACGCTTTGTGAAGATGGGCCTGCCGTCACTGGATCGCAAGCTCGGCGGGCTCATGAAGGGCGCCATCCACGTGCTGGCTGCGCGGCCCTCTATGGGCAAGACAACGCTTGCAACGGTGATCGGCCACGAGATGGCCGAAGCGGGCGCGCCTGTCGGATTCTTTTCGCTAGAAATGCCGAGAGAATCCCTCGCCACGCGCAAGGCCTGCTATGAAGCATGGAAGCGCGGGCGGCGCATTCGCTATTTCGACGTTGAGCAAAATCAAGCGCGCCCCGAAGATCTGGAGTTTCTGGCAGGCGGCGTCGATGCGCTGTCAGCAAAGCGCTTCATGATCGATGATCGCATGGGCCTTTGTCCGCAGCAGATGGCAGCAGCGATACGCTCCATGAATATGCGTTCCAAGCGCGCCGGACATGGCCCCCTGCAAGTCATCTTTGTGGACCACATCGGCCACCTCAAGCCCGACGAAGGGCGCCGCAATCGATACGAAGATACCGGCAATGTGTCGAAGGCCCTTCTGGAAATTGCCAAGCGCTTTGATCTGGCTGTCGTTGTCATGGTGCAGCTCAACCGTGCCTCGCAGGCCGAGAAGCGCAAGCCGCTGCTGCATGACCTGCGCAACTCTGGTGAGATCGAGGAGGACGCGCATAGCGTCATCTTCCTACACCGCGAAGATTACTACCTGGAGCGTGCCCAGAGCGAGGGAACGCCGGAAGAGCAGGCCGACGCCTCGCGCAAGCTTACCGCCGTGCGTGGGCAGGCTGAAATCATCATTGCGAAGAACCGCAACGGCCCGGTCGGGACTGAGCTGTTCACGCACTCAATGGACAACAACGTGATCCGCGAGCGCGGGAACGTGGAGAGGGCAGCATGAGCAACAAGGCGATGTCATGGGCAATCGAGGTTCGCGGTCTGCCCATCAATACGAAGGCGATCCTGATGCTTCTGGCTGACTGTCACAATGGCAGTACAGGACAGTGCAACCCGTCAATGGATTGGCTGGAAGAGCGTTCCGGTCTCGGTGAGCGCGCCCTTCAAAATCACATGAAGGCCCTTGAAGCGGCCGGCCTAATTGAGCGCGAATACCAATATCACGGTCGCGGTCGCGGCTCCTCAGTGGGGCAATTCCATCTAAAAATCGGCATCACTGGAGCCGTATTGGGCCCGCAAAAGAATGCGCCCGCAAAAGAATGCGCCCGCAAAAATATGTCAATGGACCCGCAGAATGGTGCGGTCCCCTATAAGGAAGAACCGGAAGGAACCGGAAAGAGTAAAGTTGATTTCTCGATTTTCGAGGAAGCGTGGAAGCTCTACCAGTCTTGTTCCCTGAAAGCCTCTGGACAGACGAAGAAGAAAGCCCGAGACCAGTGGGGTAGGTCGGTCAGGAAGGCTGACCCGCAAGAAATCCTGAAAGCCATCCGCCTAGCCGTGGAGGCCCGACGAGCTCCGAAAGATTTCATCCCGCCACTGCCTGACATGTTCCGCTGGCTGAAGGATGAACGATACGCCGATGTGTTGCGAGAGGCGAAGCCGCGCATTGTCGAGACCTCGATAGAGGACTGGAAGACTGCGGCCCGCAACTACGTGGACAGCTGCGGCAACACATGGCCGGCCTATCTTGGCGATCCTCCACATTACTCGACCTGCCGCGCACCCGACGAAATCCTGAACCGCATCCGTCGCCTGCTTGCAGATGATCCGGCCGCCCCGAAAATCCCGCAAAGGAGTGCCGCATGACCCGTTCCAGATACCACACAAACCTGAACCTTCTATGCCTTCTCGCCTTGGCGCTCTGGTTCATTGCATGGCCGGGGGTGGCGTGATGGGGGAAATGCTTCCTGACCTTCAGCTGCCAATCGAAAGCATCGTGCGCGACCGCAATGCGGCGTTGGTGAAGTTTACCGAGGCGGCCGATTTGTTACAGGGCGCTCAAGAGGCCCGGCAGGCAGCGTCTGACACGCTAGCGCGCGCCTCGTTCGGGCGACGCCACCATGACCGCAGAGACGACCGCACGCGGCAGCTCAAGGCATTCGAGCTGCCATACGGCTATGATCGTGAAAAGGCGCTTGATGCGTTCCGGCAGGAACTGGACGCCAGCATTTGGGATGGGCTGGCAGACCGGCTGAACTTCCTGAATTTGATGGATGCGGACGACAAAGAGGCGTGGCGCTCATCGCTGGAAGAGTCGGCGCCCGAAATTACCGAAGAGAATATTGAGGCGACGCTCGCGGGCCTGCTGTCTGATTCCAGGCTGATCTTCCAGCGCGGACTTGCGCGCACCTTCTCCAGCCTCGACCGCCGGTTCAAATCCCACGACGTGTTCAGGTTCGATGCGCGGATCATCATCACCAACTTCATAGGCGATATGGGCCATATTTCCTACGGCTCTCGCTCCTACGACACGCTTGTCGACATTGAGCGCGCCTTTGCGACACTGGACGGTGAACCGCCAGAGCCTGACGCCTTGCGCGAAGCCATCCGAGAGGAACGCGCAGGGAAGGGCGGCTGGGGCCGCAAACAGGGCTATGTCGAAACCCGATACTTCCGCGTCCGCACATTCATGAACGGCAACGCGCATCTCTGGTTCACCCGCAAGGATCTGGTCGAAAAGGTCAATCAGGAACTCGCGGCCTACTATGGCGAGGTCATTCCCGACGCGGCCGAGCGCGGCGAGGAATTGAAGCCTGGCACGGCGGTCGCCAAGGATTTGCAGTTCTATCCGACGCCGGTTGAGGTCATCGAACGGCTTCTGCGCGACCATGACTTCACCGGCATGAATGTCCTGGAGCCCAGCGCCGGGACGGGGGCAATCGTCCGTGAGCTCAAGAGCCGGGGCGCATCGCGTATCACAGCTGTTGAGGTCAATGCGGAGCGCGCCGCATGTATCCAGAATTGGCCCGGCGTCATCGTCTACCGCGCCAACTTTCTCGACATGAAGGCCCGTCCCGAGTTTGATTGGGTCATCATGAACCCGCCTTTCTACGGCACGCACTGGATGGACCACGTGCTGCATGCCTTCGACTGGCTGAAGCCCGGCGGACGCCTGGTCGCAATTCTGCCGGCCACCGCCGAGATTGGCGAAAGCGCTAGGCACCAGAAGTTTCGAGCATGGGCTGAGAAGCGGGCGCCACGCTTTGAGCGGCTGTTCACTGATCTGCCACCCGAGAGCTTCAAGGCGAGCGGCACGCGGATACAGACCGTCGCTCTCCGCCTTTCCCGCCCATCCCGATAGCCACACAGAGGGGTTCTGACACATGGCAAGAACGAAACAGTCACGCAGGAAGCGTAAGCAGAAGCTCCGTCCAGAGTTCCAGGTGAGCGGCCCTCGCGAGCGTGAGCCGTCCGGCCGGGTGAAGTCCAAGCCGGGCAACATCGCCGCCCGCAAGCAGAAGCCCAGCCGTGCGCAACAGCTTCGCCTCGATCTTCTCAAAGGATCATCCGGCACGCCCGATGATCCGCTGCTGGTCGCGAAGACACAGGGTCTGCTCACCGATGATCAACACGAAGCCCTGCACCGCTATCGCCAGATCACGGAAGCCTACAGGGCGAGCATACAGGCTCCTAGAGAGGCGCCGGACATTCTCGGCACCCTGCAGCCCCGTAGAGGTGAAAAGATCACTACAGAGGAAGCCCTGATCCGATTGAAGGGCATTCATGGCGCGATGGAAGATTGCCTTGTCGGGTGCAGGATAGCCGAGCGCGAGCGGCTGCAGATGGTGGTGGCAGAATGGGGCCGGTATTTCACGCCTCACACCTGCGAGATCCTGCAGCATCCGGCCAGACGCCTTGCCCGGCACTTCTGGCCAGAGAGGTTCACGCAGAAATTTGGCGAGGCCGCTTGACAGGTCACGCGAAGCGTGAGAAGCCAGCAAAAGGAATAAGGGGAGTTGCGGCTAACGCGCTCCCCTTTGTGATTCTGCGGCGTGATGCCCGTATGCCAGTAAAAGGGCGCGTTCTACGGGAACCATGCGCACCGTCACGTGAGCCGCGAGGATCGGCGGCCCGCAGATACCCTTTCCCCGTCCGGCCCTAACCGGAACACTCACCCATAAGCCCAGAGCCATACACCAGCGTCCCGAGCAAGCTCGCGGCGGGGATTACTCATGTCGAAAGGAAGCGCCATGCTCACTGACCATGAACACCAAGCCGACACCAACCGGTACGGCCTCACAGAGCACGAACTGGCCGCTGACCGCGAGGCCGTGAAAGCGCGGGAAGCGCTGGCTGAAGAGGCGCGGGATTAACCTGTGGCTGCATGTCCCACCGGCCAGATAAACCGAAACCTGCACCAAAGGGCGAAACCTTAGCGTTTCTCGATAATGATCATGGCTGAAGATGACGCCAAAGCAGGCAGGCACCCTAAATACAGTGACCCCCTGCACTTCGAAAACTGCATCGATCAATACTTCGACCAGTGCGAAACTGACAAGCGCATCCCGACTGTTGCGGGGCTGGCCTACCATATGGGCTTTGCTTCGCGTCAGAGCCTCTGGGACTACGAGCAGAAGAAAGAATTTTCTTACGCCGCCACACGCGCGCGCCTGAGAATTGAGCAAGACCGTTCCGAACGCCTCATTGATCGGGAGAAGTATACGCCCGGCCTCGCGATGGATCTGGCAAGCAATCACAATTGGACCACCGCCCGCACAGAGACGGATGCTAGCGTCACGGTAAAGGACGCCGCAAGGAGCCTGGATGCCAAGCTCAGCAAATACGCTGACGCCGATACAGGCGAAGGCGCTCCTGAAGAATCTGACGCCTGACGAAAAGGCGGCGCTGAATTACCGCTGGAGCTTCTGGGCACGTCCCGACCAGCTGGAGCCTGAGGGCGATTGGACGGTATGGCTGGCACTCGCTGGCCGTGGATGGGGCAAGACCCGCACTGGTGCCGAATGGGTCCGGCAGATCAAGGACACGGTTGGGCGGATTGGCCTGATTGCTCCAACGGCCTCTGACGCCCGAGACGTGATGGTCGAGGGGGAAAGCGGAATCCTCGCAATTTCCCCGCCATGGGACCGTCCAGTGTATGAGCCGTCCAAGCGTCGGCTGACGTGGGACAACGGAACGATCGCCACGCTGTATTCGGCAGATGAGCCGGATCGTCTTCGCGGCCCCCAGCACGCGGCACTCTGGTGCGATGAATTGGCGGCATGGAAGTACATGCAGGAAGCATGGGACATGGCCATGTTCGGGCTTCGCCTTGGCGAGCGTCCGAAGGTCTGTGCAACCACGACGCCCCGGCCTTTGCCCTTGATACGGGAGCTGGTGCGCTCTGAAACAACGCACGTCACGCGGGGGCGGACGCACGACAATCTGATGAACCTCGCCCCGGCGTTCCGGCAGGCGGTTCTATCGAGGTACGAAGGCACACGGCTTGGCCGGCAAGAGCTTGAAGCCGAGATACTGGACGACATACCAGGCGCGCTCTGGACCCGGCAAATGGTCGAGGACGCTCTGTGGCGCGGCGACCTGCCGGACATGCGGCGTGTCGTGGTCGCGGTTGACCCATCAGGCGCGGGCGGCGGTGATGAAGAGACGGCGGACAGCATCGGCATTGTGGTTGCCGGTCTGGGTGTCGATGGACTGGCCTATGTCCTGTCGGATTGGACGTGTGATCTTTCCCCGGCGGGCTGGGGGCGGCGCGCTGTCGAGGCGTACCGGAAATACAGCGCCGACCGGATCGTTGCAGAGCGTAACTATGGCGGGGCGATGGTCGAGCACGTCATCCGCACCGTAGATAAGTCGGTGAGCTATAAGGAAGTGGTCGCATCGAGGGGCAAGGCCGTAAGGGCTGAGCCGGTTGCCGCGCTCTATGAGCAGGGCCGTGTGCGCCATGTCGGCGGATTGAGCGAGTTGGAGGATCAAATGGTGAGCATGACCTCTGATGGCTATATGGGCGATGGGTCGCCGGACAGGCTGGACGCTGCGGTGTGGGCGCTGAGCGATCTGATGCTGGGTGAGCAGGCGCCGCGCGCAGGCATGATCCTGTCCAAGAGGCATCGCTAATGGGCATCGCGCAGCGTTCCCTGACGATGATCGCCAATCGGGCGCGCTCGCTTCAGGCTATGTTTCCGGGCTATTTCGCCAATGCGAAGCACAACCATTACCGGGACTTCGGCTTTCCCGAAACGATAACGTTTGACCAGTTCCATGCGATGTATGCCCGCAACGGCATTGCATGCGCCGCAGTTGAAAAGACGGCAGGCAAGACGTGGCAGAGCTTTCCGTTTCTTATGGAGGGCGAAGAAAAGGATGCAGAGAGCCGGGCCGAAGGCGATATACGTCAGCGCTTTGATGATCTGCGCTTGTGGCAGAAGGTCAAGGAGGCGGACCTCCGGTCAATGGTCGGTGGTTATTCTGGCCTGATCCTGCGGCTGGCGGACAGCAAGAAATTCAACCAGCCGGTTGATCGCGTGCCGGGTGGTCTGATGGGCCTGGTCGAAGTTATTCCCGCATGGGAAGGCCAGCTCACGGTCAGTCAATGGGACTCTGACGAAACGTCGGAGACCTACGGTCAGCCGCTCATGTTCAACTTCACTGAATATGCGGTGGACAGCGACAAGGGCAGCACCAACCAGAAGAACCGATCGTTCGAGTTGCATCCTGATCGTGTCATTATCTGGTCACGCGATGGCACGGTTCACAACCGCTCCATGCTTGAGCCGGGCTTTAATGACCTGATGACGCTGGAAAAGGTCATCGGGGCAGGTGGCGAGGGCTTCTGGAAGAACGCCAAAGCGGCGCCTGTACTGGAGACGGATAAGGAAATCGACCTCGCTGATATGGCGAAGGGCATGGGCGTCTCGGCAGAAGACCTGCACGAGACGATGAGCGATCAGGTTGAGGACTGGCAAAAAGGCTTTGACGCGCTTCTCTGGCTGCAAGGGATGCAGGCCAAGTCGCTTCAGGTGAGCCTGCCTATCCCTGAGCATTTCGTGGCTGTGGCACTTCAATCTTTCGCGGCCTCGTTCGGCATTCCGTTGAAAATCCTTGTCGGCTCTCAGACTGGCGAGCGAGCTAGCACTGAAGACGCAAACGAATGGGCGCAAACCTGCATGTCCCGTCGCGAGGGGCAGACCATCCCGAACATCATGGCGCTGGTGAACCGACTGGAAGCGTTTGGTATCCTGCCGGAGCGCGACTGGTCGCTGGATTGGGCAGACCTGACCGAGGCCAGCATGGCCGAGAAGTTTGACCTCGCCATGAAGATGGCAGAGATCAACGCCAAGCTGTCACCAACGGGTGAGCTGGCTTTCCTTCAAGAGGAAATCCGCGCGCGGGTCGGCTTTGAGCCGCTGTCGCCGGAAGAGGCGTTTCGCGGTGAGCCTGATGACGATGAGGCAGCGGCGGCGCTTGGCCTCGACCCTGAGCCGATAGAGCCAGACGAAGACTAAGGAACCTGACAATGAACAAGCATGTCCGGGTGAACGTCCGTTCGCTCGCAAACACTAAGGCTGCGCAACGTGTAAAGCGCAATGGCCGCGACCTTCTGATCATTCCGTCGGCAACGCTGCCGGACAACGTGGTGATGAACGGCATCAAGTACCCTGCCGACGAGATCGAGCGCTCCTACAAGACGCTGAACCGGACCCCTGCGCCTTTCGGCCACCCGATGGTGGACGGCGTGTTTGTCAGTGCCCGCGAGCCTGAAGGCATCAATGCAAGCTGGGTTGGGGCCTGGAATGAGAACGTCCGTCGTGAAAATGGCCGGGTCTTTCTCGACAAGGTGATCGACATTGAGTTCGCCAAGCAACTAGAGGGCGGGCGCACCGTCCTGAACGCCGTGGACAAGGGCGAGCCGATCCATACCAGCACGGGGCTCCTGTGCGAGTTGGAGAATTGCGACGGCAGCGAAGACCACAAATTCATCGCCCGCAACATCATGTTTGACCATGACGCGATCCTCATAGGCGAGGACGGAGCGGCAACGCCTGAACAGGGCGTCGGTATGTTTGTCAACTCGAAGGGCGAACAGGAACAAGTCGAGGTGATCAACTCTGCTTTCGAGCGGGCTGATACCGAACTGGATTGGGCTGTCGACTCGATGGTCCGAGCGCTTGAACAGCGCGAAAAGGCTCCCCTCAAGGAGCGCATCAAGTCCGCTATTCTGGAGATGTTCACATCTTCCGAGCGGGAACCCTCTGCAAATCGAAAGGAAGCAGACATGACTGTATCGAAAGAACAGTTCGACGCGCTTTCCGCGAAGGTTGATACCCTCTCGGAGGCCATCAAGCCAGAGACTCTGGCGAACGCGGTCAAGGAAGCTGTGAAGCCCCTGACCGATAATCTGGAAGCCCTTCAGAATGCTCAGAAGGCGAAAGACGAGGCAGAGCTGAAAGGCTATGTCGAAACTATCGTCAAGGCAAACCTCCTCACCGAAGACGAGGCCAATGAGCTGACCCTCAATGCCGCCCGTTCGCTCGCAGAGAAGGCCAAGCCGGGCAAGGCTGCGCCCCTTAATCCGGCCTTCGCCGCTAACAACGGCAAGCCGACCTTCCAACTGCCGAAAGCGGAGGCATAACACATGGCACGCTATAACAAGATTTACCTCGGCCCGGTCTCCGAGGCCAAGCCGCAGGTTCTTGAGCTGACCGCAGCAGACGGCGATCTTTCGCCGGGCAACCTGCTGGTCATCTCTTCTGGTGAGTTCGACAATGCTGCCGCCGATACGGTCGGCAAGGTCTGGATTTGCCAGGACAACTATCTCGCCATGAAGACGGTCGATGATGACTATGCTGATGGCGACACCGTGATCGGCATGGAGCTGCTTGACGAGCAGATTTACGCCGGCCGCATTGCTGACGGCGTGAACATTTCAGCCATCGGCACTCCCCTGACCCCGGCTGCGGGCGGCCTTCTCGCCATTGCTTCTACGGAAGACAAGGTGATCGGCTACTCCACCGAGGCCTACAACAACACCTCTGGCTCGGAACAGCTGATCGCGTTCCGTGCGAGCCAGGGCTACCTCACCGCAGCCGCATAAGGAGTAACTGACATGCGCTACTTTGACGAACAGCTTGTCGCCAACTCCCGCCCTCACGCGGCTTGGTGGGAAGATGTAAAAGTCAACCGTGAATGGTTTCACCATACGGAAGACAACCTCGCAGCCGTGGGCAATGCTGCCTCGGTTCTGCCGCGTGATGCGTGGCTTGATCTGGACGGTATCACCCGCCGCGTCATGCGGAACGATGAAGGCCAGGCTTACATGACCGACCTCCTGCCGCTGGCAAAGGCGGTCAACATCGGCAAGCTGGTTCACCTGAACCGCGTTGCTTCCGATGCCGGCACGGTCAACCGTTCCCTGTCGGGTCAGGTGCCCAACACCCTCGACAAGGTGACGTATGACTACCGCGGCACGCCAGTTCCGATCTTCTCGTCCGGCTATGGCCGCGAGTGGCGGGAATGGAACACCCTGCAGTCCGAGAACTTCGACGCTCTGGCTGACGATCAGGAGGCGATTACCGCCGCCCTGCGTCAGGATATGGCGCAATATGTCCTCGACGGCGATTCCAGCATCGTGTTCCAGGGCTATACGGCGACCGGCATTCGCACCAACCCGCTCTCCAAGGTGATCAACCTTGGCACGGCCAATAGCGGTGCGAATATCGACCTCACCTCGACCTCGACCACCTCTGATGCCATCGACGGTTTCATCACGCAGACGCTTGGTGCAATGCTCGATGCGAACAACATCACTGGCGCCGTCAACCTGTACATCTCGCCTGAGATCGGCCGCAACTTCGACCGTTCGTACTCCGGTGCGTCCGGCCAGAAAGAAGGCAAGCTCTGGCAGTACCTCGAAAGCAACCGTCGCATCAACAAGATCGCGGTGACTTACGAGCTGACGGGCAACGAGCTGTTCGGCTTCGTGCCGAGTGCCGAGTATATCCGCCCGCTTGTCGGCATGGCCGTGAACACGACCGCCAAGACCCGCATGAACCCGACGGATAACTACCAGTTCCTCGTCATGGGTGCGATGGGCCTGGAAGTGCGCGCGGACTTCAGCGGCAAGACCGGCGTGTTCTACTCGACCGATATCGACTCCTAAACGTGATTGGCCCCGGCTTCGGTCGGGGCCTTTCCTCACCTGAAAGGACCAGCCATGCGTATCAAGATCACAGCACCCGGCATCTATGACGGACACGGCGCTGAAATTCCGGTCGGACGCGAGATGACCGTCAGCAGCGAGCCAACAGGCTGGGCTGGCCGCTATGAGATTATCGGGGAGACCGAGGGCAAGACCTTCGTTACGAATCCCGACCGCAAAGCCCGTCTGAAAGAGCTGGCCGAGGGTCTGTCTGACGACGATTTCACCAATGACGGTTCGCCGGACCTTCGCTGCATCAATGCCCTGCTGGAGGATGGCGAGAAGAAGTTCACCAGCGCAGAGCGTGATGCTCTCTGGAGCGCGGAATAGCCATGTATGGCACGGTGGAAGACTGGCGGACGTATGCGACCGAGCGGGGCGACAGTGCCCCGTCGGAAGCAACCGACGCAGCAGCGTCAGCAGCGCTTGTCCGAGCCAGTGACTATATCGAATTTCACTACGTTCGCCATTTCGTGCTGCCGTGCACGGCCGATATGCCGCTTGTGGCGAGGGCGGCTTATATTGCGGCCTCGCTTGAGCTTGCAACGCCTGGATTTTTCTCTGCCAACATCGTGCCCAATGAGGCCATTGCGGAAGTCGGCGCCGGTAGTGCTCGCGTGAAGTTTCGGGACGGGGTCGATCCAATTGCAGGGGCAGTGCCTGTCGTGTCGGCGATAGATTCCATGTTTGAAGATTGCGTTGCTAAAAGCAGGCGCTTCGGCTTGAGGACAATCGGCTGATGACTTCGCTTCTGGAGGGCCGCCTCGCAAGCATCATCGGCAATGCGCTGGTGAAGTCGAAATTGCCCTATACGCTGATTATTCCGCGCACTGAAGCGACCAGTGAACGCCCACCAGACCTTCCAACGTGGGAGACGTGGGAGCCAGAAGAGGAAACGACCGAGCACGAGTTCCTGGGCTTCGTGGACACCTACAGCGACTTCCTTGTCGGGAAGGGCGTCGTCGATGCCGACGATGTGAAGATCGTCCTTATCCAGAGCGAGATGCCTTTCAGGCCGCTCAAGTCTGACGTGATAAAAGCCCGAGGTCAAACCTACACCATTATCGACATCAGCGAAGACCCGGCCAAAGCCACTCTGGAAATCAGGGCGAAGGGATAGATGGCCCGCCGCCCGACCCGCGCTGAAGTCCGCAGGCAATTCGAGACACTGGCTGACCAGTACGAGAAGCAGCTTCTGGACGCCTTCATCGAAGCGGTAACAGACATTGCCAACCGGGCAGAGATCGGCCGCATGGTCGAGCGCCTGGAACGGGGAGACATTCAAGGCGCGCTGGATGCGGTTCATTTGGACCCGGCCGCTTTCAGGACTCTTGAGGAGGCCTTCAGGGCCGCTTATGGGGCAGGGGGCGTTGCCGCGGTAAGCGGTATGCCAGCGCTGCGAGATCCGAACGGCGGACGGCTGGTTGTCCGTTTCGACATGCGCGCGCCGCGTGTGGAGCGGTATCTGAGAGAGCATTCCTCGTCACTGGTCACGCGGATCATTGATGAGCAGCGCGAGAGCATCCGCCTGGTGCTTCAGCGCGGCATGATGGAAGGCGCCAATCCGAAGCGAACCGCGCTGAACATCGTCGGCAGGGTCCAGAGGGGCAGCAACAGGCGCACAGGCGGTATTCTGGGGCTTTCTGGTCCGCAGGCAAGGGCAGTCGAGAACGCGCGCTCAGGGCTGCTTTCTGGAGATCCTGACGCCATGCGCGCCTATCTCGGCCTGACACGCCGGGACAAGAGATTTGACCGGACGGTGGCAAAGGCGATCCGTGAAGGCAAAGGACTGGACCGGGACACGGTGGCGAGGATCACGGGCCGATACTCTGATCGGCTCCTGGCTCTTCGCGGCGAAACGATTGCACGGACTGAGACGCTAGGCGCGCTTGCCCGATCGAAAGATGAGGCGTTTCGCCAGCTGGTCGACACCGGCGCGGTGCAGGCACAGCAGGTCAAGAAGCGCTGGGTAGCGACAAAGGATAATCGGACGCGAGACAGCCATGCCGCGATAGACGGCGATATGGTCGCCCTTGACCAGCCATTCTCGAACGGACTCCTTTATCCGCACGCCCCCGGTGCGCCCGCCGAAGAAGTCGTGAATTGCCGCTGCACCTATGAGCACGTCGTGGATTACCTCGCAGGGATTGAGTGATGACCAGCTTTTCCGCTCAGGTTTCGGATTGGGTGAACGCCAGTCAGAGGCGGGTTGAGGCGGTCCGAAAGGAAAGCGCGCAACGGGTCGCACGGGAGGTTCGCGATAGAACGAGGGTCGACACCGGCTTTTTGCGGGCGAGCTTCATGGGATCGACAAGCGCCATGCCGCTCATTGATCGCAACGCCAAGCCTGCAGAGGGCCGCACCTATTCAGATGATGCGCAGATCGAGCTTGTGATCGCGGGATCGGCGCCAACCGACACGATCTACATGGGTTTCGTCGCAAGCTACGCGCGGCCGCGTGAGTATGAGGACGGCATGGTCCGGCTGGCGGCTCAGCAATGGCCTGGCATCGTGGGTCAGGCCGCCCGGGAAGCAAAGGCCCGGTCTATTCGTCCAACTTCTTGAGCAAGGCGAGCTTGAGGGCAAGCAGCACCTGCCGCGCCGCTCTCAGTGAATTGTTGCCAAGTTCTGTTTCGCCCCGGCTGTCATAGCCAATCGAATTGAGCGCCACGCCTAAGCGGGCCTCGACCTGTTCATCTGTGAGCGGGGGTTTGTCTGTCACCGGAAGGGTCTATTCCATGAAGCTGCGGATTAAAAGCGACGGCACACAATTCGGCACCTGCGTTGTTGATGAGAACGGGCGCGACATCTCAAGTCACATAACCGGCGTTAGCTTTGTTCACTCAGCTGGCGGCGTGCCGGTTGCGAATCTCGAATTGCACTTGGTCGAAATAGAGGAATATGACGGCAAAGTCGTGATGATCGGGCCGGACGGAAAAGAAGTTCGACGCATCGAGTACGCAGACGGCAGCGTGGATGACTACAGTGCCGACGACTGAGACACAAATCTGGCAAGCCCTGAAGACGCGGGTGGCCACACTGCCTGTCGGCTATGCCGTGTCATATCCTATGGAGCCGTTTGATCCGCCCGTGTCGGCAAGCGGGAAGCCGCTGCCCTACGTTGAGTGCCGACACCTACCTAACGACAACACGCGGCTGTTTATCAAGGGCAGCGACCCGCACGAGAGGATGGGCATTCTTCAGCTTTCGCTCATGTGGCCTGTATCGGATGTCGGGACGGGCAAGACACATCCTGACGTGCTGACGCAGAAGGCTGGCGAGATTGCCGCGCATTTCCCGGCGGACCTTGCGCTTGATTTTCAGGGCGCGCGTGTCCGCGTGGAGCGTGCTCCAGATGTGGCGCAGCCGCTTCGTGATGAGGCGTTCTGGCGTGTGCCGGTGTCCGTCAGATATCGAGGCTACGTCTAAACCCGATCCCGGCACAGCCCGGATAACCTGCCCGCTTTGGCGGGCTTTTTCATGTGCCAAGAGGAGATAAATCATGGCCATCAATGCGAATGCCGGCAGCAAGCTGTATATCAGCCCCACGCCGATTGAACCGGATACCCTCATTGAGGGCACTAACTCAGAGGCAATCACTGCTTTTGAGGCGATCAGCGACTGGGTTGAAGTCGAAGAAGTCGAAGATTTTGGCAATTTGACAGAAACGTCTGAGGTGATCACTTTCACGGCAGTTGGTAATCGCCGCGTGCGCAAGCTGAAAGGCCCGCGTGACGGGGGCACTCAGTCCGTTGTGGTTGGGCGTGATCCTTTGGATGAGGGTCAAATTGAGTTAATGGCTGCTGCGGATTCTGACTTCAACTATCCCTTCAAGGTAGAGCTTGCAGATGCTCGAACGTCAGATCACACCAAGTCGGTTCAGTATTACCTTGGGCTCGTAACGTCCAAGACAACCAATCTCGGCAACGTGTCGAACGTGCACCGCCGCAACTTCGATATCGCCAAAACTACCGATACCTATGAAGTTCCATCGGAAGACACCTCCGGCGCCTAACCCCATTCTCGCGTGAGATAGAGCCGCTGGCGTGTCGGGCGTCAGCGGCTCACCCGACAATCCCGATATTCCGAAAAGAGATTTACCCATGACTGACAAGAAGCAGAACGAAGAAGCCGTGTCCGCGCCCCTCAATCTCGACCCGTTCAAATCAGTGGACAAGGCCGAGATGAAAGTGCTCAGCGCCGCCGGCGAGCCGACTGGCTGGGTATGGACCATCGCGGGCCCCGGCCATCCGAACACCATCGCGCTTGAGGACGAAATCCTCGACAAATCGCTTGAGGAAGGCCGTGCCAAAGAGGCGGCTCGGGTGAACGGCAAGAAGTACAAGCCGCCCCACAAGACCAGCGAGGATATTCGTCGGGAAAATGCCGAGGCTGCGGCCTCGCGCGTTCTCGGCTGGAAGCCGGACACCGTTACCCTCAGCGGCGAGACTCTGAAGTTTTCCAAAGAGAGCGTCGTCAAGGCGCTGCGTGACCCTGATTATGGCGGCGAGCTGACGCGCCAGCTGACAGAGTTCTTCAAGAGCGAAGACTCTTTTTCGGGGCGTTCGGGGAAGAAGTAAGTCCGCTTGCTGATCGCGCCCGCGCCTATGCCGAGCGCACCTTTGAACTGGACCGCATTGAAGAGGGCCGCACCCGCCGGGAAAGGCTGGAAAGCCGTCTTGAGCGTGCGGTCCGTAAAGGCCGGGACGATATAGCCGCCTCTTATGAGGCTCAGCTTGTCGTCCCGCCATTTCCTACGGCGGCGGGCCATGCCTGGGCCGTCTGGCAGCGCATCCGCCGCCGCAAGGGATCGGGGCCTAACGGTCACGCTCCTGTCGAGTGGCCGGATATCGATGCCTTCGCCCGCATGACAGGCGTCATTCTTCTCCCGATCGACCTCTCTCTGCTCGAAGATTTCGACGACATGTTTCTCAAAAAGATGGCCGAAGACATCAAGCCGCTGGACGGCTCGGACCTCAAGGACCGGCTGAAAGAGCTTGGCCGCAAACACCAGAAAGGCGAGTGATATGGAAATTGCCAGCCTAGGCTTGCGGATCGACTCTCAGGATGTTGATAAAGGCACGCGTAGCCTTGAACGCTTTGAGCGTCAGTCGAGCCGGACCGAGGCAGCGGCCGCTCGACTGGGGCAGGCAGCAACGCGCGCTGTTGCGGGATTCGTCGCAATCGGCGTTGCCTCTATCGGCTTCAGCACGGCAACAGACCGGGCGAGAGAGTTCAACGCGGCCATTGCGGAAGTGTCCACGCTTCTGCCTGCGGTTCCGTCTGAGATCGATGCCATCACGGCTTCCTCGCGTGCACTGGTCGAGCAATACGGCGGGTCTGCCACGGCTCAGGCCAAGGCCTTCTATCAGGCCATCTCCGCAGGCGCTGGTGATGCAGCGGCTTCCGCAGAGCTTCTGGACACTGCAAACCGGGTGGCGATCGGCGGTATCACGCAGGTCACGACCGCTGTCGATGTCCTGACAACGGCCCAGAACGCCTATGCAGCAAGCGGGCTTCGCGCTGAGGACGCAGCCGATGCGCTCTTCGTTGGCATGAAGGCTGGTAAGACGACCATTGACGAGTTGTCCAATTCGCTCGGGCGGGCCATTCCGCAGGCAACGGCGGTCGGTTTCGAGTTCCACGAACTGGTCGCAGCCACCGCAGCCCTGACAACGCAGGGGCAAGACACAAAGCTTGCTGTCACGGGCCTCTCTGGCATCATGACGCAGCTTCTCAAGCCGTCCTCTCAGGCTGTGGAACTGGCAAACCAGCTTGGTATCGAGTTCACCGCCACGAAAGCGGCGACGATGGGCCTTGCCGGGTTCATGGAATACCTTGTCGAAAAGACCGATGGTAGCCAGGAAGCGCTCGCAACACTCTTCGGCTCGGTGGAATCACTTCGCGCTGTCTTCTCACTGGCAGGTCAGGGCGGCGTCAAGTTCAA
The DNA here is from genome assembly GCA_002733705.1 of Henriciella sp. Classification (GTDB taxonomy): domain Bacteria; phylum Pseudomonadota; class Alphaproteobacteria; order Caulobacterales; family Hyphomonadaceae; genus Henriciella. Next base: position 22,410 of record NVWP01000001.1, on the reverse strand, counting down.
CGAGATCCTTGACCAGATGGAAGGGCGCGCCGGGGCAGCGAACGAGGCTTACGAGAAGATGGCCTCATCTCTCGACCAGCGCCTCAACGTCGCCATGTCCAAGTTCGGCAATATGGCCCTCACAGCAGGCGAAGCATCGCTCAACGTGCTTGTGCCGGCAATGGAAGGCGCGCTGGAGGTTACCGGCTTCCTGTCGGACAATATGGACGTGCTGACCACAGCGGGGGCCGCTTCGGCGGTCGTGTTCGGCGGGCCTATGGTTGCATCTTTCATGGCAAGCTCGACAGCCGCGAAAATCTTCACGGCTTCGGTCGCCACTCTCCGCGCCGGGATCACGCTGCTGCTTGGTCCGGTTGGGCTTGGCATCGCAGCCGTGGGCGCCCTGACGGCAATCCTCGTCCAGCAGGGCCGGGAGGCAGACCGCAGGGCAGCAGAGCTTGAAAGCTATGCCGCAGCGGCTGACGAGGCGCGGGAAGCGGCGCGTGCAGCACAGGGCAGGCTCTCAGCGTTTCGCGACAGGATTGGCGAGACAGGCGATGAGGCGCGTGAGGCGTCCGGGCTGGTAGATATGCTGGCTGGGTCGATTGACCGGCTCTCTGATGCAAGCCTGGCCGGCATGTTCGACCGCGCGCTTGGGGTGCTCGACCCCTACAAGACCATACTTGAAGACATTCGGGATGAGCAGTCGCTTGTCGGAATGGAAGGCGCAGCCCTTGCGGAAGCTCAGGAAACAAAAGCCCGTGAACTGGCCGATGCGACCATTCAGCAGCAGGCCGCCCTGACGCAGCTGAACGAGGCGACGGCAGAACAGGCCCGGCTTGAAGCCGAGCTGAACCGCGTCCGCTACACGGTGGAGGAAGGTCGCGTCACGCGCGAGTTGGAGGCACAGAACCAGATTGTTGCCGATCTGACGACAACATGGTCGAAGTGGTCGGCTGTCGTTTCGGGCCTCATGGATATCAACGTGGATGACTGGGCAGGTGACACCTTCCGCGAGCAGGAGCGCGCTGCTGAAGCAGCCGCCGAAGCCGTACAGGACACGATCACCGGGCTGCGCGAGGAACTGGCCCTGACGCGCGAGACTGACGACACGCAGCGCGCCATTCTGGAGAACCTTCAGGCGGCAGGTCTAGCCGCGAACGACAATAGCGCAGCGGCTCGTGAAATTCGCGACCTGACGCGCCAAAAGCTTGAGGCGGAAAAGGCACTCGAAGCGGCCAAGGCCGCCGGCGACACGATTGAAGACCTTGAAATCGAGGTTGACCAGCTTCAGCGCCTGACGGGCGCGCTTCGGCTTGGCGAAGAAGCTCACTATGCAGTTTCCCGCGCAATCGCCGTGGAAGACCTCATCCGCAAAAATGGCCTTGAAGGCATGGACGATGAGATTGCACGCATTACCGAGCTGGTGAATAGGCGTGCCGATCTACAAAGAACCTATGACGGCATGTCCCAAGATTTCGATGCCGCGAATGATAATGGCATTACCGAAACCGAAGCGACAAGCCGTCGCGAGAGTTTCGATGACCTCAACCGTGAACTGACCCTCGGCATCGATAACCCGCTGCTGCGTCTGGAACGCGACTATCGGCAGCAGTTGGAAATCGTCGAAGAATACGAGGCGCTGAAAACCCACGAAGTCGAGAAGGCCGCAGAGGCCCGCGCACTCATTGAGGATCAATACCTACGAGCGCAACGCGATATCATGCTCGGCACCTACTCCGAGATATTCGGCGATGTCGCCAGCATCATGCGCGATAGCGTCGGCGAACAGTCCGCTGCCTACAAGCTGATGATCGCGGCGCAACAGGGCTTTGTGATTGCATCCGCCACGCTGAACATCGCCAAGGCCCTCTCTGAGGCCTTGGCCCTTCCGTTCCCGCTCAACCTTGCCGAATGGGCGAAGGTCACGGCTTACGGCGCCCAGATCATGAGTTCGATCCAGACCGTGACGGATAGCTTCGCGGTTGGCGGCTATACTGGGCCGGGGGGCGTCAATGATCCGGCTGGCGTCGTGCACAAAGGCGAGGTTGTCTGGTCGCAGCAGGATGTCGCCCGCTATGGCGGCTGGCAGAATGTGGATGCGATGCGCCGGGGGCAGGCGCCGGCCAATGACAATCGCGGCGGTGGGCAGGCTCCGCAAATCCAGATCATCAACAACGCACCCGGCGTACAGGTCCGTAAAGAGGGTTCAGAAATGAGCCCGAAATTCATTATTGAGGAAGCGACCCGGCAGGCGGTAGCCGCGATTGCTGATGACCTGTCGGGCGGCGGCGGTCCTATCTCCGAAATCGGGGAAAACAAGCTGGGCTGGAACCGGGCGGCCGGAGCGCGCTAGCGGATGGCCCAGTGCCATTCGCAGTCGGCGCACATTGCATCGCCAGAGCACTTCGCGCAGGGCTTCGTGGTGAAAAGGCTTTCGAGCCAGTTGAGTATCGCGCGCATCATGTTCGCCCTTTCGGTGATTGGGCGCGCATCATGTCGGCGCCATTCGAAATGTCAATATCAGGGGGGCCCGCATGACGGACGCAACAGACCGGACCAAGCGCTGGCGAGCCTCTGCAACATCAGGGGATATCGCGCGCGAGACGGTCAGCCTCTTCCATCCGGGATTTTCTCAGGACTGGCATCTGACGACCTGGCACGAACCCTTCGCGGGAAATGTGCGCGGGGAAGAGGTCACGTTCACGCCGCACCCGTTCGAGCTGCAGCGTCCAGCGACCACTTCGAGCGGGCGCTACGAGATGCAGCTCAACCTGTTCAGCACGCAGACTCTCATTGCTGAGATCAACGCGGTCACGGTTACGCGGACGCAGGCCATCGAGTGCGAGTTCAACCAGTATTTCGAGGCGGAGACCGACAGCGAAATGACCTTTGGGCCGCTGGAAATAACCAAGATTGCGGGCATGAGCCGGGGCGTCAGTTGCACCGGGACATGGCTCGATTTCCTCAATCTGGGCTTTCCGCGCACGCTTTACACGCCCGTGCTTTTTCCGGGGCTGAGCCGATGAGCGACAGGCAGGCGATCATCTCCGACATGCTGGAGACCACATACGAGGTGTGCGGGCGCGGTCCGGAAGCATATGACTGCTATGGCATGGTCGTTGAGGTCTGCCGCCGTATGGGCTGGCCGGTTCCCCGCGATCCGCTGCCACATTGGGATAATCCGCGCGACTTGCTGCGCATCTTCAACGAGCAGGTGCGTGACGAGGAATGGAAGCGCTGCGCAGTCAGTGAGGGCGCGGTTGCCTTCGTCCCGAAATTCGCCGCGGCCCGCCATGTCGGCATCGTGATTGCGGGCGGCATCCTGCACACGCAAGCGCCTGTCATCACTGGCGGCGAAACCGTCTCGCCGGGCGGCCCTGAATGGCTGTCGCTCACCAATCTGCCCTTTGCGCGCGTGGAGTATGCCCGATGGGACAGCTGATCATTGAGCGGCACACCGGCGTTGAGCGCGTCGTGGAATGTGCTGGTCCGCTCATGGATATTCTGGACCGGGAGTTTCCGAAAGGACCGGGCGGGCTATCTTCGCGGCTCTCCCGTGTCAGTGGCGGCCCAGCGCGCATCATTCCTGTCGATGAGTGGGAAGGGATCGAGATTGGAGAAGGCGACACCTATCATCTCGGACTGACGCCGTCCGGTTTCGAAATCCCGCTCTGGGCTGTCGTGGTGGCCTCGGTTGCGATTTCTGTGGGCGTGACCTTCCTGCTGGCGCCGAAAGTGCCGGGGCAGGCCTCGCAGCAGTCTGCAAACAGCCTCTACAGCGTGGGCGTGAAGGCCAACGAGGCGAAGCTCGGCGCGCCGCCGCCCGTCAATTATGGCACGGTTGTCCGCACGCCAGAATATGCCAGCCAGTCCTACCGGGTCTTCGCGGGTAATGACGAAATCCGGCATTTCATCCTGTGTCTCGGCGCGGGCAAATACCAGCTCGATGATATCTTCATCGGCGACACGCCCACCGGTGACCTGCCGTCCGGGCTTATTGAATATCAGGTGTTCCTGCCAGAAGATCACGACTCCGAGCTTGGCAACATCGAGGCGGATTTCGGCACCCACGAGAATGTCGTCACGTCCGGCGACGTAGACCAGCTGGAGCTTGAGCCGGTCCAGCGCTATTCGGACGCGGTCAACGGCTCCATCACCGGCGTGAATATCATCTTCAATGAGTCAATCGCGGACGCGGCCATCTCGGTCGGTGATACGATTGTTGTTACGAGCCCGATCAGTGCGACAAAGACGATTGCGGGCGTCACGGACACTTCGATCACGGTAACCACCAGCTTTAGCGGTAGCGCCACCGACGAGACAATAGAGTTTGCGACCAAGGGCGGCGACGGCATCACCCGTGGGCCGTTCGTCACCAACCGGACCGGCACGACCACGCAGGCGCTTGAGTTCGATATCGAATATCCGGGCGGCCTCTACAAGCAGAAGGACAATGGCAACTTCGCCAACATGACGGTGGAGACCACGTTCACGCTGCAGCAGATCGATGATGCGGGCGATGATGTGGGCTCACCTTCAACGCATGTGTTCAGCGAAACCGGCGCGAGCAACAATCCCATTCGGCGCAGCTATTCGGTGACTGGTCTCACAGCCGGACGCTACAAGGTTTCGGTTGTCCGCACCGATGATCAGGAAATCCGGGCAAGGGACAGCGCGCGCGTCATCTGGACCGGCATGAAGGCCTATCTGGACTATGACAACAGCGTACCGCGCTACGGGAATGTCACGCTGCTGGCCCTGAAGATCACGGGCGCAAAGGAAATCTCTGCTAGCTCGCAAAGCCAGATCAGGGTTCGGACAACCAGCATCCTGCCAGAATGGGGCGCTGACCCGGCGGCAGAGGTTGCGGGCGGCAATCTGGTGGACGTGATGGCGGATATCATCACGAACACGTCCTACGGTGCCCGTCAGGCCTACAGCGTGATCCATGCTGCGGCGTTCGATGCGTTCCGCACGGCGCAGGCGGGGCGGTCGGGGTTCAACGGCTCATTCGATACCCGCGTGACGGTGTGGGATGCGTTGAAGGCTGTCGCAGGCCTCGGACGCGCTGAACCTGTCCCGCGCGGGTTCCAGGTCTCGCTTGTGGTCGATGAGGCCAAGCCGCAACGGGCCTCCATCGTGACGCCCGACAATACCATCGTGAACAGCCTCAAATGGGAAGCCTCGCTCACTTCGAATACGGAACAGGACGGGTTTGAAATCGAGTACCAGGATGCGCTCACTTTCGAGCGCAAATATGCGATCTGGCCTGCCGATAGCGTCAATCCGAAGCGCGAACCGCCCATCGGCCTGACGGACCCGGATGAAGCCCTGTCCATGGCCAAATATCTCTGGCGGCAGTTTTCCGGTCGGCACCGCACGTATACGTTCAAGACTGGCCGGGAAGGCCAGAACCTGCAGCGCTATGACCGGATCGGGCTCGCTGCACCGTGGATCTCCGACAAGGCGGATCACGGCTACGTCACGTCCGCCTCCGGCACGTCTGTCACGCTGAACCGCGCCGCGCCCTCGGGGGCGCTCAAGCTCATTCTGCGCGATCAGGACGGAAGCGTCAGCGGGCTGCTGGATGCGACGGGAGACGGCGGCAAGACAATCGTGCTTGCGGCTTCCCCGCCTTTCGACCTCGTCTTCGATGGCCAGTCTGTCCCGACGCTTGTGACGTTCGGGGCTGCTGCAGATTTCGCGCCGCTCGATCTCACCGTCCTCGAAATCGGCACGCCCGGCGCGACCACGTCGATCAAGGCCGTCAATTACCTACCTGACCTCTGGGATGATCTCGTATGAACAAGTTTCCTGACTTCCCCATTCTGCTGACGCCCTATGCGCTCTCCCCAGATGGGGGCGTGGAATCGTCGGAAATGGATTCCGGGCTGCTTCGCCAGTATGTCCGCTATCCGCAGATGCCAACGCGGGCGACCTTTAAGGTGTTTCTGGAGAATGCCGAGGCAGAGGCGGAGCTGCTGGCATTCTATGCCGAGAACCGGGCCAGCATCTTCGAGATTGATCTCTCGTTGCAAACGACCGGCGGCACCGGGTTGCAGACCTATTCGGCGCAATTCCTGTCCGCCCCGACACTCGAAACAGCGACCCCTACGGCCAAGTTCGCCAGTGTCTCGATCCGTATCGAGCAGGTCACGCCGCTCAGTGCCGAGGAAACGGCCTTGCGCCGCTCCCCGTGGCTCATGCAGCGCACCGCAACGTCCTTCGACATCTTCCGCAAGGAAGAGGTGCCGGGCTATTATGTCCGCTGGCGCTTTGTCCGCACGATTGATGAAGCCAAGAACCGGTCAGACAATATCGTGGAAGACACGCGGCTTTGTTTCCGCACGGAAGATGGATGGATCATCGGCAATCAGATTACTGTTGAGGGCGCGCACGAGCTGGCGATTTCGGAACTCGGCAAGGGGGATTTTGTCGGGACCGTCCATGGCAACACCCTTCTGCGCTCCGAGATCGTCCGGCTGGATGACGCGCCGCTCACGCTGGACGACATGGAGACGGGCGATATCCTTCCGGCCTCGACCATCACGGTTGAGCAGTTCATTGATCTCTATCAGTATAATACCGGAACCGGCGCATCGGACCCGGCCAATTATACCGGCGAAACCCGATTCGGGCAGGTCGAGCGGCTATGGTTGATGAAGGGCCGCAAGGGCCGACTGGAGCAGTCCTGCAAAACCATCGCCTTCACGTCCCGAAACTATTATCTTGGCATGGCCCCCCTCAATCCGGACAATTTCACGCAGTTCAGCTGGAGCGGAGACCATTCGGCACGCTTCACGCTTCCTGCTGTCGGGCAGCCTGGCGGCGTCATCATTGCCCCGGCGGGCACGATGGGCCTGCGGGCCTACGGGCTTGACGGATCTGTTGTGGAGGTCATTGCGGTTGAGGGCTGGCCGGGGTCGGGCAGCGATGGTCATTATCTCAGTCTTGAGCGAAAGTCGGACGGCCGCGCAAAGCTCTATTTCGGGATGGCCGGGTTCGGCTCCTCGAACACCGTCGAAATCGAGGAAGGCGAGACGAAACGCCTGGTAGTGGACTATAATATCAGCGCAGCACCGCCTGCAGAAATAAACATCCCCGGCAATTACGTGCTTGTAGCCTCTGGCGTGGATATGCAGATGAACCGGACCAGCGCGGGCGCGCTGGTCTATGATTTCACAGATACCGGCTGGAACCCCCTTCTGTCCGGTCTCTCTACGGCTGCGATTGTCCGTGTGCGGGCGGCTGATCCCGTCACGATTAACGGCGAGCTTTACTGGGCGGATGGAGATTTCGACCTGTCGGGTGGGGTTGTCACGCGGCGGGATTTTACAGTCAATCCCGCGCTGGTTGAAACGCAGAAGCCTGCGGCCCTGCCACTGAATAGCGGCTATAGCAGCCCGCTCGTAAAAACGGACATCTACGTCAAGGACCGGCTCCCAAGGATCAAGCTGATCGACGCCGTGGGTGCGGAGTATCGCACTGCTGGCAATGGTAACATGATTATCAATTTCGCCGGATCGACCGTGCCGGCCGATGCGGGGCTGGTGACTGGCGATGTGTTGGCAATCGTCCCGGCCGGGCTGGTTACAATTGGCGGCGTCGAGTACGATCTCGCCGGCGTGTATCCAGCTGCGCTGGTTACGGATGATGAAATCTACATCCTTGCAGCCGATCTGTACGGCGATGCGGCGACAATTCCGGCAGGGTCTTCGTTCTCCGATCCGGTCGCAACCAGTGTCCTGCGGGATCGCCCGGACTTCAGCTGAGCACCATGATCCACCCCGCAAGCCTCCCCGGCGCCGTCTGGCGCCTTTTCTTTGCGCGAAAGGCAGAGACGATGACCTATGACCGCAAGGCCATGAAGCAAGAGCTTCGACGCGACGAGGGCTTCGTGCCTCATGCTTACACCGACTCGGAGTCATATCTCACGATTGGGATCGGGCGGCTCATCGACAAGCGCAAGGGTGGTGGCATCACGGAAGACGAGGCGCTGTATCTTTTGGACCGTGACATTGAGCGGTTTGAGCAAGAGCTGGATGCAAAGCTGACCTGGTGGCGCACGCTGGATGATGTTCGCCAGCGGGTCATCCTCAATATGGCCTTCAATCTCGGTGTGAACGGCCTGCTAGGCTTCAAGTATACGCTTGCTGCTGTCAAGGCGGGCGACTGGGAGAAGGCGGCACAAGGGATGGAGAACAGCCGGTGGCATGATCAGGTGGGCGAGCGGGCCGTCCGTCTGGAGCGAATGATGCGCACGGGTGTGGCATGACCGCCCTCGCTCTCCGCTACTGGAAGCCCCTCGCTGGCGCCGGTATCGCGCTGCTTCTCGTCATCGGCTTTAATATCTGGCTCTCAAGCACAAAATCAGCCGCGTATGAGCGTGGCTTCGAGAAAGCGGCCTCAGAGTGCGCCACAGCCCGCGAGGCCGCCCAGAAGGCGCGAGAGGACCAGATAGAGGACATCCGCAAGGAAGAGGCAGAGAAGCGTGCCGAGCTGGAAGCCCGGCAGGCTGTAGAGCGCGCCGAAAACGAAGCTCTTGACCGCAAGGTCACCGAAGCCAACCAACGGGCCGAGCGTGCCCGCAGAGACGCGGAAAGGCGTATCGATGAAGCTCTCTCTATCGACGGCTATGCTGGCTGCACTTCTACTGACCGGGTGTCAGACGGGCTCCGAGGCGATCTGTCCGCCTACAGAACCCGTCACGGTAACTGAGTTCGTTGAGGTCCGCCCGGAGCCGGTACCGGAAAGCGCGCTGCAAAGGCCGTCCGCGCCGGGTCTTTATGACGGCGAAGATGCAAATGTCCTCGCAACGAACTTGCGGCGCATGCTGGCCTATGACGGCGAAGTGACAGCCTACATCGACGGTCTGGAGGAGACAATCCGCTGCCGGATCAATGGGGACTGTGAGGGGGAGCCATGACGCCGGAGCAAATCACCCTATTCAGCTGGGCCATAGAGCAGGGGCCAGCGGGGATTCTGGCAGTGGTTTGCTGGTTTCTCAACAAGGAGCGCAAGGATCTGATAGAGTCCATCAGCCAGCGCAATGTCACAATCCGCGAACTCTCGGAGCGCGTGAACAGCATCTTCAAGGATCAGGCAGAGTCGGCCCGTGAAGACGTCAGGCAACAGATGGAGACGCTAAACGTTCTTGAGGACGGCGCGAAGGCCATGCGGGAATCGACAGAAGCCACCCGCGCAATCGCAACGGACATCAAGGAATTGCGCCGGTTGATGGAGGCGCACCAATGACCGATGATCGCGAGAACCCACATGACGGCTGTGCAGAATGCATGGTCTGGAATATGGCAGATATCCGACGGATCGTTCGGCAACGACTGGAGGTCGCGCGCGAGAACTTCAAAGCCGAGACAAAGCGCTTCCAGAGACAGAATGAGAAGGTGCTAAAACGGCGCTGACCCGATCACAGACACCAGCGTCAGAATGACAGCGGTGGCTATGGCTAGGTATTGCGGCATTATGGCGCAAAGTCCGCAAATGTGATGTGAGGCACATCGTTTTGGTAGATATGCGCTAAATTAATCGCATCCACCCGATTCTCATTTGTGAAAATCGTGCTACATCCTGTGTGGCTTTCAGGGAAGTTGGCTATGAATGAATTGATTGAGGCCTTAGCGGGGAAACAAGCCGAAGAGAGTGAAACCCTTCGGTTTTTGAGGATGCTTGGTAATTCAGGTGACACCCCTACTCGTGTTGTGGTTGATACGTATTTGACCGGAGACACACGAAATCCTTGGGGGGATCAGAATGCCAGAGTGGAGCCAGATAGCAGGCGAGGCGACTAGGGTTCACGCTTCTCCCACCCCACACTCGGAGCCGCTGGCCTTTCCGTCCTTGCGTCCCGTTCGGACTGTTCCCTGATGGCTTCCATCGCGAGCCTTGCAAGGGCTGCTGTGGCTTTGTCTCGATCATCAGGGAGCTTTGAGGCAAAGAGCCGGCGGACGCTGTTGGGGGTCTGGCGGAACTTGAGGTCTAGGGCTTCTTCGAGGTCGGCGTCGGTCATGCGGACAGGCGGCGATATGGTTGCGTGATCTTCATAATGTATCGGTCGCCTTCTTCCTCGTATGTAAACCGTAGAGGGTGAAGCTCGATCGCTTGTACGCCGTCGATTGAAATTATGGTGTTCGGCCCCTGCTCGCTTCTCGATAGGCGCGCCATCAATGCAGGAAGGTCTTCTGCATCAAGGCCGCATTCTCGCAGCGCCTGCTTGATTCCATCGTCGCGGGTCTTTGTCGCAACATTGACCGTTTGAGTGTCGAGCGCAGAGCGAAAGACCGCAAAGCTGGCGGGATCAATTACATTCAGCCCATCAAAGGCAGCCATCCTTCACCTCTCTTTCCCTTGCGAACATACACCGAACAGGGTAGGGTGTGAAGGCTGCTGAGGTGAGAAAGCGTCCTCACACACTGCGGGGTTGATCGCCCGTTAGTATAGTAAGCCCTGCTAGCGAGGGCCGAAGAGATGCAGGCTTATCCGCGCGCCCTGCCAGCAGCAAAAAGTTTCAGCCACGACAGGTTTGCCTGTTCATTGTCGTGGGCGCCATCTGGCCGCTTGGACATTGTGTATTTGATAAACCCGGCAGAATCGGGATAGTTACTCCACGCCAAATTGTGGAGCGGTCATGTCAGAGCGAAAAACCTATAATCTTCTCGTGCTCATCTATCTGAGCAAGGATTCAGCTATGCCTCGCATACAAGAGGACTTGCCGCAGGTAATTGAAACGCTGGCAAGAGCGTCGAAGGAAGCGCCTCATGTAGCGTTTCGCTCAACCGACGCCATCGTGAGTGGCTTCTTGATACAAACTCACAAAGCGCCCCAGTTTATCGGGCACGATCTAGACCGCTGCCAAGGGCTGAATAGCCGGGACTCTTATTTCGTCATGGAGTTGGGAGCCGAGTTCATGGGCTTCGGTGAGTTCACCCGCGCTCATACTTGGCTTCAACATCATAAATCCCAGTAGCGTCGATTTGCGCGCGGCGAACAGAAAGCGCCAAGCGGACAAGCCAGTCGGTGACGGGGTTTAACAGAAAGAAGCGGGCCATAATGCGCCTCAAATAAATATCTATTTTTGATACTTATCTGATTTGCGCTCTTTGTCTAGTTCGTCGCTTTCGGGCTTAGACTTCGCCACCTTCTTCAACGCTTCTTCAAACGCCTTTTCATCCGTGTCGCACTCCGCTTCACGGGCGGCCTCTTTGAATTTCTCTAGCTGTGATTTATCAGTCATGGATGCAGCCTTCTTCGGACAAACAGTTCCCACTGGCAGATGTGTTTATAGACGAGTCCAGCCAGACCAAGCATCGCTACCTGCTATTAGGTGCGCTCACGATTGAGTCCCGCTTCACACCATCGCTCAATGCAATGATACAGAAAGTCCGGGACGATGGACAGATAAACTCTGAAATGAAATGGGGACGGGTTAGCCGGTCCCATATCGACACTTATAGGGCATTTGCGGACTTATTCTTTGATTGCCCAACCTGGATGTGCCCCATGCATTTCCACGTGGTCGTCGTTGATATGCATCAACGCAATGAGCATCAGTACAACGAGGGATCTGGCGAACTTGGTTTCAACAAGGAACTGTATCAGCTCGCCCTGAAATGCTGGCGGCTATATCCGAACTACCTCTTTCACGTATATCCAGACCATCGAACGTCGCCCCAGACGGCGCAGGAAACCCGACTTATTCTGAACCGAGGCGCTCACAAAAAGAATGCACGACGGGATTGGCCGTTTCGACGCCTTCACATGCAAAATTCAAAGAGAACACTGCCCCTGCAGCTCGTCGACGTGCTTCTAGGTGCTGCCGCGTATCGCATCAACGGACACCATGAAGCAGAGAATGCCTCACCACCAAAATGCGATCTGTCAGACTACATTCTTGGGCGAGCGAATATACAACACCCAATGACCGACACGACAATCAGTGGCAAATTTACAATATGGCACAGAAGATTGAGATAGCGTCCCGCGACCCTAGGCCTAAGCCGTCGCCTTGTGGCGGTTCCACCGCAATAAGCGGTGGATTCGGGTCGCGGGAGTTACCCGTAAGGTAATTCGAACCGGGGGTTGACACAAGGGAAAATCGCCGATTCGGGTTACATTTTGTAACCTTTTTTAGAGGTCAGATCCCCTGTACGTGAGGCGCTTGCCCTTCACGCCGCGCAGGGCAAGCACAGCACGTTCTCCATCTTCAACGCCGTTCGCGGAACGGTGGTTATAGCGGAAATCGAACTCTGCCAGATAGCGGTGCAGGTGGTGCTTGGCACAGTGCTGGTAGGTGCCTTTCATGCCACGCTTGAACACGCTGTAATAGTTCTCGACCGTCTGGGTGTGGATCGTCGGGTCCGTCCAGTTCACGTATTCGCCGTCAGAATGGTTCACGTAACCATGACCGCCCTCAAAGGCGCTGGCAGCGAAGCGGTAGTGGCGGGCTTGGTCCGTCAGAAGGCGAGCTTCCTTGGCGACGTTGCCCTGCACCAGCGGCGCAATCGTGGACGGCTTGAGGTCATCAATCACGATGCTGCGAGCCTGTTTGCTGTCACGGTCCACCAGCGTCAGCACTTTCATCTTGTGATGCACGCCGGCCTTTTTGACTGCGCCCGGCTCCGTGCCGAAGAACGTCTCATCAACTTCGACACCACCGCCGCCGCGACCGAACGGGACCAGCGCGCCTTCACGCATGGCTTCACGGATACGGTGCGCGAGGAACCAAGCGGTCTTGTACTGGACCTCCAGAACACGGTGCAGCTGATGGGCGCTGATGCCCTTCTTGCTGGAGACCATGAGATAGATGGCTTGCAGCCACTTCGTCATAGGAAGGTGGCTTTCTTCAAAGATCGTGCCTTTGCGAACGGTGAACTGCTTGCGGCAGTGACCGCACTTCCAGAGGCCGTGACGCTCCTTGCCTTCCGGGTTTTTGCGACTCGCTTTAGTGTGCACGCCTTCCAGCTTGTAGGCGCGTTCCAGTCCACCGCAGTGTGGGCACTCCGGGCCGTCAGCCCACAGGATGGACTCAACGTGCTCGAACGCTGCTTTCTCATCGTGGAAGTATGGCTTGGACAGAATGGACATGGGTTTTCTCCTATGCCCTGACACTACCTCTTAATCGGTGGGTTTGTCAAATACACAATGTCCGGCCGCTTAGTCCAGAACTAAACAGGCCGCGCGTCTTGAAATACCCGGCACGGCGTAACAGTGTCGCGGGACGGCTGGTCACCCGCTTCTTCCAGATAGGCCTTCACCGCATAAGTCGCAGCCGCAAGCGCCCAATCTCCATCAACCTTCTCATGCGCGATCTTGAACGCCTGCCAGTGCAGCAATTCGCGGATTGCCTCGGCGGCTTTATCAAGTGCGGCTTGGTCCATATGGCTTGCGAACATAGCCTGAATCCGGTAGGGTGTGAAGTGCTGCGGCGGCAAGAGGCTCCTGCCTGCTAACTGGTGCTTTGGCCGCGTGGCCCGCATAGACGTTTCTAGAGCGTCCGTTTGGGAAATGCGGGCTTCATGGCCGGTCACCGCAGCAAACGCGAACATAGCCCAATCGGCAGAGGCACGGGTGTTAAACTCCCGCCAGTTCTGGTTCGAATCCAGATGTTCGCACCAACTACACTTAGGCGGGGGCTGCTTTCTGAGGGCCCGTCCCGCCCGCAGCATGCCTCTCAGGGAGAGTGAAGATGGAAATTGTGCTTTTTGTTGTATTTCTGGCTGTGCTTGCCTTGTCTGGCGTGGCCATGGTTGTTCAGTCCGAAGATAGGGCAAGACGCAATTCCGCAATGGATGACCTTTTGGCGGGCGACGGCAAACTCTGGGACTAGCCGACTTTATTGCAAAAATTGGGGTGTATCCCCTTCGCATAGGTAATTGACTCGTCCTTAAGCGCGGCATAGTTTTCGCCTTTTGGGGCGGTGAATGGCTGAGGCTGATGTAACGTTGCGGTTCGAAATCGTAGACGGTCAAATACCTGATGCGGCAAATGTGGTCCGTGCGCTTACGGCTTATATCGAAGTTTTAAAGGCTGCTGGCGACGTTGTAGCCCCAGGCAGTCATATGGAAGTGGGGTTAGCTGGCGTAGAAGATGGCAGCGACATTTTTAAGTTTGTCCTGCGAAAAACAGAAACGTTTAGCGAAAATCTCAAGAGCGGCATGTCTGAATATCCGCTGGTTAGCCGAGCGGCTATCACGCTTGGCGGGCTGATTAGCGCGTCCGCTATAGTTATTGGCATGGAAAATCTCCTGTCTGATGACCCGAAACTTCCCCCTGAACAAATGGAAATATTTGAGGAAAATAACCGCCTTCTAAGGGAGTCAAACGATCTTCAAAAGCGCGAAATGGAGTTTTTTGGCGCACTGCAGGAAGAGCCCGCCTATAAATCAATCGACATAATCAGGCCTTATGGCGGAGGCACAATTAATACAGTCCCTAGAGAAGAATTTGCCGCTCGAAGTGGTTTATGGGTGACCGACCCAGAGGCGGAGGCTGATGCAGATTCGCAGACCATCACTGACACGTGGAATGTGGTTCTTATCAAGCCAACCTTGGTCCCGGAACCTCGGCGCTGGCGATTTGCGAAAGATGGTTTGGAGTTCAGCGCCCTAATGAAGGACCAGACTTTTCTGGACGCCATTCATGACAAGACGCTTCCCGTGACGCTTGCGGAAGGCATCCGGATGAGGGTTGAGGTAAAATATCGAGAGGAATACGTGGAGGGGGGCTGGATCCCGGTGGTTGGTTCGCACCGAATTACCAAGGTCGTGGATCCGTTACCGCCCGGAACCACCCCTCCTCTTTTTGCGCGCCCCGACCCGCCAAAGGAATAGAACCAAGCCGAGAAATATGATACTTGAGAGAGCGAGGGTCCACTCGGCAGATACTTGCGCAAAGCCTATGTACGAGACTATGACCGCGACTATAACCACGAGGCCTGTCAGCCATGGGCGGACTGACACAGAAGGTTTTTCGTTCCTTGGCATTGCGCGCTCCATGCATTGAGAATCGCACCATGATCAGCCTAAAGCAAGCCCGAGAAAGCGGGAATCTGGACCAATTTATCACCGAGCATAAAGGTGAGTCTGGTGATCTGGACGCTTTTGAGCGAGCTATCCGCTCAATGGTCGAAAATTCGACAGAAGCTCCGGCAACATCGCCTCCGGACGGTTCCGACGATTAAAACGAAACTCAAATTCTTTAACGTAGCTGTTAAGATGCTTCGGGCTGACACTCGTATGGGTGCCGTTGATTGAGCACTTCAGGTGCCGCCAAAAATTCTCGATGCCATTGACTGAAACAGTCTCTTCGATCCGCCAATCGTAATACGCATATTCCATTTCGCCGTGGTTCACGCGGGAGTGGCGATAGCCTGCTTTCGAAAGGCTGGCGTAACTCCGCAGTTCGTCGGTATGGACGTTGCCGCCAATCCGAACGTTCGCGGTCACAAACGGCTCCAAAGTTGCGCGGCGCTGGTTTGGCACTACTTGTGCCACGATTTCGCCGTCGCGCTGCAGGGCGCCCACTACGACCGTCTTGGATGCGCTTCCGCGATTGTGCTTGCCTCGCTTCACGCCGCCCATCAGCGTTTCGTCAATCTCGACGTTCGTGCCTTCGCCGCCAATCGGGGTATCACCGTCAACGTCCGCCATGTGTTCACGGATCAGTTTCGCCATGCGCCAAGCGGTCTTGTAAGTGACGCCTAGCTGACGCTGCAATTCCTTGCCCGATACGCCGTGGCGTGTCGTGGTGAACAAGTGGACGGCATAAAACCAAAGCTGGAGCGGGGTCCGCGTCTTTTCGAACGGTGTGCCAACGGTGGGGTGCAGGTGATGACCGCACCACTGGCAGGAATATGCCCGCTCAGCCTTAATACGGAACCACTTGGAAGCGCGCTCACACTTCGGGCATTCGAAGCCCTGCCCAAAGCGGACTTCGAACAAGTGGCTAAGGCAAGTTTCGTCGTTAGGAAATTTGCGAAAGAATTGGGCGGTGGTGAGGGGCTTCGTGCTCATGCTGCATTATATAGCATGACGAATTACGTATGTAAAGGGGATACACCCCCAAAAATTGCAAAGAAGTCACTGACACTCCTCCCCCACAAACCCCCACTCTATAGGAAGCCCCCACGCTTTCACCGTGCTTTCAAACCGAAGAACATGCCGGTGACAGACCTCTGGCGCATCCTCACAGAAGAACAGCACCTTGGGCTTCCGCCCTGTTTGTTCCGCATAGTGCAGGGATTGCCCGATAGCTTCTGCCCATCCTGACGTTGCCTCTATTTCGATAGCGTACTCATCATCGAGACAGTCAACGTAGGCGCCTGACGCTGTCCTGACCTCCTGTTGCATTCCCTTGCAGGCGCATGCTTGGATCTGGCTTTCGTTGAGGGCGAGCTGGAGGGCGAGGGCGAGGATCATGCGGCTTTGTGAATTGGAAGTGCGTGATCACAGCGGTTGATCGGCCAAATACCTTTCCCGCCCTCAATCGGCCTTCTCTCGCCAAATTCGGCCCATGATTGGTTTGGGCCCGCCCACGTGCCGCTTACGGGACTGCGCTTGCAATACTTCGCAACGCGGCAATTTGGGTGGTCGCACATCGTGATATCGGCCATTCTCTTCTCCTCTTCTCACTCTACCATGTCAGGGGATGGGGCGGGAGGCAGCGGTGCCCAATATTCTGGGGCCGAGGACATGCCGCTTGGCCACTGACTGATCGTGTGCGTGACCCATCCTTCGTACTCTGGATCAATATCGTCCCACCAACCGTGAGCGATTTCGTTGTCTGAGGCCAGCAAAATTACACCTCGCTTCGGAGCTTCGCTTATCGGTCTCCAGTCCATATCCTATTCCTTTCCGGTCAGGCTTTTGTTGCGCGCCGCCGCAGCAGAATGCCTTGCGAGCGGATGATTTCGGCATACTGATTGGCCCTTAATTCTGCATCGGCATCGGTAAACGTGGCCCGCCGAATGCCTCCATCATCAGTTTGTGCCTCGACTATCCAGTCACCAGACACATCCTTTGACTGGACAACTTCAACATCTTGCAGCGCCTCCATATCCTATTCCTTCTCTGGGGTGGGGGTTAGGCGGCCTAGCTTCATCGCGCGAGACGCCTGCTCTTTCCGCACAGCAGCTAACGCCTCTTCATCGCCATCAAGAGCCTTCTCTGCGTTGTCTCGCTCCCAAACCAGCCGCTTAACGTCGTCATCAACGAACGTGCAATTCCCGCCGCTTGCCGCATGGGCGATTTTGCGGACCTCAAGAACCGCGCATTCGTCCAACTCCGTGTCCGTCGCCAAGTAGAGCGCCGACAGGGTTCCGCTATCATTCAACTCCAAACCTTCATGCGCGAGGGCCTGCTTCAGCGCCCGCTCAATAGGCGCATTGTGGCGCATCGCAAAAGCCATGTGGCGCGCTAGGCGTGCTTCCCTTCCGGCGTTGCTTTCGATCTTCTCTGCATCGGTCATCTCATTCCGACTCCTTCTGTAATCCCCAGCTGGGCTGAGGGGTGAACACTCCGCGAACTGTCGGAATGGCTTCTGTGATTTCAGGGTGTGCGCTGGGACTCTTAAGCAGCGGGTTTGCAGGGCTGAAAAGGTGGGACACTTTGCATTGGGCCCCATCGGAAAACATTGGGGTTTTCCCGAAAGGTGGGACGCCGCTAGAGCTTTGAATTTTCACGCTCTGGCTAGTCCCTCCGGGCCCACCATGTCTTCCCCCATCGGATTTTCATGACCTGATCGAGGTAAACTCGCGGTCGGCTTCCTGGTGTTGTGGGGCCGCCATGTGGAACCTGGGGGGGCACAGGCGACTTGCTGGACAGTAGCTTCGCAAGGACCGGCTGTCTCATATGACCGATTTTCTGAACTGGTTTGCCTCTCTGACCTGTATCGCCGCGGCCCTGCTTGTGTCGATAAATGCAGGGCGCAAGATTTCCGGCTTTGGCTTCATCGTGTTTTCGATCTCCTCGGCGGCCTGGATCGCGGCGGCCACGATGGAGGGGGAGTCGCCCCTCGCCATCCAGAACATGGTGCTCCTGGGGATCAACCTGTTCGGTGTGTACCGCTATCTCTGGCATCCGGTCCGGAGCAGGCCCGAAGCGCCCGGCAGGGCCTGAGTCTCAGTCGCCTTCGGGCAGCCAGCTGAGGTCGAGAGACTCATAGCGATCCACATAGCCAACAAGACTGTTCAGCCCCGGCTCATCGGCAAAACGGAAGAAACGCTTGTGCCGCTCGATAAGGTTCAGCTCAAGCAGCTTCTTGATAGACCGGCTGACATGAACGCCCGACAGGCCCGTGGCCGCGCCGATCTGCTCCTGCGTGAGCGGGCAGTAGAACTGGTCATGAAGGCGTGGCTCCATCAGGCGCAGGCGCGACATGGTCTGCAGCAGGAACAGGACGAGCCGAAGATACCCGTCCGTGCGCCGGCTGACGATCAGGCGGTCATTCATCAGCGCCTGGTCGATCATGCTGAGCGCAAGGAAAAGCCCGCTCACGCGCGGCGACTGGCGCAACACGTCGGTCAGCTTCTCGCGCGGAAACCGGCAGATGGTCAGCTGTGTGGCGGCGACGATCGTGTTTGGGGTGTGGGTAAAAGCCACATCGCTTAGCCCGATCACATCGCCGGGATGGTAGACGGTGGGTATGTGAGCGCGCCCGCTTGCTTCTTCGCGTGTCGCGATCACCCAGCCTTTTTTCAGGATGAAAAGCTCATCCAGCCTTGTGTTTTCTTTCGCCAGGAAGTCGCCTTCACTGACCTCTTCCTGCTCCTTTTCCAAGGATGCCAGCATTGCGACCTGCCTGTCATTCAGCGGCGCGAGCTTTTGCAATTTGGCGGCAATGCAGGACTCTGCGCCTGCACATATATCCTCATTCTGGGACTTGATGGGTCTTCTCCTGCGGTTGTGGGGCGCTCGTGCGCCAATAGTTTTTCGAGCTCTACGGGCTCGAACGCGGCGGAACTTCAGGTGTTCCGAGGCCGGCTAAAAAGCCGGAGGCCCGAACAATCGGTTTATCTCGTATCGAACTTGTCGGCCTTGCGCTCGCCAAACAGCATACGCTGCTCCAGGCGCGCGCGCAGGGCGGCGTAATAGGCTTCGAGGAAGGCAAGATCGTCCTCGCCTTCAGCTTTGTCGCGTCCGATCTTGGCGCGGATCCGGTCAGCGACCCTTGTCTTGATGTCCGGCGTCGACTGGCGCAACACGTCTTCCAGGACATGGAGTTCATGGATGCCATAGGCGTCGAGTTCTGCGGTCGTAAAGGCATGTTTTTCGGCCGCGGGCAGCGGATCGACAGAGGTGATGTCCCGCTTCAGCTTCACGCGCGGCGCATGAATGACCATGGTACCGGCGATCAGGTCGCCGACGCGCAGCTTCTCTGAATTGAACAGGGGGAAGAAAACGAAGATGCCGGCCCAGACCAGCGCCAGCAGCCGGATCCAGTTGCTGATATCGTCCTCGGCGCCCATCACCAGCAGCGTCAGCGGCAGGAAGACTTCAAGCTCGCGCATGAAGTTTCGGGCCAGTACGGCATTGGCCGTCAGGCGCCCGCCATCGCGTGCCGCGACACGCAGGCCGAGTGCCCGCTTGCCCGGCGTTGCGGCCTTGCGGCCGATCTCGAAGAAGACGAAATAGAACACCCGCAGCAGGAAGATGACGACGGCGGCGATAGAGCCTGCAACCTGCCAGCCGCGAAAGCCCATTTCGGAAAAAGCGACGGCGAGCAGCCAGCTGAATATGATCATCGCCATGATCTGCAGCGAGAAATCCAGCAGGAAGGCGCCCGCGCGCTCGGACGCACTGGCAATGCGAAGGTTCAGCGCGGCGCCCTCCGGCGTCACCAGCGGGCGGATACGCTTTGCCTGACGCGCCTGTTCCTTGAGGCGCATCTCCCGCCGTCGCAGTGCCTCGCGCCGGGCCTGCACAGCCTCATTCTCGGAAGGTTTCAGCCGCCGCGCCATCAGCCGGCTCCTGGCTTCTGGCGGCGCGGCCAGTAGAAATAGACCAGCCAGAAGGCGAGGCTGGACAGGGCGATGACATAGCGGGTCGTATCGCTATTGATGAGCTGGCGCCCAAAGCCCTCGATCAGGGCGGCGACGAACAGCATGAGTACCGCGCCCATGATGACGAGGGCTGCATGATTGCCGGTCTCGCGAAGGGACTGCATCCGCGTCCTGCGGCCCGGAAAGGCCACCGCGCCGCCGATCATGAAGCCCGCCGCGCCCGCAAGGATAATCGCGAAAAGCTCCGTCACCCCATGGATGAACAGCCAGCCGGTCATCTCTGCGCCGAGCCCCTTGGCCCAGAAAACCGCAAAGAAGCTGCCGATGCTGACGCCATTATAAACCAGCAGGACCGCCGTCGGAATGCCGAGGCAGAAGCCGAGCGCGAAGGCCATCACGGCGATCGTGCTGTTATGGGAAAAGAGCTGGGCGGCAAAGGCGCCCAGCATGTCAGCGATATTTGTGTCCTCGGTATAGAGGGTGGAGCGCAGATAGGCGTAGCTCGCGTCCGGATTGCGGCTGTCGCCGCCGGCATTGAACGTCCAGAACCATTCCGGGTCCTGCAGGGTCAGGAAAAAGGCGAGCACCGCGCCGCCGATCAGGCAGATGGCCGAAAGCAGCGTCGGCAGGGCCGCGCGTGAGACCGCCTCCGGCCAGTCGCGGCGAAAGAATTGTGCGATCCGCTCGCCCATGCTGGCGCGCGTGCCATAGACGAAGAAATAGGCCCTCGCACACAGCGTCTCCAGATAGGCCAGGAGGTTCTGGTCCAGTGAAATGGACCGGGCCATGGATAGCGAGGACACCGCCTGGCGATAGAGCCGGGGAAGGGCCAGCATGTCTTCATCGGACAGGCGCTTGACCCCCCGGCGCTCGGCGCGGGTCACGATCTGGTCCAGAGCCCGCCAGTCGGCCTCGCGCTCCTCACGGAAGCGATAGGATTTCATCACGCGGTCGTTCAAATGAGCTCCCTCCGCTTGATGTCGAGATAGCGCGAGACCAGCTCGGCGCCGAATTTCTCCGGTGTCGTCTCTATGATCTGGACGCCCATGCGCTGCAGCTTGCGGAAGACCACCTCGCGCTCCTGCAGCAGCGTATCGGCAATGACGGCGCGGCTGACATCTTCCGGCTCGGCCGGTTCGGCGTTGATCATGGAAGACAGCGCCTCGTCCTCGAATGTGGCGAAGACGACGATGTGCTTGTCGGTAAGGCGGCGGACATTCTCCAGCATTAGTTCGGCTGAGATCGTGTCGACGAAATCGGTAAACAGGATGATGAGAGAGCGCCGCTCCAGCCGCCCGGCAAGTGAGGTCAGGGCCAGCGTGTAATTGGCGTCCTCCGCCGAATAGTCGAGTTCTGCGGCAAGCTTCTGCACATGCGGAAAGGCGCCTGTCCCCGTCAGCAGGTTTGAGGTGACACTTGGCCGGGCGTCGAAGCCGAATATACCGGCCCGGTCGCCTGAGCGCAGCGAAACATAGGCCAGAAGAAGCGCCGAATTGATGGCGCGGTCGATCTTGGGCACCCCGCGCAGCGGTTCGCTCATCAACCGTCCCGTATCGAAGGCAAAGACGATATTGTGGTTGCGCTCGGTCCGGAATTCCTTTGCCAGCAGCGTATTGTGACGGGCTGAATGCTTCCAGTCGATGGCGCGCCGGTCCATGCCAGCGGTGAATTCGCGCAGGGCATCGAATTCGGATCCGTCGCCCCGGTCAATCTGCATCTTGATGCCGAAATCGGCGTCGCGCTGATAAAGCCGCACCGCCTCATCCTTTACCCAGCGTGTATTGGGCGTGATGGCCATCTCCTTTTGCGGCGTGAACGTCCTGCGGATGGTGACGAGACCGAGCGGACCTTTCCAGCGTGCCCAGACCCGCTCCAGCCGCCCGGTGCCACGGCGAAGCGGGGTGAGGACGTAGTCGGCCACATGGGTTCTGTCCCGAAACCCCTTCAGCCATTTGCGCGGGGGCGGCTCGATCAGGTCATTGGTCTCAAGCTCGGTTTCGACCTGGCCGGGCACAGGGCCCCGCCGGAACCTGTAGGTCACGCTCACCGGGTCACTGCCGGAAATATAGAGAAGCGGCGGCGCATCGACCTCTATGTCGAGATCGGCCGCGCGCGCGACCAACGCCGTATCGGCCAGCATCAGCCCCAGCACACCTGCGATCCATCCAGCCGAGAGCGTCCAGAGCTCAGGCGCCGCCACCGCGATCACCACAAGCACAGGCAGCCCGGCCAGCATCAGGAAAACAGCACGCAGGGTCGGAGAGATCATCGCGGCGCGGGTGTCTGGTCTATGATAGTGGCGAGGGTCTCATCAGTGCTGCGCCCTTCGATCTCTGCAGCAGGTGACAGGATGACCCGGTGGCGCAGGGCCGGGCGTGCGAGCGTCTTCACATCGTCGGGAATGACGAAGTCGC
>NVWP01000012.1 GCA_002733705.1 Henriciella sp. | reverse complement strand
ATCTCGGCGCCCTCATAGACGCGGCCGCCACCACCGAAGCTGACGTGGTCACGCCTGTGGTCCAGCTCGACTGGGCCGCCCTCGACACGGTGCGCGAGCAGAAAACGCGCGAGCCCTTCAGCGGCACAAGCTGTATCCGCCGCGCCGACGGTATGGCGATCTGGTTTTCCAAACAGGTCATCCCGGCCATCCGCAAGGAAGAAAGGCTGAGAGAGAAAGAGACCCTGTCGCCCGTCTGGCGCCATATCGGCCTTTACGGGTTCCGCATGGCCGCGCTGGAACGCTTCGCCGCCCTGCCTGTCGGCCATTACGAAGCGCTCGAAGGGCTCGAACAGCTGCGCTTCCTGGAGAACGGCATGAGCATCTTCACAGTCGCAGTCGAGCCCGGCGCCAATGCCATGTGGGGTATCGATACGCCTGAAGACGCCGCCTTCGCCGAAAAGCTGATCGCCGAACAGGGCGACCCGATGGAGGCGCCCCGCTGATGGCCCGCACGCTCTACATCGTCCGCCACGGCAACA
Organism: Henriciella sp.; assembly: GCA_002733705.1. Classification (GTDB taxonomy): domain Bacteria; phylum Pseudomonadota; class Alphaproteobacteria; order Caulobacterales; family Hyphomonadaceae; genus Henriciella. The sequence goes on along the minus strand of NVWP01000012.1, from coordinate 26,828 downwards.
CCTTCGACAAGGGCGACACGGTCACCCGCGTCGGCGCGCGCACCGACCTTCCCCTCTCCAGCTCCGGTCAGGCGCAGGCTGAGGCTCTGGCGGCCCATTTCAGACCCATCGCCTTCGCGCAGGCCATTGCCGGCCCGCTCAAACGCACCCGCCAGACGGCAGAGGCGATCCTCGCCGAACAGGCTGCTCCGCCAGAGCTGGAGATCGGCAATTTTCTTCGTGAGATCGATTACGGCCCGGACGAGAACCAGCCCGAAGAGGCCGTGATCGCCCGTATCGGCCAGCCCGCCCTCGACGCCTGGGAGCGCGACGCCGTCCCCCCGCCCGGCTGGCGTTTCGATCCGGCCGCGATTGAAGGCCAGTGGCAAAGCCTGTTCGCAAAGCTCGCCAGATCCGAAGAGACAGGCCCTGTCCTGATCGTCACCAGCAATGGCATCGCCCGCTTTGCCCTGACAGCTGCCGGTCTCGCCCCGGACCCTGCCAGACATGAGACACTGAAGCTGAAGACCGGCGCCTACGGCATGTTCCAGCTTGCCGGCGATGGCAGCGTCACGCTGGATGACTGGAATGTAAGAGTCTGAGCCGCAGACACGCAGTTGCCGCCAGCGCGCAGACTGGTTACGCGAGTGAGCTTGTCGCCGCAGGTCCAGAGTCCCCCGATGAAAGCGTTGCGTTTTGCAATCCTCGGAAAAAGCCATCTCGCTGTAGAGCGCCTGCAGGCCATCGAAGAGAATGAAAACGCCCGCATCGTGCGCAGCTTCTCGGCCGCGCAGGTTGCCCGCTTCAAGACCGATGACTGGGCCGGTCTGCTTAACCGCAAACATATAGACGCGGTGGTCATCGCCCTGCCTGCCGATAGCGCTGCAGATGCCGCGCGCCGTGCCCTTCTCGCCGGGATCCATGTGCTGAGCGAGCTGCCCGGCGGCCTCACAGTGGAAGACATCATCAATCTCCGCGAAGCCGAGACAAAAAGCGATGCCGTCCTGAAATTCGGCTGCTCGCTGCGCTATCATGAGAGCGTGCGCGCGGCAGAAGACCTGGTGCGCACAGAGCCCTATGGCCGCCTGCTGACGGCCCGCGCCGTCTATGGCCATGCAGGTTTTCCCGGCCCCGACGCGCGCCAGCATGGCATTCTTCTGGGCCACGGCATCCATATGCTGGACCTGCTGCACGTCTTTTTCGGCCCGTTCGAAAGCGTCAAGGCCATGGCGCCCGAGGGGCCGGATGGTCAGGCGAACCTCTTTGCCATATTGAAGAGCGGCAGCGGCGCCATTGCCCAGCTCCACACCTCCGCCACCTCCTGGCGCCAGACCTTCCGCCTCGAACTGGGCTATGAACAAGGTTATGTCTGGCTCGACGGTCATCTGCCAGGCCTCGCCGCCTATGGGCCGGAAATGCTCATCCATGCGCAGCTTCTGCCCGATGCGACCGGCGCGCCTCAGCCCAATCCCGAAGAGACGGTGATAGAGTACAGGCACGTGGCATTCGCCGCCCATGAACTCGAGGAATTCCTCGCCACCGTCAGAGGCGAAACCCCCCTTCGCCATGGCACCAGCCGGCATGCCTTCGACGCAATGAATATCGCCCAGCGCATTTGCGCAGCCACCGAAACATGGGCATAAGCGAAAGCGCGATAAGGCAGGGTCAGGGACAGGGAATGACGATTACAGGCGAACAGCTCGCGCGCATTGCGCTGGATGCAGGCAGGCTCATCATGGACATCTACTCGACGGATTTCGACGTCGAGCGCAAGGATGATGCCTCGCCCGTCACAGAAGCCGACGCCAAGGCGGAGCTGCTGATCCTGGACGGGCTGAAAGCTGCCGATCCGGACCTCAAGGTCGTTGCCGAGGAATCGGTTTCGGCGGGAAAGATCCCCGACCATGGCCACCGCTTTGCGCTGGTCGATCCGCTCGACGGCACCAAGGAATTCATCAACCGGAACGGTCAGTTCACGGTCAACATCGCCATCATCGAACACGGCAAACCCGTCATGGGCGTCGTCTACGCCCCGGCACTGTCGCGCCTTTTCGTCGCCGAAGGTCCCGCGCAGGCCTGGCAGGCAGAGGTCAAACCGGGCGCGCCTGTGCCGGGCGAGGACGCCCGCCGTCCGCTCCACATCCGCGCCTGTCCAGATGCTGGCGCGACGGCCATCGCCTCCAAATCGCACCGCTCGCCAGAGACAGATGCCTTCCTCAAGAAGTTCAAGGTGGCAGAAATCGTCTCAGCCGGCTCATCGCTCAAATTCTGCCTGCTTGGCGCCGGCGAAGCCGATCTCTATCCGCGCATGGGCCGCACCATGGAGTGGGACACCGCGGCCGGGCATGCCGTCGCAGAAGCCGCCGGCGCCCGCATCCTGACAGAGGAAGGCGAACCGCTACGCTATGGCAAGCGCGAGCGCGGCTACGACAATCCGCACTTCATCGTCTATGGCGACATATCGCCTGCCTGACGGGCATTTGAACGGTCGTCGAAAAATACCCCGCGAGCGGTCACCCCGAACGAAGTCGGAGGAAGGCGGCTGGCAGCCCCCTTACCTCGCAGTTTTCCGCTCGATCTCTTTCAGGTGCCAGCCATAGGCCGTCTCGATCACGCGGTCGACGCCGGACTGGACAGGTGTCCAGCCAAGGACCTGCGCGGCCTTCTCAGCCGAGGCCACCAGCGCTGGCGGGTCACCCGGGCGCCGGGGGCCGACAGAGCGCGGCACGGGCTTGCCTGTCACGCGTTCAACCGCCTCGACGATTTCCATCACGCTCGTGCCTGTGCCGGTACCCAGATTGAACGCGTCCGATGCACCGCCTGCCTCAAGATAATCGAGCGCCTTCAGGTGCGCGTCCGCAAGATCCATGACGTGGATATAGTCGCGGATACAGGTGCCATCGCGCGTATCGAAATCATCTCCGAAAATGGTCAGCTTGAACGTGTCGTTCAGCACGCCTTCGATGCAGAGCGGAATGAGGTGGGTCTCCGGCTCATGGCGCTCGCCGATCTCGCCGTCCGGTGAGGCGCCTGCCGCATTGAAATAGCGAAGCTTCACCGAGCGGATGCCATGGGCAACCTCATAATCGTCCAGCACCTTCTCCACGAAGAGTTTCGACATGCCATAGGGGTTGATCGGCCTCTGCGGCAGGTCCTCCGTCATCGGCATTTTCTCCGGCACGCCATAGGTCGCGCAGGTCGAGGAGAAGATGATCTGCTTCGTTCCGGCCTTCGCCATCGCATCGAGCAGGCGCACCGTGCCCATCACATTGTTCTCGTAATAGAGGCCGGGCTGCTCCACCGACTCCCCGACATAGGCGAAGGCGGCAAAATGCGCCACGGCATCGGGCTTGTATGTCTCGAAGGCGGCGTCGAGATCCTCGGGGCTCAGCAAATCCCCCTCGACCACCTCCCCGAACTGTACGAAATCGCGCCAGCCGCGTGAGAAATTGTCGAACACCACAACCCGCCAGCCAGCCTCGCTGAACGCCTTGCAGCAATGGCTGCCGACATAACCGGCCCCGCCGGTAACAAGCACGGTTTTCGACATGGTCAGTGTCTCCTCGATTAAAAGCCAGCCTGCTCCGCTACGCCGGGCATTCTCTCCCAAAAGCTCAAATGCCTCCTTGCGTCAAAGCAAATCTCGGCGTCCGGCAAAAGAAAAAGGCGGCCCCGAAGCGCCGCCTTTCCCAGTCTGGACTAATCCTGCGCCTTAGCTGCCAGAGCCACCGAAACGCTTGGTCAGGCTGACCTTGAAGGTCCGGCCGAACGGATTGTGCGTATAGGGATCATAGCTCACATCGAAATAGGCGAGCGGCGGATCCTCATCGAACACGTTCACCACGCTGAGGCCGAGATCGAGGTCATAGTCCGAACGCCAGGTATAGAAGGCGTCCACAGTGGTCATGGAGTCGATTTCCGAAGGCTCGCCGACAAAGGCGCCCTGCAGGTTCGGCGTGCCACGCTCATCCTCATAGGAGTCGACATGGCGGACCACACCGCGAAGGTTGTGATTGCCGAAAGCATAGTTCGCCGAGAGGTTCGCCTTCCACTGCGGCAGGGACCGCGAGAAGTTGGACCGGTTGAACTGCCCCACACGATCACCGCCCGGAATGATCACATCCTCAATCTGGAAATCATCGACATCGTATTCGATGATATAGGTCGCATCGAAGCCCAGTGAGAACTCGCTGGCCCCGAGATCCCAGACCTGCTCGGCCCGGAAATCGATACCGGATGTCTTGAGATCCGGACCATTGACCACATTCGTCCTGACACGGGCAATCTCGCTTGCCTGGTTGATGCCGTCATTATTGGCATCGGTGAACGTGATGCGCGACAGGATCGCAGCATCAGTGTCGCCTGCTGCAAGCGCAGCCAGGGCGGCCGGCACGATCTCGGCCTGATCCTCAACAATGATCGGATCTTCGAAGTCGAAATTGTAGTAGTCGATCGACGCCGTGAAGCCGTTATTATTGTCGAACAGCGCCCCGATATTGAAGCTGAACGCCGATTCCGGGTCGAGCTGCGGATTGCCGAACTGGTCGACCGCCTTGAAGGCAGACGCCGGGGCGACAAACTGCAGGGTCGTGACCTGACCATCGACCTGGTTCAGCGTCGGCCCCTTGAAGGAGGTCTGCGCCGAGCCGCGCAGCGCAAAGCTGTCGGTCGCCTGCCACTTCACAGCCACTTTCGGATCGAAGGTCGAGCCTATATCGCCGCCATAATCCTCATAGCGGGTCGCAACCTGCACGTTGAGATTGTCATAGAGCGGGATCTGGAGCTCCCCGAAGATCGCATAGATCGTCTGATCGAGGTCCGAAGCGTTCGTGCCCGCAAGGAAGGAGAACGGCCCCGTGCCGCCCGGTCCCGGGCTCTCGGCAAGGTCCGTCACCTGGTTCGGATCGACTTCAAAGCCTTCACGGCGGACCTGCGCACCAAGAGCCCAGCTCACCGGACCGCCTTGGGCGACCACATTGCTCTGACCGCTCAGCGCGGCATCAAAGACAAGCAGGTTCGAGGTGACAACCGTGCCGACACCATCGGTCAGCCAGGCTGCCAGCGTTTCGGAGTTTTCCAGGCCCGGCACATAGGTCGGGTTCGCCTCTCCCGTCACACCATTGGTCGCAATCGCATTGGAGAAGGGGTTGTAGTATTCGCACGCGCCCTGCCCTGCGACCAGCGAACCAGTATAGCCGGGATTACCGAACGGCGCAGTGCCTGTGGCCGGATCGACGCCCGTTGCTGCATCGGTACACACACCGAAGCCGTTAAGCGCAGCGGTGAAGCCGCGGATATAGGTATCGTTCGTGATCCGCTCGCCTTCGGTTTCGTGGAAGGTGAGACCCGTATTCCAGGTCACGCCATTCTCGAATTCCCCGTCAAAGCTGCCCGCGAGGCGGTAGCTGTCATAGGTCCGGTTGCCCTGCTGGGCGCCGCCCGTGACCGGGAAGCCGCCCCAGCCGAAGGACCGGCCGATAAACAGCGCGGCAACCGTGCCGGGCGGGAAGAGGCCCGGATTGTCGGCCCGGTACTGGATAAAGCCCGGACTGGTGGCCGGGATGACCTGATTGGCAACTTCCTGCGGCGGATAGGACGGAGATGTCTTCCATTCGGGCACATCTGTATGGGCATAGAGGCCTTCCAGGTGGAAGTTGATGCCATTGCCGAAAGTCCGGTTGTACTCGGAGAAGATCTGATAGCGCTCTTCTTCCTCGACCAGATTGTCATACTGGGTGAACTGGAAATAGCACTGGTTGGTCGCCGTCACATAGGGGTTCTGATAGCCGCCCACATCGTCACAGCCGACATCGTTCACATTTGCTGCCAGCGGACGTACCGCGCCGCCGACAAGACCCAGCGGCACATACCGCCCCGGATTGGAGAGTGACGACCAGCCGCCGACCGGGTTGGACTCATAGTCGCGAACCGCCCAGTCCTTTTCGATCAGGCCGACCTCGCTGCGGAACTGATACCCCGCAGAGGTGACCCAGTTCCAGTTCTCGCCCTGCAGGCCATAGGCGGCTGAGATATCATACTCGCCGTCGCTGCCTTCAAAGGTCTCATACTGTGCGGAGACCTCGAACCCGTCGAGATCATCCCGCGTGATGAAGTTCACCACACCGGCAATGGCGTCAGAACCATAAACGGCGGCAGCGCCATCCTTGAGAACTTCGATCCGGCCAATGGCGGCGGACGGAATGACATTGGTGTCAACAAAGAGCTGGGCCTGCTCACCCACGCCATAGGGTGCAAAGGTCTGGCGTTTGCCATTCAGAAGCACCAGCGTCCGGCCCGGGCCAAGGCCCCGCAAATTGATGTTCGATGTGCCTTCAAGGCCGTTGGACGAGAACTGGTTGGTCTGGCCATCGACACCGGTCGATACACCCAGATTGCGGATCAGCTCTGTAATCGACGGCGAGCCTTCAAGCTGCAGCTCGCCCGCTGACAGAACATCGACCGGCAGCGCCGCATCTTCCGGCGTGCCCGCAATCGCCGACCCTGTCACTGTCACCGTCTGCTGGCGCAGCGTCTCGTCATTCTCATCATTGTCCTGGGCGTGTGCGAGCCCGGCCGCGCTTAACGCGAAGACCGATGTCGCCAGCAGCCACTTGTTTGTGGTTCTCATGAATATTCCTCCCAATTATTAAGCAATCCGCTCTTTGCGGCGGACTCCCGAGGATCACTGCCTATTTGGAAGGTCTTTTCAATCGGCCTTCCTTGCTGCAGCGCGGCAGAAAGACCTAACAGAATAGATAGCTATCATTTCAGATAGGTCCCGCTGCCAGCCAGATCATGGAAATGGAATTCCCCTTAGGGAAGGCAGGGAGGCGTTTTTTGCCTCACCTTGTTGCCGCGTCCCGAAAAAACTGTCATCAGCCGGGCATGGATTATCAGCCCGCGCCAGAGTTCACCGCCCTGTCTGACGCCTTCGCAGACGCAGCAACACCCGCACATTTTCGCATGGCCGTGTTGCGTTTTCGCAACACTCGATGGGCCGAGCGCACCGGATTGGGGCAGCTCACACCCGAGGAATGGACCGCCCATTTCGCGCGATTCGAGCCGCTCTCCGGCAATCTCGAAACCCCGCTCGCCATGCGCTATCACGGCCACCAGTTCGGCGTTTACAACCCGGAGCTTGGCGACGGCCGGGGCTTTCTCTTCGCTCAGCTTCGCGATGATCAGGGCCGTCTCCTGGACCTTGGCACCAAGGGCTCCGGCCAGACGCGCTGGTCGCGGCGCGGCGATGGCCGTCTCACCCTGAAAGGCGGCGTGCGCGAGGTTCTGGCCGCGCAGTATCTAGAAGCCCACGGCGTCAAGACGTCCAAGCCCTTCAGCCTGATCGAGACAGGCGATGAACTGGAACGCGGCGACGAGCCCTCGCCCACGCGCAGCGCTGTGCTGACACGCCTCTCGCACAGCCATATCCGCTTCGGCACCTTCCAGCGCGCCGCGTCCTTAGGGGAGACCGAAAACCTCGCCCGCCTCATCCGCCATTGCTGCGAGGTCTATTATCCCGACGCGCTGGACGAAGACCTTGCCGTCATGACCCCGGCCCTCCTCCATCGCATCACCGAACAGACCGCCCGCATGGTCGCCCAGTGGATGGCAACGGGCTTTGTCCACGGCGTGATGAATACCGACAATTTCAACATTACCGGAGAGAGCTTCGACTATGGCCCGTGGCGCTTCCTGCCGGAGTCGGACCCGAACTTCACCGCCGCCTATTTCGACCAGCAGGGTCTCTACCGGTTCGGCCGCCAGCCCACCCAAGGCCTCTGGGCGCTGCAACAGCTTGCGATCGCCATGTCGCCGCTCTGCGATACCGATCCGCTGGGCGATGCGCTGCAGGCCTACGAACCCACCTATCAGGCAGCGCTCGCCGCCCATAACCTCAAACTCTTCGGGCTTCAGTCCGCAGGCGAACTTCAGGACGACCTCATCTGGCTGCAGGCGCTCTATACCTGGATGTCGGAAACCCGCGTGACCTGGCCGCAGGTCTTCTTCGACTGGTTCTGTGGACGCGAGAGCGAAGCCCGCGCAGAGGCCAGCCCGATTGCGGACCAGTATAAGACCGAGACGTTTGCCCCGGTGCGCGCCGGCCTCATGGCCCGCACGCCGGACCGCCCCGAACGTCTCAGCCATCCCTACTGGCAGCGGCAAGCTCCCGCCTCCCTTCTCTATGATGAGGTCGAAGCCCTCTGGGCCCCCATCGCGGAAAGTGATGACTGGAGTGCGTTCGAGACCAAACTCGCCGACATCGATGCGGCCCGCGAGGCGCTCGATATCCCGTTCGAGGCGCCGCTCGCCAAGGCATAGCCTACCCCTGCGGCAATATTTGTCGCTGCGATGCAGCAAGATTTGTGTCAAATGCGCGCCAATGCGATAGATATATGGCGCAAGAGACGCCCGGAGGGAAAAATGGACGGTACAGCCGCGAACAAGATTTCACCTGTCATGGAGGACCTGCTCGGCGCCATGAAGGATGCCGTGACCAGCCTGGAAGCCTATGGCGAGGATGCAAAGGCTGCGATGCGCGCCCGCCTCGCCCCTGAAGGCAAGATCGACCGCAAACTGCTCGACCATCACCAGCATTCCGCCCACGGCCTTGCCTGGGTCATCACCTATGTGGAGACGCTGCGCGAAACCGCAGACTGGGCCGACCGGATGAGCGAAGAAGGCAAGTTCGGTGAGATCGAACAGCTCCTCTCCCAGATTCTCTTTTCAGAATATTGCGCCCAGCTGATCGGCGGCATCCCGATGAACCAGGGCGAGATCATCCGCCCCGCTGACATCGGCGTCTCCAAGGAGGGCATGCAGCGCCTGTTCGAACCGGCCGTCCAGCGCTTCCTGACCGAGGGCAAGACGACCGAAACCATGGCCGCCGCCGCGAAACACCTGCCCGATGCGCTGTCGCGCGCCACGGTGGAAGAGACCGGCCTCGACGAAACTCTCACCATGATCCGCGACCAGTTCCGCCGTTTTGCGACCGAACGGATCATGCCGCACGCCCATGAATGGCACCTTGAGAACGCCTATATCCCGATGCCGGTTGTCGAGGAGATGGCAGAGCTCGGCGTCTTCGGCCTCACCATCCCGGAGGACTTTGGCGGCCTCGGCCTCGGCAAGACAAGCATGTGCGTCGTCTCCGAAGAGCTCAGCCGGGGCTATATCGGCACCGGCTCGCTCGGCACACGATCTGAGATCGCGGCAGAGCTGATCCTCATTGGCGGCACGGACGCGCAGAAGGAAAAATACCTCCCGGCGATCGCGTCTGGCGACATCCTGCCAACCGCTGTCTTCACAGAGCCGAACACCGGCTCGGACCTCGGCGCGCTCAAGACCCGCGCGGTAAAAGACGGCGACACCTACAAGATCACCGGCAACAAGACCTGGATCACCCATCCGGTGCGCGCCGACATGATGACCGTGCTCGCCCGCACGGACCCGGCCACGAACAATTTCTCCGGCCTCTCCATGTTCCTGGCGGAAAAGCCACGCGGCGACGATGAGACCCCCTTCCCCGCCGATGGCATGTCCGGCGGAGAGATCGAGGTGCTCGGCTATCGCGGCATGAAAGAGTATGAGATCAGCTTCGATGAGTTCGAAGTGCCCGCCGAGAACCTCCTGGGTGAGACCGAAGGGATGGGCTTCCGCCACCTCATGGCGACCTTTGAAAGCGCCCGCATCCAGACCGCCGCCCGCGCCATCGGCGTCGGCCAGAACGCGTTTGAGCTGGGCCTGAAATACGCCCTCGACCGCGAACAGTTCGGCCGCGCCATCTTTGAGTTTCCACGCGTCGCCAACAAGCTCGTCATGATGGCCGCCGAACTCATCGGCGTGCGCCAGCTCACCTATTATTCGGCCCGCCAGAAGGATTCAGGCAAGCGCTGCGACCTCGAAGCCGGCATGGCCAAACTCCTTGGCGCCCGCGTCGCCTGGGCCGCGGCTGACAACGCCGTCCAGATCCACGGCGGCAACGGCTTCGCCCTCGAATACCCCGTCAGCCGCGTGCTTCAAGATGCCCGCATCCTCAACATCTTCGAGGGCGCCGGTGAAGTTCAGGCCATGGTGATTGCGCGCCGGCTGGTTGAAGGCGGGAATTAAGCACGGACATTTCAAGATTGTATAAATCAATCTATGGATATCTCCCTGACAGACCAAAGGGGGGATCGGAAATGTCTTTTGACGAACAGCTAAGCGCACTAATTGAGACTGCGAAGGAGCAACGCGCTCATTTGGCCACAGAAGAAGCTGTCAAAACGGCTGTTATTCTAAGGCTTCTCCAAGCACTTCAATACAATCCATTTGACCCAAAGGAAGTGGTACCGGAATTTACCGCTGACGTTGGTATAAAAAAGGGCGAAAAAGTAGATTATGCAATTTGCGTTGACGGTAAAGTTTCCATCCTCGTGGAATGCAAATCTCCAAATGTCGATTTAGACATCAAGCACGCATCCCAACTATTTCGCTATTTCTCCGTTACAGACGCACGTTTCGCGATGCTCACAAATGGCTTCCAGTGGCAAGTTTTCACCGACCTAGATCAACCAAATAAGATGGACCAGAGACCATTCTTGCAGTTTGATTTGGAGAAGATGGATTCAACCTCTACCGCCGAAATTGGAAAATTTCAGAAATCCAAATTTGACATCGACAACATTCTGAAAACTGCGTCGGACTTAAAATACATATCAGCAATTAAAACTCAGTTTCTAGCTGAATTGGAATCCCCGTCGGACGAGTTGGTTACGCTTTTGGGTAAGCGCGTTTACGATGGCCGTTTCACCGGGCCGGTACATGACCAGTTCAAGGGTTTGATAAAGCGAAGCATAAATGAAGTTGTCGCTGCTCGTGTTAAGGATCGCATCCGCAGCGCGCTCGACTACAGCACAGAGCCTACTCCCCCGGAAGATCCTAGGGTCGAAAACGAGATTGTTACCACCCCTGAAGAAATGGACGGCTTTCGGACCGCATTAGCCATCGCCTCTGCGGTGATTGACCCTGAGCGCGTTTTTCTGCGCGACCAAAAATCCTACTGCGGCGTTCTCGTAGATGACAACAATCGACGACCGCTAGTCAGGCTTTGGTTCAATAGCGACACGACGAAATACATTGGCCTCTTCGATGGAGATTCGGAAGACCGAGTTAAAGTCGATCGTGTGGTCGATATGTACAAATATGCAGACCGAATTCGGGCCACGGCAAAAAAATATACTGACTGAGCATCTACTCCCCCTCCGCAGACCCCTGTGAAAACAGGGGTCCATGGTGTTCCGGTTCAGCTTGTACACCATCGATACCTCCCCGGCCCTTCTCCCGGTGGGAGAAGGGTGAGGAGGAAATACATCCCCACCCTCGCAAACCCGCCCCATACTGTACGCCTCCCATCACCAGACAGGGCGGTCCGGACCGACCGGGTGGAGATGGTTCTCGTTGAAGCCCCGCGTGCCGGTACAGACCCCGGCGGGCTCGGTAGAGGCGGGAGGGCTCGCCTGCATCAGCAATGATGCGGGCTGAGTGGAGTGCGAAGGTGACCGGTGCTGCGGGCAGGGTGTAACGCCCCTGCCATGTGGTCGGCGTCATGTGGGGTAATCAGTGCTGCGCAGGCTGTCCTGCGTACGAAAATGTTTCCGAGACGGGCCGGGAGTGAGACATCCGAACGGCCGACACCCTTCGCAAGGGCGCGTCCATGGCGGTCGCTCTACAGCCACGCCGAAAGGCTGGCATTACCTATAGCGTCCACCACGGACGCGCCCGGCCCTGTCACTTCAGGGCAAGACTAAAGCGCACCGCCAGCGGGAAACCGTGTGGCGATAGTGGTGTTTGGGGGGACTATTCCACCTCTCCCGAGGGAGAAGGGAGAAGCACAGCCCTGAGCGCGCCAGCGCCGATACGGGAGCAAACCCAAAACACCCCACTTGCCACCCGATCCGCCCGCCATAAAATGGCGCCAGCAAAGAGGGAGGGGACACCGCCATGCTGAAGACCACCATGACCGCCGCCGCGGTTGCCGCCATTGCGATGGCCGCTGCGCCAGCCGCCCATGCCGGGCCGGACGAGTATATGGGCGAGATCATCACCGTGGCCTTCGACTTCTGCCCGTCCAATACGCTCGAAGCCGACGGCCGCCTCCTTTCCATAAGGGAAAATGCCGCGCTCTTCTCCTTGCTGGGCACCCACTATGGCGGCGATGGAAACAGGACGTTCGCCTTGCCGGACCTTCGGGCCGAGACCGATTATGAAGCCGCGGACGTGGCGCACGGCGACCGGCTGAAACACTGAATCGTCGTGCAGGGCATCTACCCCTCGCGCGGCTAGACGATCAGGCGGCAACGTCCGGAACGGGCAGGCGGACCTTTTCGCCCATGATGCCATTGGCGCGGATCGCCCGGGCGCATTCGAAACTGCCCGCCCGGAAGGCGCGGCAGGCTTCGGGCCGGTCCTCATAGACTTGGCAGGCCGCCTTGCCGTTTGACAGGTCCAGATGGACGCAATGGCCGCAAGCAAAGTTCACATAGCTCTCGCCATTCTCATGGATGAGGCTTTCCGGCGGCAGCGCGCGCGAGGCGTCATAGGAGAGAAGTTTCAGATAGCGCGGGTTGCGGCTGAAGCAGCACGCCCCGCAGGACACACAGTCAAACGCCTTGTCGGACATTGATTGTCAAAGGACCCACCGCGCGAAATGCGGCCTTCCGCACCGGCCCGCGGCGGCAGGTGATTACGCCGCGGGCCTTGTTCCGGCAAGCGGTTTCTTGTCAGCGCAGGGCCGCTTCGACATCGGCGATATCGCCATCGCCCTGAACGGGCTCGACCCCGGTCAGCTTCGCCAGAAGCGGATAGACCGAGGTGTTGTCGAACGTGCCAAGATCGGTGCCGGGCTCGATGTCCGGGCCGTTCGCGATGAACAGCGCCGCCATGTTTGCATCGGCCGGATCATAGCCATGGTCGCCGCCCGCGCCGCGCCAGGCCGGCATCTCGGCACTCTCATAGCGCCAGCCGTTCTCGGCAAGGCAGATGATGGCCGGCACGCGGGGATTGGCGCCATAGGCGAAGCGTTCCGGCAGGTTTTCCTTCGCCCAGCATTCGCCATGCGGATGCGTGCCGATCAGCGCCGCGCGGACCTCTGCCTCATGGCCGGGCAGGGGGGAGAGGCCGGCAAATGTACCGGTCCAGACCGTGTGCACTTTCTCCGGCGCAATCATGACGTCGAGCGACATGATTTGCTCGTCGCTGATCGGCGCCATGCCATGGTCTGACACAAGGACGAGATTGGTGCTTTCCCGCAGACCGCGCGCCTCAAGTCCGGCGATGAAGCGGCCAAGCGCGGCATCGACCTGCGCCAGCGCCGAGGCGGTCTTCGGGCTCTGCGGACCATAAAGATGGCCGGCCGTGTCGACCGTGTCGAAATAGAGGGTGGCAAATTGCGGGCGTTCGGCTTCGGGCGCATCGAGCCAGGAGAGCAGCATGTCGACGCGGCCGAAATCGGTCAGCTTCTGGTCGAAGGGCGCAAAGGTCGAGGGGCGGGTGCCGTGGATCTCAAAGTCAGAGCCCGGCCAGAACATGGTCGCGCTGCGGATGCCCTGCTGCTCGGCGCTGACCCAGATCGGCGTGGCTTCCTCCCACCAGATCGGGTCGGAGGTCACGGAGGGGTCGGACAGGGTAAACACATCGCCCGGCCGGCGTGCATCCTCCATCGTATTGTTGACGATGCCGTTATGGTCCGGCGTCAGGCCGGTGACGAGCGTATAGTGATTGGGAAAGGTCTTGGACGGGAAGGAAGGCTGAAGGGCGCCGCGCACGCCGGTCGCGGCCAGCTGGTTGAGCACCGGCGTTTCGCCGCGCGTGAGATAGTCGGGCCGGAATCCGTCAATCGAGACGAGCACGGTGAGCGGGGCCGGGGAGGCGGTGTCAGCTGGCGGTGCTGCCACCTGAATTGGAGCCGGGGCAGTGGAAGCGGGAGCGGCGGTGCAGGCTGCAAGGGCGAGGACTGCAAGGCCAGAGATCACGGAAAGGGTCGAGCGCATATTTTCTGCTACTCCAAAAATGTGACCGCCGCACGAAGCCAAAGCGGCGCAGGTGCCACAAGCCCGTCATGTGCGGCCCGCCCCATCTGAGCCCTCACAGGTCGCATAATCTTCACAATGGCGCGCTAGGCGACTAATCCACGTCTGAAGGAGCTGCCCTCATGTCCCGTTTCGCCCTGGCCGCGCTCGGCCTTGCTATCCTTCTTCCCGCCGGCGCAGCTCTTGCCGAGCCGGAGCCCAAAGCGCCCGTCTATGAGACGATCAGCGTCCACGGCGCCGAGATGGACTCCCTTGAAGGCTGGACGTTGGAGCCAAAGCCCTGGTCCCACAATCGCATCGTTTTGCGCACGGGCGGCTACAGTTCAGCAAGTGTGCAGACCGTCAAAATGCCCGAACTTGATGCGCTGACCCGTGCCGTAGACCTCGAAATGGCGATCGGCATTGCCCTTGGCGCCGAGGGTGTCCGCAATGTCAGCCTCTCCAGGCAGCGTGAGATAACCGGCGAGGCGGCCGACGTTTTCCGCGACGTCCTTGATGCGCCCGGCGGCCGGTTCTTTGCCTGGATTGCCACAGGCGAGCGCGCGGACAGCCAGATGAAGGCGGCTGGCTTCAGCATTATTACCGCGCAAGGGGACAGTCCTGGAACGGGCATCGACTATTTCTTCGCGACGACGGAGGAATATGAGCATCTCGGCGGTGCGATTGTGCCGATGGCCCGCTATTTCGAAATTGGCTTTTCAGAGCCGGACCCGGACGTGCTCGCCTATGGACGTCAGAGCGATGAGAAGGCCGTTGCCGTACTGGCCGAACAGTTCGAGGCTTTCATGCTGGGGATCGCGATGACGCAGGCTCAGATGGGCCTGCTTGACCAGACCAGCCTCTCTATCCTGCAAGGCCTGGGGCAGGTCGTCCCATACGGGCTGCAGGATCCGATGTGGGACTGGTAGGTGCCAGACGGGGGAGTGGGAGAACGGATAAAACACGACCCCATGCAGGCCCTCCGGCGTCCGTCTCTTGACGCGGCCCACCCGCTCGCCCACTTGGCAGTCCTCATGGCTCCCAAGGATTATCCCCAGACGCCCGACGGGCGGTATTTCGTTGCCAGCGGCAAGCTCTGGCGCTGCTCCGATCCGCGCCTGACCCCGGCGGGCCGCAAGGCACTCACCTCGAATTTGATGGCTGCGCGCCGCAAGGTGAAAGAGGTGCAGAACAATGAAGCAAAGCTCCGCGCGGCCCGCCGTCAGGTGAATGCCGCCAAGGAAGCGCTGGGCGAGCGCGGGCCGGTCTGGTGGGATGATGGCGCCCCGGATGAGACGATGACCGCGCCGCAGGACAGCTCCTATGCCGGCTGGTGGGCGAGCCTCTCCGATGAGGAGCGCAAGAAGGGCTATGCCGGGCCGAAGAAAAAGGGCTGAGCGGCCCTAGCCCTCGCACGCCTCATAGCGCATGGCGATGAAGGCGACCGGGTCATTATTGGAATAGTTGAGCGCGTAATAAGGCTCTGAGCGCGCCGAACAGAGACCGAGCTGATCGGCCTGTTTCTGCAGGGATTTGAGGCTGGCTTCGGCTTCCTCGTCCTCCAGATTGACCAGGTAGACCACAGGATAGGCCGACATGTCGTCCGGAAGGTCTGTCGGCGTTTCCGGGGGATGGAGGTTCTGCGTGCCGAGAGTCAGCACATAGGAGGGTTCGGCATAGCCAAGCGCCAGCACGCGGTCCGGACCTTGCCGCTCGCCGCAATCGGTGCGCGGGATGCCGCAGACATCGGCGAGGGCGAGCTTTGCGGTCTCGGTCGCCTGGATCCAGGTCTGTGAGGGCAGGACAAAGATACGTGCCTGCCAGCCGAGCAGCAGCGCGGCCAGCACGCCGCCGGTGACGGCAATCCCGACCCGGCGGAAGACCATCGCACCAGCAGCCAGAAGCACAAGCAGGGCACCCGGCACCCAGAGCCAGAGCGGAAAGTCGCGCGCCCCGCCCCACTGGGCCATCACATCGGCCTCACTGGCTGTGCGGAAATCGCCAATCTTGTCGGCCTGCAGGAGATCGACCGCCCAGGGGGAGGTGAACAGAACAAGGGCCACACCGCCAATCAGGAAGAGGATCGTCGAGAGATAGCGCGAAACTGGCGCGCGGGCGTCTTCCATCAGCTTGACCGCCGCCCAGCCGCAGAGAAGACCGAAGGCTGGGTAGGCCGGCAGGATATAGTGGCTGAGCTTGGTCAGCAGCAGTTCGAAGAATATCCATGTCGTCAGCGCCCAGGCGACGAGGAATTTCAGCGCGTCGCGGTCCACATCGCCAAGCGATTCCAGTGTGCGGTGACGTAGATATCGCCAGCAGAGCACCACAGCCGGGACCATCAGCAATATACCGGGGAAGAACCAGGCCGGCAGATGCAGAAGGTGATAGCCGGGCAGTCCGCCATGGCCTTCAGAGGCTGAAACCAGCTTGTCCTTCAGATCCTTGCCGACCGCGCCTTCGACATATGTCCCATGGGTGGCAATCTGGATGAGGATCAGCCAGGGCAGCACCATGAGCACGCTGATCAGCGGGCCGGGCCACCAGGCGAGCGACTTCATCCACTGATAATCGCGCCGGTCCCACAGCCAGAGAATGAGGATCGCCATGCCCGCAACAAGCGAAATGACAGGCCCCTTGATGAGGAAGCCCGCGCCATGAATGATCCAGAAGGCGAGCGCGAGACGCTTGTCATTGTCCTTGCGCAGATAGAGGCGCACCAGGCAGCCCATGGCCAGCGTGATGAGGAAGACCAGCACGCCATCGGTCTTGGAGATGTGAGCCTCAGAGGTCAGGAGGAGACTGGAGCCGAAAAGTGCCGAGCCGATAAAGGCCGCCCGCCGCCCGATGGCGGGTATGCCAAGCCAGAAACAGGCAAGAACGGCAAGGCCGGCCCCAATCCAGCTCGGCACGCGATAGGTCCAGATGTCGAGATGCTCGCCCTCGCCGAAGGCGGCGGTTGACCCTGCCTGCAGCCAGTGAATGCCGGCGGGCTTCTTGTTGCGGAACTCATCCTGATAGCGGATGGCGATATAGTCGCCGGTCTCCAGATACTGTTTCGAGGCCTGCGCGAAACGGCTTTCGTCCCGGTCCAGTGCCGGCAGGTTGAACACGCCGGGCGCGGCTGCCGTCATGGTCAGCGCGAAAAGGATGATCCAGGCTTTCCAGCCGGTTGCGAGACGGTCGATCCAGGTCATTAAACGTGCTTGTAGCGCCAATCGGTTGGGCATGAAACGTCGAAGTGCTGCGCACGCGTTCGCGGGGTTTGCTTCCGCCTCGGCGCGGTCTAGGGTCGGCGCTTCGGTTGAGAAGAGGGGTCACCATGAAAGCCTGGTTCAGAATGGATCTGTGGAAGCGCGTGATGATCGGGCTTGTGCTCGGCACGCTGATCGGACTCTGCTTCCGTTACGGGCTCTCAGAGGAAGGCGCCTCGCAGGCAGCTTCCTATTTCAAACCGTTCGGCGACCTCTTCCTGAACCTGATCCGGATGCTGGTGGTCCCGCTTATCTTCCTGACCCTTGTTTCTGGCGTCCTCGCCATGGGCGACCCGAAAAAGCTCGGCAGTCTCGGCGGGAGGGCCATCGGCATCTACATGGTGACCACTTTCGTCGCCGTCACCATTGGCCTCATCATCGGGACCATCCTGCAACCCGGCGCAGGTTTCGACGTCGGCGCAGTTAGCCAGGACCAGATCGAGGCAACGCGCGCCCAGCTGGAAAGTGGCGGGGCGATGGAAACAGTCGGCGTGTTCGAACAGATCATGCGAACGGTCCTCGCCATTGTGCCGACAAACATCGTCGAGGCCATGGTGAATGGCGATGTCCTGCCGATCATCTTCTTCGCGATCATGTTCGGCATCGGTATCCTTCTGGCCGGTGAAGCCGGCAAGCCCATCGCAGATGTCTTCAATTCCGGCGCTGAAGCCATCTTGAAGCTGACCCTGATCGTCATGGAAGTCGCCCCGTTTGGCGTGCTGGCGCTGATGGCCTGGGTGATGGCCGAATATGGTCTCGATGTCGTGGTCGCGCTCGGCATGATGACGCTGTCGGTCTATCTCGCCTGCGTCCTTCACATACTGATCACGCATGGCACCTTGCTGAAGGTCGTGGCCCGGCTGCCGCTTCTGCCTTTCTTCCGTGGGGTGACCGATGCGCAGATGGTCGCTTACTCGACCTCATCCTCCAGCGCGACACTGCCTGTCACGATCAGCGTGGCGGAGAACAATCTCGGGGTCAGCAAGCCGGTCGCATCCTCGGTGCTGCCGCTTGGCGCGACGATCAATATGGACGGCACAGCGCTCTATCAGGGCCTGATTGCGTTATTCGCCGCGCAGGCGCTCGGCATCGACGTCCACATCGGCATGTATTTCACCGTTGCGATCATGGCGACGCTGGTTTCCATCGGGACCGCTGGCATCCCATCGGTCAGCCTGTTCCTTGCGACCACCACGCTCAGTGTGATCGGGGCGACGCCGGACCAGATGCTTCTCATCCTTGCGCCGCTCTTCGCGTTTGATCGGCTGCTCGACATGATGCGAACGCTGACCAACATCACCGGCGACCTGGCGGTCTCGACCGTGGTTGCAAAGTGGGAAGGCGAGTTCGACGAGCGCGTCTATATGGCTGAGGATAATACTACCGCCGATATCGACCGCACGATGCTGAAATAGGGCTCAGAGGTTCGCCAGCTCCTTGCGGACAGGCGCGGCCCGGTTGGGCGCGCTCTGTGAGAGAACGCGGCGGACCACGTCGCCGATCAGCTTGGCATCCCGCTCGCGGGAGCTGCCGGCGCGCCAGGCAATGCCGATCTGGCGCCCGATCACCGGCGTCTCGAAGGGGCGGATCGTGACATCGGCGCCAGCGGCCACACCAGCCTCAGAGGCGATGCGCGGCAGAAGCGAGACACCCAGCCCGCCAGCCACCATCTGCACCAGTGTCGCAAGCGATGTCGCCCCGATATCGGAGCCGCCGCGCGCCGCGTCGAGCGAGCAGAGCGAAACGGCATGGTCGCGCAGACAGTGGCCGTCCTCCAGAAGCAGAAGATCCTCGCCCGCAAGATCCTCAGGCCGGATTGTCCTGGCCATCGAAAGCGGATGATCCCTCGGGCCGACGAACAGGAATTCGTCGTCGCCCAGCAATTCTGTCTCGATGCCGGGCGTGTTCCAGGGCAGGGCGATCAGGGCGGCATCGAGCTGGCGGCTGCGAAGCCCGTCCAGCAGCCTGTCGGTCTGGTCCTCTCGCAGATAGAGCTTCAGCTCCGGATGCGCGCTGCGCAGGTCGGCAACCGTGCGCGGCAGGAGGTAAGGTGCCAGCGTCGGGATCGCACCGAGATGGAACGGGCCGGATAGGGGAGCGCCTGCCTGCTGGGCGCTGGCAACAAGATCGGCCGCGCCTGAGAGGATGGCGCGCGCCCGCTGGACCGCTTCTTCCCCAGCCAGGGTGAGAGAGGCGCCGCGTGCCTCCCGCTCGACAAGCTGCACACCCAGCAGCGCCTCGATTTCCTTGATCGCCGAGGACAGTGTCGGCTGCGTCACATTACACGCATCGGCAGCCCGGGAGAAGGAGCGTTCATCGGCCAGGGCGCACAAAAACTGGAGCTGTCGAAGCGTCGGTAGATGCATAGGGCTGCTCTATATCAACTATCGTATTTATCAATTTGTTTATGGGTCATTTAACATGCAAACCGGCAATACGACACGGGCTAACCGTGCATATATGCATATCAACTATTCCTGAAAGGATCTCCCAGATGCTTGGTATTGGCGCACAACTTCCAGACTTCAAAGTCGTCGGCGTAAAGCCGAAATTCATGAAGCATGAGCAGAACGGCGAAAGCGCGTTTGAAGAGCTCACGCGCGACAGCTTCCACGGCAAGTGGAAGGTCATCTTCTTCTACCCTAAGGATTTTACCTTCGTCTGCCCGACCGAGATTGCCGAGTTTGGCCGTCTCGCCGAAGAGTTCGAGGACCGCGACTGCGTCGTTCTCGGCGGTTCGACCGACAATGAATTCGTCAAGCTCGCCTGGCGCCGCGACCACCCGGATCTGAACGAACTGCCGATCTGGCAGTTCGCAGATACCAATGGCTCGCTCGTCGATGGCCTTGGCGTGCGCAATGAGGAAGAAGGCGTCGCCTATCGCGCGACCTTCCTCGTCGACCCGCACAATGTCATCCAGCACGTCTATGTGAACAACCTCAATGTCGGCCGTAATCCGCAGGACACGCTGCGCGTGCTCGACGGTCTGCAGACCGATGAGCTTTGCCCGTGCAACCGTGAGGTTGGCGGCGAAGTGCTGAACGTCGCAGCCGAGTAAAGACCCAGACGGCCCGGCCATATTGCCGCCGGGCCATTTCCCTGACAGCCCTGTACGGCGCGGTGCGAGCCACCCGCTCGTACAGGGCTTCTCAATGACAGAAACAGAGAGTTTCCAGATGACGATCGACACCCTCAAATCGGCCCTTCCGTCCTATGCAAAGGATCTGAAGCTCAATATCGGTTCGCTCGCCAATGAGACGATCCTGAACGACCAGCAGAAATATGGCTGCATGCTCGCCTGCGCCTATGCCATCGGGACCGCCGACATCGTTTCGGCCATGAAGGCAGAAGGCGAAGCCCACCTGTCTGAAGAGGCGGCCAACGCAGCCAAGGCGGCGGCGGCGATCATGGGCATGAACAATGTCTATTACCGCTCCGTCCACCTTCTGAAGAACGAGACCTATGGCACGCTGCCGGCGCGCCTGCGGATGAACGTCATCGGCTCGCCCGGTATCGAAAAGGCGGACTTCGAGCTGTTCTCCATGGCGGTTTCGGCGGTCAATGGCTGCGGCATGTGCCTCGATGCCCATGAGGCAGAGCTGCGCAAGGCCGGTTTCACCTCAGAGCAGATCCAGGCCTCTATCCGTATCGCCGCGGTGGTGAATGCGGTGGCCCGCGTGCTCGAGGCGGAGAAAGCGGCCGGTTGAGGCCAGACATGTCGTAAAGGCGGGCGGGCGAATTTGCCTGCCTGTCCTTGCGTCTTTCATGTATTATGCGCCGTCCGGCCGCTATGGCCGTGGAGGTAGGCGCTTATGAACCTTGATGCCCCGGGTCTGGAAACTTCTCTGATCCGGCTGGAGCCGCTGGCCGAGCGCCACCGCGCGGACCTCCTCTCCCGCGGGGTTGGCGACGAGCTTTGGCGGCTGATGCCGACCATACCGGCTGGCAACACGTTGGCCGCCTATTTCGACCATATCCTGCGGATGCCAGCGCTTGGCACAGGACAGGGCTATGCCGTCATCCTGCGCGAGACGGGGGCCTTTATCGGCTTTGCCGTCTTCCTTGCGCCCAACAAGCCGCACCGGCGCCTGCGCATTGGCTATACCTGGCTCGACAAACCCTGGAGAGGCGGGACGACCAGCAGCCATATCCATTACCTTCTGCTTCGCCGCGCAATTGAGTGGCGCGCGCGCCGGGTCGAATGGATGATGTCGACGCGCAGCGAACGGGGCGTCGCCCTGCTGGAACGCTGGGGGGTCCAGCGTGAGGGCGTATTGCGGCAGTATTCGCGCATGGCCGATGGCAGCTGGGCCGACGTGATTGTCTTCTCCGTGGTCGGCGATGAGCTTGCCGAAATGGTTGCCCGGCTGGAGAAGGAGCTTGCCGAAGACGGGTGAGCCGCCTCCGGGCCTTGATTTAAAGGGCTGCCCGTGCTTTAGGCACCCCAAATTCCGCGCAAAATGAAAAAGCGCGCTTTTCCGGGGCTCAGAACCCGGCGAAGCCCCCGCCCGGCGAATGTTCGCTCAGCGGGGTCGCAACGCTTTGCGCATAATGATGGAGCGCTTACCTGTAGCGAGACAGGCAAGCAGGGAGTAACGCGATGTTTGACGCGCTGACAGACCGCCTAGGCGGTATATTTGACGGGCTGACCGGCCGGGGTGCGCTGTCCGAGAAGGACGTGACCGCCGCGCTGCGGGAAATCCGCGTCGCGCTGCTTGAGGCCGACGTCGCCCTCCCGGTGGTCAAGGACTTCATTTCCAGGGTGAAGGAACGCGCGGTTGGCGAGGAAGTCATCCGCTCGGTCAAACCTGGCCAGCAAGTCGTCAAGATCGTCCATGACGGCCTCGTTGAAATGCTGGGCGGCGAAGATGCAGAAACCCGCCTTCGCGTCGATAATCCGCCTTCTGTCGTCATGATGGCTGGGCTTCAGGGCTCGGGTAAGACGACGACGACCGCCAAGATCGCCAAACGCCTGGCTGAGCGCGACAAGAAGAAAGTCCTGCTCGCCTCGCTCGACGTGCGCCGTCCGGCGGCCATGGAGCAGCTTGCCGTTCTGGCGGGCCAGTGCGGCCCGAACGTGACCTCGCTTCCTATCGTTGAAGGCCAGATGCCGGCAGAGATTGCCCGGCGCGCGCTTCAGGCGGCCAAGCTTGGCGGCCATGATGTGGTCTTCCTCGATACGGCTGGCCGGACCTCCATCGATGAACAGATGATGGCTGAGGCTGCTGAGATCGCAAAGATCGCGCAGCCGAAAGAGACCCTCCTCGTTGCCGACGCCCTAACCGGTCAGGACGCGGTGGAAACCGCCCGCCGCTTCCATGAGCGTCTGCCGCTTTCCGGCCTCGTCCTCACCCGTATGGACGGTGATGGCCGCGGCGGCGCCGCGCTTTCCATGCGCGCCGTCACGGGCCTTCCGATCAAATTCCTCGGCACGGGCGAAAAGCTCGACGGTCTTGATGCCTTCGATGCGAAACGCGTGGCCGGCCGTATCCTCGGTCAGGGCGACATTGTCTCCCTGGTGGAGCGCGCCGGCGACCAGCTCGATCAGGAAAAGGCCGAGCGCATGGCCAAACGCATGCGCAAGGGGGAGTTTGACCTCAACGACCTTTCCGAACAGCTCAAGCAGATGCAGAAAATGGGCGGTCTTGGCGGCATCATGGGCATGCTGCCGGGTGCCAAGAAGGCCAAACAGGCCATGGCTGCGGCCAATATGGATGACAGCGTTATCAAGCGCCAGGAGGCGATCATCTCCTCCATGACGAAGAAAGAGCGTGAAAAACCCGCCCTCCTCAATGCCTCCCGCCGCAAGCGCGTGGCCGCCGGTGCCGGTGTCGAAGTGTCCGATGTCAACAAGGTGCTGAAGATGCACCGTCAGATGGCCGACATGATGAAGAAGATGTCGAAAGGCGGCATGAAGGGCATGATGAATGCCCTCGGCGGCGCAGGCGTCAGCCCCAAGGACATCGCCAAGATGGGCCAGGGCGCGGGCATGCCTGGCGGCCTTCCGGGCCTCGGCGGCGGCCAGCTGCCACCCGGCATGGGCGGGGGTAAGAAGAAGTGACCGCCCCGCTCGAAGACCTCGAACGCCTGCGCGCCAGCATCGACAATATGGATGCGATCCTGCTCCACACGCTGGCGGAGCGTTTCAAGCTGACCCAGCAGGTCGGCGTGCTGAAGGCGCAGAATGACATGCCGCCGGCCGACAAGGCCCGCGAGGCGCGCCAGATCGAGCGGCTGAAACGCCTCTCGGAAGATAGCGGCCTCGACCCGGCCTTTGCCGAGAAATTCCTCAATTTCATCGTGGCCGAAGTCATTCGCCACCACGAGAAAATCCGGGGAGGTCAGTCATGATCTTCTCGACCGAATACGCCCAAGTCTTGCCCCTTACGGGCAAGGCGAAGGCGCAGCGGCGTCTGGCCCCGGCCAGACACTAGTCCGCGAGCACTAAATCCAGAAGACGCCATAAGACACTTAAGGAGATACACCATGGCTCTCAAAATTCGCCTCGCACGCGGCGGTTCTAAAAAGCGGCCCTTTTACCGGGTCGTTGTTGCCGATGCGCGCGCCCCGCGTGACGGCCGCTATATCGATAAGATCGGTACCTACAATCCGCGCCTTCCAAAGGACTCCGAAGAGCGCGTGAACATCGACGCCGAGAAAGCTGCTGAATGGATCCGCAAGGGTGCCCAGCCGACCGACCGCGTCGCCCGCTTCCTGAGCAACCTCGAAGTCGAAGGCAAGAAAGTCTACGAGTGGACGCACGGCAACAACCCGAACAAGGGCGAGCCGGGCACCAAGGCAAAAGAGCGCCTTGAAGAGAAGGCCGAGAAGGAAGCTGCCCGCAAGGAAGCTGAAGAAGAAGCAAAGCGTGCGGCTGAAGAAGCCAAGAACGCCCCTGTTGAAGAAGAAGCCCCTGCAGAAGCCGAAGCTGAAGAAGTTCCGGCCGAAGAGGCTGCTGAAGAAGAGAAAACCAGCTAGGCCTTACGCCAGCGAGTTATTCAGGCCGGGCAGAAATGCCCGGCCTTTTTTTGTTCGTTGGCTCCAGCGTCGGCGCTGCTTGGCTTCATCCTTCGACAGGCTCAGGATGAGGTATTTCTTTGCTGACGGTTTCGCGACAGAGCTGGCAATGCATCATAGTCGCCGCGGATGAGGGCGTCTTTCTTGGCCCTCGACCACCCCTTGATCTGGCGTTCGAACGCAACGGCGTCGATTATGGATTCGGAGGCGGCGCACCAGGCGAGCTCTACCGGCAGATATCTGCCAGTATAGCTATCCGCGAACTTGCGGGTGTTGTGTTCATAGACGCGCACAGTCACGTCGGCGCCGCGATACGTGCCGGTGTAATATGCCCCGTTCGAACACCGGAGCATATAAATCCAGATCGCCGGACCGGCATCCCGCATGCCTATCTCCCCCCTTCCCGACCTCATCCTGAGCCTGTCGAAGGATGAAGCGACAGGCGGGGCCGCTGGAAACCACGCACCCGCCCTCGGCCCGGCTTATTACATCTGCATCGTCCAGCCTTCGACGCCCATGGCGGCCTGGCGGACGGCTTCGGACATGGTCGGGTGGGCGTGGCAGGTGCGGGCGAGGTCTTCGGATGCCGCGCCGAATTCCATGGCGACGCAGACCTCATGGATCATCTCACCGACGCCGACGCCCATCATGTGCGCGCCGAGGATGCGGTCGGTCTTGGCATCGGCAAGGATTTTCACAAAGCCGGTCGTCTCATGATTGGTCCGCGCGCGGGAATTGGCCTGGAAGGGGAATTTGCCCTTCTTGTACTCGATGCCGGCCTCTTTCAGCTGGGCTTCGGTCTTGCCGACCCAGGCGATCTCCGGGTTCGTGTAGACCACGCTCGGCACCATGTCATAATCGACATGGCCCGCCTTGCCAGCGATCAGCTCGGCGACGGCGGCGCCGTCATCCTCTGCCTTGTGGGCCAGCATCGGCCCGTGAATGCAGTCACCGATTGCCCAGACACCGTCGGCAACCTTGAAGTGATCGGTGGTCTCGATAACGCCGCGCTTGTCGGTCTTGCCGCCAACCGCTTCGAGGCCCAGCCCTTCGGTATAGGGGCGGCGGCCCACAGCGACGATGATGGCATTGGCTTCGAGGGTTTCCTCGTCACCGCCTTTTGCAGGCTCCATGAAAAGCTTGACCTTGTCGTCCATCCGCTCAACGCCAGTGACCTTCTGGCCAAGGCGGAACTCAAGGCCCTGTTTCTTGAAGACGCGCTGGGCTTCCTTGGCGATCTCATCGTCTGCGCCCGGCATGACGCGGTCGAGATATTCGACCACGGTCACATCGGCGCCAAGACGGGACCAGACCGAGCCGAGCTCCAGCCCGATAATCCCGGCGCCGATAACGATCAGCTTTTCGGGAATTTCCTTGAGCGCGATGGCCCCGGTATTGGTCACAACGCGCTTTTCGTCGATCTCGATATTCGGCAGGGTGGACGGCTCAGACCCCGTCGCGATCACGATATTCTTCGCATTCAGCGTCTTCTGCTTGCCGTCCTCGCCATCGACCTCGACGACGCCCTTGTCCTTGATGCGGCCAAAGCCTTTGACGTAATCGACCTTGTTCTTCTTCATCAGGAATTCGATGCCCTGGGTCAGGCCCTTCACGGCATCTTCCTTCTGGCTCATCATCTGCGGCAGGTCGACCTCGACCCCGCCGGTCTTGATGCCGAGCCCTTCGAAATCATTCTTGGCCGCCGCGAACAGTTCAGACGCGTGCAGCAGCGCCTTGGAGGGGATGCAGCCGACATTGAGGCAGGTGCCGCCGAGCACGCCGCGCTTGTCCATGATGGCGGTCTTCAGGCCAAGCTGGCCGCAACGGATCGCGCAATTGTAGCCGCCGGGGCCGCCGCCGATAATCACTACATCGTAAGTGTCTGACATGGGATTTTTGCCTGTAAGTCTGAACAAGGATTGCTTGCCCGCGAACCTAAGCACTGACGGGGCGAAATCAATGCGGGCAAGGCGCAAGGCTCATTTGCGCGGAGAGAAGGTCAGCACACCGCAGATCACCAGGAGAAAGGGCGCCAGGATCGCCTCGTCGCGCCAGACTGTATAATCGGCGCCAAGCGCGACCATCGCCCCGGTCATCAGGGCAAAGACCAGGGCGCCGGCAGAAAACACCCAGACGGCCCCGCGGATGGCGGCCAGCGCCAGACCCCCGCCAATAATGAGCAGGGCCGTTGAAATGACGCGCAGCAAGGCGACGGGCGGGTTGAGAAGTTCGGTCGCAAGGTCACTGCCGAGCGAGATCTGGCGCATGATGGGGGTAATGGTCTCCCACAGCATCCAGGCGGCCACACAGGCACCGACCAGTCCGGCAAGTCGTCTGACCCGCATGCTTTTCTCCCCGCCGCCGACTCTCGTCTGCGTCATATCGGATGCAGGTCGATGCGCCAAGCGGGAGAGGCCGGATTGCGCCGATGAGATGCCTTGCCCCTAGAGGCGGCCCTGCCGGGCCAGCATCCGGCGCCCGTCAGCGGCAAACTGGGCACGCTGGCGCGCAATGGCGGCCGGCACCGGGCCTCTGC
>NVWP01000025.1 GCA_002733705.1 Henriciella sp. | reverse complement strand
TGCGCATGGCGATGACGACCACGCAGGTGAAGCCAAAGATGCGCATGGCGATGACGACCACGCAGGTGAAGCCAAGGATGCGCACGGCGATGACGATCATGCAGGCGAAGCCAAGGATGCGCATGGCGATGACGATCATGCAGGCGAAGCTGAAGGCGCACACGGCGATGAAGGCGGTGGCGATGTTGTTAAACTGACCCCCGAAGTCGCGAAAGAGGCCGGAATCCTGCTCGAGCAAGCTGAATTGGGTGCCTTGGGCGAATCCCTTAGTCTGCCAGCAGAAATCCGCTTTGACGCGGACCGGATGGCAAATGTCACGCCCAAAGTGAGCGGAGTCATCGACCGGCTTTTGGTTGGTGAAGGCGACACCGTTGCCTATGGAGATACGCTGGCACTGATCACAAGCCGCGAGCTTGCAGGGTTGAAATCGCAATGGATCATTGCGCAAACAAATGAAGTCCTTGCCGCACAGGCGTTGGAACGCCTGGAAGGTCTGTGGGCGCAAAAAATCACATCCGAGGCGAATGTCCAAACGGCCCGCGCAGAGCATGAATCGGCAAAGACCGAAAGTGAAGCCGCAGAAACCGAACTGCATGCCGTCGGAATTGATCACGCCGCTCTCGAAAAAATAGCCGCTGCTCAGGATGGCAACAATGCCAATGCCTATCTGACTGCACCACTTGCGGGAACAATTGTACGACGTGCGGCGACACTGGGGGAAACGGTAACAGCCGGGGATTCCAGCGCCAAGGTGCTGTTCACGATTGTCGAYGACAGCGTGGTTTGGGCCGATATCGCAGTTTACAAACAGGAYATCAGCCGCGTTCGCGTTGGCGCACCCGTCGCCTTGAAATCAGACGCAGGCGACGTCATCGCACAATCAACGGTGGCCTTTATTCTACCGGTTATTGATGAAGTGTCGCGCACGGCGACGGCGCGTGTGATCGTGGATAACAGGGACAAGGCCCTGACCCCCGGGCAGTTCGTGATCGCAGATCTCAGCGTTGGCAATGCCAGGGAAGTGCTGCGCGTCCCGCAATCCGCCGTGCAACTGGTAGAGGGGCGCTCGTCCGTCTTTGTCCCGGTGGACGGCGGTTTCGCACCGCGCCCCGTCATGATCGGCACAACGGCTGGCGGCTATGTCGAAATCCGCACCGGGCTGGAGGAAGGCGACCTGTTTGTCTCTGACGGTGCCTTCACACTCAAAGCCCAGCTTGAAAAAGACGCTTTTGGCGACGGACACGGACATTAGGATAGCTGATCATGACCGATTTTATGCACCGCATCGCCGGCGGATGGCTTTTGGCCTCCATCGCGGCTTTTGCGATGACGATTGGCGGGCTTTTTGCGTTTCGCGCCTTGCCTGTCGATGCCTTTCCGGATGTGACGCCATCGCTGGTCCAGGTCTTCACCGAAACCGAGGGGCTCGCACCGGAAGAGGTTGAACGCTATGTGACCTACCCCATCGAAACGGCAATGTCGGGTCTGCCGAAACTCAAGAACATGCGCTCGGTCTCGAATTTTGGACTGTCGGTGGTAAACATCTATTTCGAGGACGGCACGGATGTCTATTTCGCCCGCCAGGTGGTGGGTGAGCGGCTTGCCGAGGCGCGTGGCAACATCCCCGAGGGATTTGGCGACCCGCAAATGGGGCCGATATCGACCGGGCTTGGCATTATCCTGTATTTCCGTCTGGAAGACCAAACCGGCGAACGCGACCTTGTCGAGATGCGTGAAATCCAGGACTGGATCATCAAATACCAGTTGCAAACCGTTCCGGGTGTCACGGAAGTATTGTCCCTCGGCGGCTACGAAAAACAGTATCAGGTCAGGCTCGATCCCGATGCGTTGCTCGCCTATGATATCCAGATTGCCGATGTGATCAGCGCGCTGGGGCGTGGAAACAAGACAGAAGGCGCGCAATTTCTCGAAATAGGGTCCGAACAATACACGGTACGCGGGGTCGGGCTTGCCCGAACGATCGAAGACCTCGCTGAGATTGTCGTTACCGTTGAACACGGACGCACCGTGCGTGTGCGCGACCTTGGCCATATCACCGTGGGCGGGGGTGTCCGTCAGGGACTTGCAACCGCAAACGGCGAGGGGGAGGTCGTTGCGGGTCTGGTTTTGAAGCTCTATGGCACCAATACATCCGATGTGATCGCACGGGTGCAGCAGCGCTTTCAGGAAATCAACGCCAGCCTGCCGGAGGGCGTGCAGGCAGTCCCCTACTACGATCAGGGGACACTGGTAAACAAGGCGGCCGCAACTGTGACCACGGCATTGTGGCAGGGCGCATTGCTTGTGGGGTTGGTGGTATTCGTCTTTCTCGGAGGATGGCGTCCAAGCCTGGTTGTCGTGCTGTCGATACCGTTCTCGGTAGGGTTTGCCTTTATCGCCATGCACATGCTCGGCATCAGCGCCAATCTGATGTCTTTGGGTGGCGTCGCTATCGCCATCGGGATGATGGTGGACGGTGCCATTGTCATCTCCGAAAATGTGGACCGCGGCTTTCAGGAGGACGACGGGTCGGAAGATCCGCGCTGGCTGGTTGCCCGCTCTACTGCTGAGGTGATCGCGCCCCTGGTCGCAGCGGTTGCCGTGGTTATCGTTGTCTTCCTGCCACTTTTTTCCTTGCAGGGCGTCGAAGGCAAGACATTCCGACCCCTGGCCGCTGCGGCAGCACTCGCCATGACAGGATCGCTTTTCTATGCAGCCCTGATTGCGCCTTCAATGGCCTTTTTCGTGATGCGCCGATCCACCAAGAAAGCTCCGGACCAGCCCGGACGTGTTGCATCCATGATCAGCGGCACAGCAGGGTTCTTTGTCCGCAACCGTTTTTTCGCGATCGTCCTGTGTGGTGTGCTGTTGGCTGCAGGCGGTTTCGCGGGATCGCGGCTTGGCTCCGAATTTACGCCATCGCTCGAGGAAGGCGACATTCTGATGCGGCTGACCATGGCACCCTCGATTTCGCTCACCGAAGCGATGGCAACCACAACGCGGGTAGAAAAGCGACTGCTGAAGAACTTCCCTGAAATCAAGTCCATTGTGACCCGTATCGGGCGGGGAGAAGTCGGCGCACATGCCGACCCGACCAATAGCGCGGAAGCCTTTGTCGAGTTGAACCCGGTCGAGCAGTGGCGCCCTGGACTGTCTGCGGAAGGACTGCGCACCGCGATTTCGGAAGACCTGGAATCCTATCCGGGGATTGTGGTGAATATCGGCCAACCCATCGCGATGTCCGTCGACGAATTGCTGACCGGCACGCGTGCCGAACTGGCCGTCAAGATTTTCGGACCGGATTCCGAAATCCTGTTGCAGCGATCACAGGTGCTGCAATCGCTGCTGCAACAGGTCGAAGGAGCAGCCGAGGTGCAGGCCGACCAAATTACCGGTGCCCCGCAGCTTGTGGTGACTGTGGACCGGTCAACCCTTGGCCGCTACGGGCTTGATGTCGAGGATGCGCTGGATGCGCTGCGTGCAGCCGTAGGCGGTGCCGAGGCCGGATCCCTGTTCGAGGGTGTGCGACAGTTTCCGATCATGGTTCGTTTTGACGAAGATAGCCGCGACACACCCGAGGCGATCAGCCGTATCGTGCTGGAATCGCCCTCCGGAGCGCGGGTGCCGCTGGAGACGGTTGCCAATATCGGAACAGTAATCGGTCCGCGCCAGATCACACGCGAGGATGGCGAACGCTTTATCACGGTCCAGTCCAACGTGCGCGGCCGCGATATCGGATCTTTCGTTGCCGAAGCGCAGAAGTTGACTGACGCTCAACTGGAGCTGCCGCCCGGGTATCGTCTGGTCTGGGGCGGTCAGTTCGAGCTTCAGCAACAGGCGAACGCCCGCTTTGCCGTGGTCATTCCGATCACGCTGGGCATCGTCCTGCTGATCCTTCTGGTGACTTTCGGAAGGCTGAAATCAGCGATCCTCATCTTGTTGAACATCCCCCTGGCGCTGACCGGCGGCGCGCTGGCGCTCTGGTTTGCAGGATTGCCGGTGTCGGTTCCCGCCACGGTCGGGTTTATCGCGTTGTTCGGCATCGCATTGGGCAACGGCATGGTGTTGGTCAGTTTCATGGATGACTTCGCGCGTGCCGGGCGCGATCTGGACGCTTTGGCCATCGAAGCCGCAGGGCTGCGCGCGCGCCCGGTCCTGATGACCGCCATGACGACGGCGCTGGGGCTGGCACCATTGCTCTTCGCCACCGGCGTCGGTGCCGAGGTGCAGCGCCCGCTCGCCACGGTGGTGACCGGGGGGCTGGTTTCATCAACCGTGCTGACGCTGCTCGTAATGCCCGCCCTGCACCGCTGGTTCGCACCCCGACAAGGAGGGCATCATTCGCTTGTCGAAACGGCTCATGGGCAGCATGCGAAGTCAGCCTCGGGAGCCCTTACCTGATGGAACGAACGCGCTTCAGGCCTGCTTGGGTGCAGAATTGGCAGAGGGGGAGAGTTCGATGAACATGGCGACGTTTTCGGGCGCGACCCCGCAGACATCTCCAGCGGTTTCATCGTGGCGTGCACTGTCATGAGACCCGCCCTGATTTCCGCTGTAAGGGCATTGGAAGTCATCCAAAATGGTGGTTATCGCCGGTGCCAAAAACGGTTTAGTTTTGTCATTTATCAAAATAAAATAACGGTTTAGGGAGCGGAAAAACTTGGGGCGGCACCCGACGCTTCGTGCGCACCAATACAGAGCCGGTGATCCCCCAGAACCTCGATGACGCGACACTTCCCCGCATGGCCGGGATCATCCGCGTCAGCCATCCGAACCAGCTCTTCCCGAAGCTGCGCGAGAATGATCATGCGCCGGTCCACCGCCGCGAGCTGCTTGCGTGCGATCTCATGGGCAGGTGCGCAATCCTCTGACGGGGCTTCTGCCAAGGCCATCAGATCGGCGATATCATCGAGACCGAAGCCCAGTTCCCGTGCGTGGCGCAGGAAGGCCAGCCGTTCGAGCGCCGCTTCATCGTAGCGCCTCTGCCCACCTGTTGTCCGCGCCGGTGACGGTATCAGGCCCCGGCTTTCGTAGTAGCGGATCGTTGTCACCTTCACGCCCGTCCGGCGCGACATATGCCCGATGGAGTATTCTTTCATCA
>NVWP01000024.1 GCA_002733705.1 Henriciella sp. | reverse complement strand
CTGGATGACACCGCCAACCGGCAGGGAAAGAGATCTGTGCACGACACCGGCGCAAAGGTGCGCACGCTTGTAATTCCCGCCGATGAGGAGAGCGTGATTGCGCGCGAAACCTTATCTGTCCTCCGCTAGGTATCAGTCGATGCCATCATAAGGCGGTTTGTCCGGATTGTTGCGCGGTCCGGCTTTCAACCTGTCCCAGCTCTCGCGCTCGACTTCCTGATCGACATCCTCGTCCCGGTCGGCCGGGGGAGGGGGGAAGTCGCCGGTGCGCCGCACAGCTTTTTGCTTTTCGATCTGTTCGTGCGTCGATGCCGTGGTTCTCGGCTCGCCCTTTTCATCAAGCGTGCCGCTACGGGCGTCTTCGTCCTGGCGGTTCTTCATGGGGGTCCTCCAATTGGCTCTCAGCTATGTCGCCATAGGCCTTGTCCTAAATAACAGGCTGCCGGGTGTCTGCGTTCCGCCTGGAAGCGTAACGCCTGCATGAACTTTGCGAAATGTATTGAGAATGACTTGCAAGAGCGAACATGGTGTGATCGTGTGCGAATGAGAATGGATCGCAAATTGGTCCCGTAACGATTGCAAGCTGGAGGCAGAGGATGCGCCTGGATATCGCCGAGTTGCAAACCATCGGATGGTTGAGGTCACAGCTGGAAGCGCTGCGGGCCTGGCGGGATGAAATCGCCGGGGACGCTCATGCAGATAGAAGGGAAGCGGCCAGCGTCGAGCGTCACTATCGCTGGCTGCGGACCGAAATCGAGAATCTTGAAGCCTTGCCAGACCGGGTAGCCTGACCTCCGCTGCCTGGTCACTCCACTGGCTGCGGTCCCGGTTTGTCTTTGTTTCCTCCCTCAAACCTTATCGGGGCCGCAGCCGCTTTTTTACGGAGCTTCCATGTCTTCACAGCTTATGGATGATGTTTATCTGCCGGATCTCGGCATCGGTGCGGGGATCGCGATCTGGGGCTTTCGCGCATGCGCGCGAGGTGGCGCGGGATGCTGCGCCATTGTTAATGGGTTTGGGCGCGCGTTCGGGCCTGCCAATGGACCGCGCGTTCTGAACGACATGCTGGAATTTGCCCGCCATGTCGGTCATTCCGGCCGGCGGACCGTTAGCCTTGCCATGCCGGGATGCGCCCGTCTGGCGAGCGATGAGTTGTCGATTATCGCCGCACTTGCAGCCGCCCAGCTTTGTGACCGTGCACTTCTCGAGCTGCATCTCACCTGGCTGATGGCCAAGGCGCCAGATGAGGAGCTTGCAGAGCTTTTACTCTCGATCTCCTCGGACTTTCTTATGGCCGAGCTGGTGATCGACATGCCCGATCTCGCGATCTCTCAGCCAAGGACGGCGCGCTCGCCGCTGGTTGCGGTGCAGGGCGGCCGGGCCTGACATCAAAGCCGTGCGCGTTCACTTCGGTTAACTTTGCGCGCGAATAGTGCCCTTTGCAGCGTCTATGTCTTCCGCGATCAGGAACTTCCGCGCTCGCGGGGACTTGGCTTGTGTCGACCTCAAGGAGACACAAGCATGGCGAGCAAGGACGATCTTCCGATCGACGAGAATGGTGCGCCGCACCAGACCACCGAAGAAGGCTACGAGGCCCTGACGACGCAGCAGGGTGTAACGGTCTCCGATGACCAGAACCATCTGAAAGCGGGCGAGCGCGGCCCGATGCTGATGGATGATTTTCATTTCCGCGAGAAAATCTTCCATTTCGACCATGAGCGCATTCCCGAGCGCGTCGTGCATGCGCGCGGCTTTGCGGCACATGGCTATTTCGAGTGCTTTGACGACCTTTCGGACATCACCCGCGCGGCCGTGTTCAAGAAAGGCGAAAAGACGCCTGTTTTTACGCGCTTTTCGACAGTGGCGGGTAATAAGGGGTCACCGGATGTGGCCCGCGACGTGCGCGGCTTTGCGACCAAATTCTATACAAGCGAGGGCAATTGGGACCTTGTCGGCAACAATATCCCGGTCTTCTTCATCCAGGATGCGATCAAGTTTCCCGACCTTATCCATGCTGCCAAACCAGCGCCGGACCGCGGCTTCCCGCAGGCGCAGACGGCGCATGACAATTTCTGGGACTTCATCTCGCTGAGCCCTGAAGCGATGAACATGGTAATGTGGATCATGTCCGACCGGACGATCCCGCGTTCCTTGCGTTTCATGGAAGGCTTTGGTGTGCACACCTTCCGCCTCATCAACGCCGAGGGCAAATCGACTTTCGTGAAGTTCCACTGGAAGCCGAAACATGGCCTTCAGTCGGTCGTCTGGAACGAGGCGCTGAAGATCAATGGCGCGGACCCGGATTTCCACCGCCGCGACATGTGGGATGCGATCCAGACCGGCGATTATCCCGAATGGGAGCTTGGCATGCAGCTTTTCGATGAAGAGTTCGCAGAGAAGTTCGACTTCGATGTGCTGGACGCCACCAAGATTATCCCCGAAGAAGAGGTGCCGGTTCGCATTGTCGGACGGATGGTGCTCGACCGTGTCGTGGACAATTTCTTTGCCGAGACAGAACAGGTCGCCTTCTGCACGAACAATGTCGTGCCGGGTATCGGGTTCACCAATGACCCGCTGCTGCAAGGGCGCAATTTCTCCTATCTCGACACGCAGACCAAGCGTCTTGGCGGGCCGAACTTTACCCATATCCCGATCAACGCGCCGAAATGCCCGATGCGGAACTTCCAGCAGGACGGCCATATGGCGATGCGCAATCCCACGGGCCGGGCCAATTACGAGCCCAATAGCTGGGGCACAGAGGATGGCGGTCCGCGTGAAGACCCGGTGAATGGCTATCGCCACTATCCTGAAGAGGTGAGCGGGCAGAAAGTGGCGACGCGCTCTGAGACCTTTGCCGACCATTACAGCCAGGCGCGGCAATTCTATATGAGTCAGACAGAAACTGAGCAGACGCATATCGCAAATGCGCTCACCTTCGAGCTGTCCAAGTGTCAGGAGATGCGCGTGCGCAAGCGTATGCTCTCTCATCTGCGCAATATCGATGAGGATCTTGCGAGCGGCGTCGCCGACGGGTTGGGCCTGGAGCTGCCGGAGCCTGCCAAAGCGGCGCGTGAGCCGATCACGGACCTTAAGGTGTCGGACGCGCTCAGCATCATCAAGAACGGCCCGAAGGACTTCAAGGGCCGCAAGCTTGGTATTCTGGTGGGCGATGGCAGCGATGCTGATCTCCTAAAGTCGCTGCAGGAGGCCATGACGGAGGCAGGCGCGCTCACCGTGCTTGTCGCCCCGAAGGTCGGCGGTGTCACGCTAAGCGATGGCAGCCATGTCGCGGCGGGCGAGAAGGTCGATGGTGGCCCGTCGGTGCTTTATGATGCTGTGGCGCTGGTCCTGTCGGAAGAGGGCGCCAAAACACTGGCGGACATGCCGCCCGCGCGTGATTTCGTTACCGACGCGCTGGCCCATGGCAAGTTCATCGGCCTGACGGGCGGGGCAGACCCGCTGCTCAAGCAAGCTGGCGTCACGGACAAGGTCGATGATGGCTGCTTCCGGCTGGATGATGGCGGGCTGGGTGACTTCCTGAACGCCCTGCCAGGCCTGCGCAAATGGGACCGCGACGCGTAAAAAGGCGGTATTCCGACCCTGTTGAATCAATTCCCGGCCTCTCTTGTGGGAGGCCGGGTTTTTTATATGAGCAGAACGCGCGGAAGGGCGAGCCAGCAGATCCATCCGGATAATGCGATCCATGGGCCGAAGGCGATGGGGGTGGCGGTCGTGACCGGACGGCGCATGAGACCAGCATAGACAAGAACTGCGATGAGGCCGCTGGCGGCAGCGATCAGGAAAAGGAAAGGTAGGCCCTGCCAGCCAAGCCAGATGCCCAGCGCGCCGGCCAGCTTTGCATCGCCGCGGCCGAGGGCGTCCACGCCTCTGACATGCCGGTAGAAAAGCTCAATGGCTAGAAGGACAAGATAGCCGGCGGCTGCACCGATGAGATGGTCCAGCCACACATCTTGCGCGTGCTGCCAGACCATGACGAGACCGAGCACTGCAAGCAGGGCGTTCAGCGGATCGGGCAGGATAAAGCTGCGCCAATCGATGACGGCGAGGGCATAGAGAACCGCGCCCATGGCGAGTGTCAGCAGAAAGAGGCCGGTCGGCGCAAGCAGCCAGGCGCTCATCGCGATGGCCGCGCCGGCAAGACTATGAAGGAGGATTGAGAGCGCGCGCATGGATGCTCCGGCGCTTAGCGGGTTTTGGGCGTCTTTGCGAGCCGGCGCAGAAAGGGGCCGCGACGTCATGATGGCGGGGAGGGCGGCGGCTCTCTAGATTGGCGCAAACAGGATTTGTGCGTGAGGAGGCAAGGCGATGAGTGTTCCGGAAAAAATGAGAGCCCTGCAGGTCGTCGAACTGGGTGAAAACTATAAGGGCGTCGGACTGCATGAGATTGCCGTGCCGAAACCGGACAAGGGCGAAATCCTTCTGAAGATACGCGCAGGGAGCCTTGGTTTTCCCGACCTTTTGATGACTCAGGGCGGGTATCAGCACAAACCGGATCTGCCGTTCATCCCGGGCGGCGATGTTTCCGGGGAGATTGCAGCGCTGGGCGATGGCGTCAGCGGGTTTGCGGTTGGCGACCGGGTCGTGACGAGCCGGCTCGGCGGGGCGTTCGCAGAGTACAACACCTACAGCGCGGCGACGGTGAGGAAGATACCTCAGCACCTTGATTTTGCGTCGGCGGCTTCGGTCGGGTCAGCCTATCTGACGGCTTATGTGTCTCTGGTGCGGCGCGCCAATATTCAGCCGGGGGAGTGGCTTCTTGTGCATGGGGTTGCGATTAAGTATGGCAATAAAGTTTTTTTTTCATTTTGATAGAGGCCCGGTGCAATAAAACTCCAGAGCTGGTAAAGAATGATCGGGATGGCGGCGAACACTGCCAGTACCAGCGCCAGCTTCAACGGCGCGAAGAAGGGCGAGGTCACATCCGTTGCGATCATGGTCTGGCCAACCTGTACGGTCGCGTCGAGACCTTTGTCGAGATAGATGTCTGTACGGCTGCCGAAGCGAATAAGCCCAAAACGCTCACCCCGGCCCACATTCTGACCGATCTCCAGGTCACAAAGGATGCGGCGCGC
This sequence comes from Henriciella sp., assembly GCA_002733705.1. Lineage (GTDB taxonomy): Bacteria > Pseudomonadota > Alphaproteobacteria > Caulobacterales > Hyphomonadaceae > Henriciella. The sequence continues at coordinate 129 of NVWP01000024.1, read as the reverse complement.
GACAAGGCCCGCCACCTGAGCATAGGCGATGTCATGACCTTCGCTTGTGGTCATGCGAATGAGCTGGCGCTCGTTTTCTTCGCTGGCTTCGGTCGCCGCCGCGTTCAGGAACTTGCCCGGCACATGCGC
>NVWP01000011.1 GCA_002733705.1 Henriciella sp. | reverse complement strand
CCACCGCCGTCTGGAAGGGATCTGTCAGGACGCCGGGGAGGAACAAGCCGCCGGTCGCGCACCAGAGGCCGAATCCGTACAAGCTGATCTGACATGACCTTGCACATTCGCGAATTTCGGGAGGAGGATCGTGACCACGTCGTCGCGCTCTGGAGCCTGTGCGAGCTCACGCGACCCTGGAACGATCCGGATGATAGCCATGGTAACCTATCTCTCCAGGCGCAGATGGAATATAGCTTGGCACCGGAAAAGCTAGCTCGACAGAGTTCTCGGTTTCATCTGGGAGGCTGAAGGCATCGTCCCGCGAGAAAGCCTCACAACGGCAGAAATCGGATATACATCATCACCGCAAGCTGGATGATCTCGGGCGACGTCTTGGGTATCCAATTACGCTAGCAGGGCCCATCTGCCCGCTCAAACCGCGTTTGCTCTGACAGTATCCGGCGCTTTGCTTCTGCACCCCACCAGCGGCTCATAGTCGGGGCCTGACTATTCGAAAACCACCTTGCCGCAAACCCCCATGGGGTATATGTTGCGAATATGAATGCTCTTGTAGCAATAATCGCAACGGCGCTTTTCAGCCTGTCCCAACTTCTGTGCGGCTGTTCGCCAGAGGCTCTGCCACGATCAACTGACAACATCGCGATGGCTCTTGATGCCCATCAAATGCACGGGTTTGAGGACAGTATTCCCTGCGACGAAGATACTGATGATTGTCCAGCCCAGATCGCGACTGTAGCTCAAGCCGACAGCGCTCCGAATTCTATTCAGAGTTTATCAAAAGCAACGATCATTCCTTCCAAAATTCCAGTCAGATTCGGTTCGCCATATGCAGACCAGCGTGGTGAACCGATCGGCCAGAATTGGCAAAGTCCAGACCCCGCACATACACCGGTAACACTTAGGGTCCGTCTTCAGAGCTGAGTTTATGAGCGTCTGCGAAAGCAGTCCGTTTCAGTCGTATTCTCAATTCATGGAGACCAAACGTGTTCAATAGAAGACATCTACTTCAGACGGCGCTAGGCGCTGGCGCTGCCTACGGGGCTACCAGCCTCCTGCCCGCTTGGGCGAGATCAGCGAGCCGCGGAAATCTCGGAATTCCCTCGCTCGCCGGCACCGAATTCGACCTGGATATATCGAGATTCCCGGTGCGCATAGGCGGAAAGGCGGGCCTGGCGACCGGCATAAACGGCACGCTGCCGGCTCCCCTGCTCCGGTTCCGGGAGGGTGACGATGTCACGCTGAACGTCACCAACAGGCTGGATGAAGACACTTCGATTCATTGGCATGGACTGTTGGTGCCATTTCACATGGACGGTGTTCCAGGAGTCAGTTTTCCGGGAATCAAGCCCGGCGAGACGTTCAGTTACAAATTCAGGATTCCGCAGAATGGCACCTACTGGTACCATTCTCACTCCGGTCTGCAGGAACAGCTCGGACATTATGGTCCGATCGTGATTGACCCAAAGGATGCCGATCCTGTCGCGTACGACAGGGAGTATGTTCTCGTTCTGAGCGATTGGAGTTTTACCAGCCCTCACAGGCTGTACGGCAAGCTGAAGAAAAATGCCGAAAGCCTGAATTTCAATCAACCGACCCTCACCGAACCGACAGGTCTTGGTGGTATGTGGGGACAGATGCGCATGAGCCCGCGTGATCTCGCTGACGTCACAGGGGCAACCTATACCTATCTGATCAATGGCCAGTCGACAGAAGACAATTTCAACATGGTCTTCCGACCAGGCGAGAAAGTTCGCCTCAGGATTGTCAATGCCGCGGCCATGACCCTGTTCAATGTCAGGATACCGGGACTGCCCATGACCGTGGTTCAGTCTGATGGGCTGAACATACAGCCTGTCGAGACCGATGAGTTTCAGATGGGCGTGGCTGAAACCTACGATATCATCGTGGAGCCCACCGAAGAACGCGCCTATGCATTTGTGGCAGAGTCCATCGATCGTTCAGGCCAGGCTGTTGCTACGCTGGGCCCGCGTCCGGGAATGCGGGCAGAAGAACCCGAGATGCGGGCGGTTCCAATGCTCACAATGCGGGACATGGGTATGGATCACAGCATGATGGGCGGCATGTCCGGTATGGACGATGGCAATGTGTCAGGCATGGATCATGATGCCAGTGAGGACATGACGTCCGGCACCAAAGACCATAGCGGCATGAGCGGTCACGAGATGGGCAACATGGCCATGAAGCCGGACCCGCACGGACCATCCGTCCAGCCCGCCAGAAAGCTTGAGGCCGACATTCAGCGCGGCCCAGGGGTGGCCAATGTCGCGGCCATGCCAATGAGCCGGCTGGACGAACCGGGGATTGGTCTTGATGACGTTCCTCACCGCACGCTCACATACAGCCAGTTGCGTGCACTTGAGATGAACGAGGACCACAGACCGCCCGGGCGGGAGATCGTCGTTCATCTGACCTCGAACATGGAACGTTATATGTGGTCCTTCGATGGCGTGAAGTTTTCCGAGGTAACCGAATCCATCAAATTCTATGAAGGTGAACGGGTTCGCCTGACCCTGATCAATGACACCATGATGCCGCACCCGATCCACCTGCACGGCATGTTCTTCGATCTCGTCAATGGCGGCGGCCATCATCTTCCCCGCAAGCATACGGTGATCGTGAAACCGGCAGACAAGGTCAGTGTCGACATCTCCGCGGAGCATGTCGGCGACTGGGCATTTCACTGCCACCTTCTATACCACATGCACGCTGGCATGATGCAGGTCGTGAGCGTGATCCCGGAAGCTCCGGCTGACACCGGGACCGCGTCCATGGATCATGAGAACATGAATCACGGGGAGGTACACTCATGACTTTCCGTTCGACAGGCCTGACCCTGCTCACCGCGTTTTCCTTTATTGGCTCTGGAACAGCCCTCGCACAAGACGCACCACAAACGGCGCCCTGGAATCAGGCTGAAGCCATCTATGGCGAAGAAGCCATGACCGAGGCTCGCAAGGACATTCAGGCGGAAGGCGGTGCTCAACCGGCTTTCATGATCATGGCCGACAGGCTCGAAGTCCAGTTTGCAGACGATGAGGACACGCTGCTCTGGGATGGTCAGGGCTGGTATGGCGGCGACATCAACAAGTTCTGGGTTAAAACAGAAGGCGATGTATCCCTTGATGCCGGCAAGATAGAGGACGCGGAGGTTCAGGCGCTCTGGTCGCGTGCAATTACCCGTTACTTCGACCTTCAGGCGGGTCTGCGTCAGGACCTTGAACCGGAAGGGCGAACCCATGCGGTCCTTGGCCTTCAGGGGCTCGCGCCCTACTGGTTCGAAGTCGATGGTGCCGCCTTCCTCAGTACGGACGGTGACCTGACGGCCAGGGGCGAAGCGGAGTATGACCTGCACCTGACGCAACGCCTCGTGCTGCAGCCTCGGGCGGAGATAGAATTCTCCGCACAGGACATCCCTGAACGCGAACTTGGGACGGGTCTGACCGGCCTCAATGCCGGTGTGCGGCTCCGTTACGATATTCGCCGCGAATTCGGTCCCTATATCGGCGTCGAATGGCAAAGTGCTTTTGGCGGGACCCGCGACATGATTGAAGCCGCAGGCGGCGAGGCAAACCAGGCGGTTTTCCTTATCGGCCTCCGGACCTGGTACTAGGAGGCCATTATGGAAAACCTGATCGAACCGAACATCCACCCTATCCTGGTACATTTTACCTATGCCCTGGGTGTCTCGGCAGCCCTTGCCTATATCGGCACACTTTTCCTGCCTGCAGGGCGTATGCGTGACAATCTCCGCCCGGCAGCAGATTGGATGCTGGCACTGGCGTCCGTCGCGGTCATTGCAACCATCGCTGCAGGCTTTCAGGCTTACTATAGCGTCGCGCATGACGGCCCCTCACATGAAGCGATGACAACCCACCGGAACTGGGCTGTCCCAAGCGGTCTTGCCCTGCTCGCACTCGCAGCCTGGCGCTGGGTCCGCAGGGCCTCGGCTCCGGGCACCCTCTTCACGTTTGCGGCGGTGATCGTTGCCGGACTCCTCACGGTCACCGCCTGGTGGGGCGGAACCATTGTCTACAAATATGGTCTTGGTGTGCAGAGCCTGCCGGAAGCGAGCGGCCCGGGTCACGATCACGATCATGGTGGCGGATCTGAATCTGGCCAGGGCCACGATAATGCTGACGGACATCATGGCAGCGCGACTTCGTCGCCTGAAGAACCAGAGCCTGCTGAAACCGGCACGCCTGATTCAAAGCCTGCCGGGCATGACAATTCGGACGGGCATCATGGTTCTGCTGGCAATTCCAGTTCGGCGGACGATCAGGACACCCATGCCGGTCCCGACACACCAACAGGTGTTCCTGCCGGACATGACAACTCTGATGGCCACCATGATCCCTTGCCCGCCTCTGCTGACGAGCGAGCAATTCTCGACATAATCAATGCCGTCGAGACAGGCTGGGAAAACGGAAACGGCGAACCTTTCCGCACTCATTTCCAGGACTGGGACGGAGCAAGGTATTTCGAATCCGGTGGCGGGAATACCGGCCTCGATGATCTCGTTGAAAATCATGTCGAACCGGAAAAGGACGCGATACCGGATCTCGACCTGGGCTTCTCAAATATTCATATCCACTTCGAGGGCGACAATTTCGCTTGGGCTGTGGCAGATACGACCGTCACGGGCACCCTTGCATCCAGCGGAGAAAGGCTCGACCGGACGGGCAAGCAGACCATGCTTTTCCGTAAGATCGGCACTGCCTGGAATGTCGTTCACACGCATTCATCCTCAAGAGCGTCGCGGCGGTAGACCGTGGCCCCGGAAAACGATGCCGGAGCGGGTCCTCAACAGGATCCGCTTTTCGGTACGAACCATTTCACACTGTTGCGATGGTTCCTGGCAGGCGCTGTGCTTGTTGGCCATGCATGGATGATTCCGACAGGGTATGAACCCACACGCATACATGACTGGACCTTCAGCTATCTGGCGGTGAACGGCTTCTTCATCCTCTCCGGATTGCTGATTGCCAAGAGTCTGGCGACCCGGAACGAACTCGCCAGCTACGCCCGATCACGGTTATTGAGAATATATCCTGCCTTCATCCTGCTGATAATCGCGCTTCTGTTGGTTTTTGGACCGCTCTTCGGGAGGCCTCGCGGGATCGCGTATCTCGGCCAGGCAGAGCCCTGGGCCTATGTCACACGCACCCTTCTTATGGGCGATCCACTGACAAGCCCCGGCGGGGTTTTCCATGCTTCACCCGAGCCGGTCTTCAATGGGGCGCTCTGGACCATACGCTATGAAGTCCTGGCCTATCTGCTCGCCGCAATCGGATTCATGCTGGGGGCACTGAAAAGACCTGGGACAACAGTGGCGCTGCTTGTCGCTTCGCAGCTTGCCTATCTTGCCATCCAGCATCCACCGTTGGCCGACCTGTTACCGTCGGGTGTCATTTCCCTGTTCCGGTTCACGACCGCTTTCCTGATCGGCATGGTGCTCTGGCACTTTCCAAAGCTGCGGCAACCGGGTCCTGTTGGCATGTTTCTGGCGCTGGCTGCGTTTCTCCTGTTCGGCTGGAGCGCGGTTGGCGAATTGCTCGCCAATCTTCTTCTTGCTGCGTGTCTCATGCAATTTGGGCTGGTTGCACGTCCTTCATACCGCTTCGCAAGGATGCCCGATTATTCTTATGGCATCTATATCTGGCACTATCCGGTCCTGCAAAGCGTCCTGATGTCCAACCGGGATATGCCTCCAGCACTCCTCCTCGCGATCTCGACACCACTTGTGCTGTTATGCGCTGGCACCTCCTGGCACCTGGTGGAGAAACCAGCCCTGAAACTCAAACGCTGGCGGCGCAGATCGGGCAGGCTGTCAGACTAGCATGCGAAGACGGCGGCCCACCGCTCCGTAGTTCGAACAGGGGCGAAAATCCTGTTCGGAGTTGCATTGCACATACCCCGTCAGGGTATTATATCCAGTGTTTCGGATTGATCATATCGGCTGATCAATAAACGGTCTGAAGATCAAAACCGTCTGTCTCCATCCCTGCCGAAAGGTCAGAGCCATGAGCAACAACGAGCAACCTCATCATGACCATGCCTGTCATCATCATGACAATGCGGTAGCTGAGAAACCTGACGACGCCTATGACAATGTCCCTGCCGATTATGCTGGCAAGATCTGGACCTGCCCGATGCATCCGCAGGTTCGCGAAATGTCGAACACAGGATGTCCGATCTGCGGCATGGCACTCGAACCGGAAACAGTAACCGCCGAACAGGATACGAGCGAACTCGATGACATGACACGGCGCTTCTGGGTTGCCCTGGCGCTATCGGTGCCGCTGCTTGCCTTTGTCATGGGGGAGATGATTCCCGGTAGTCCACTCAGAAGCTGGGTCGACCCATCCTGGGGTGTCTGGCTTCAGGCCGGTCTGGCGACACCGGTCGTTCTCTGGTCCGGCGCGCCCTTCTTTGCCCGTGGATGGGACTCGGTGAAACGCCGTAGCCTCAATATGTTCACCCTGATCGCCATGGGGGTCGGGGTCGCCTACCTGTACTCGCTGGTCGCGAGCGTCGCACCTGGTATTTTCCCTGATTCCTTCAGAGGGCATGGCGGTACGGTCGCGGTCTACTACGAGGCCGCCGCGGTGATCGTCACACTCATCCTTCTCGGACAGGTGCTCGAACTACGCGCCCGCCATGCCACTTCTGGCGCAATCCGGGCGCTCCTCGAACTCACTCCACCGACCGCCCGCCGGATCGCCGGGGACGGCAGTGACGAGGAAGTCGACCTTGCCGAAGTCAGGGCTGGCGATCACCTGCGCGTTCGCCCAGGCGAAAAAATCCCGGTCGACGGTGAAGTGATCGAGGGACGATCCCCGGTCGACGAATCCATGGTCACCGGGGAGCCGGTCCCCGTGGAGAAAACTGAAGGCGAGCGAGTCACTGGCGGGACGGTCAATGGTACCGGATCACTGGTCATGAAGGCCACACATGTCGGCGCGGAAACGCTCCTGTCGCAGATCGTCCAGATGGTCGCGGCCGCCCAGCGTTCGCGCGCGCCAATTCAGCGCCTCGTCGATATTGTGTCCTCGGTTTTCGTGCCAACCGTGATCGCCATATCGATCATCACCTTCATCATCTGGGCCATATTTGGACCGGATCCGGCCATGGCCTTCGCCATCGTGAACGCCGTCGCGGTCCTGATCATCGCTTGCCCCTGTGCGCTCGGTCTCGCGACACCCATGTCGATCATGGTCGGAACCGGCAAGGGTGCCTCGAACGGCATCCTGATCAAGAACGCCGAAGCACTGGAGACGTTCGAAAAGGTCGATACCATCATCGTTGACAAGACAGGGACGCTGACCCTGGGACATCCTGAACTTGTGCGCATCCAGCCCGCAGATGGGTTGGAGGAGACAGCGCTGCTCGGGCTGGTTGCCGCTGTTGAACGCTCGAGCGAGCATCCGCTGGCCGAAGCCATTGTCCGCGGGGCGGAGACGCACAGCGCACCAGACCAGACGGCCCGGAACTTTCAGTCCGTCACCGGTGAAGGCGCACAGGCCGAAGTCGACGGCAAGCGTGTGGCCATCGGTAACCGCAAGATGATGGAGCGTATCGGGGCCTGGTCCGGTGATCTCGGCGCGGACGCGGACAAGTACCGGTCGGAAGGACAGACGGTGATGTTCGTCGCCGTCGATGGCAAACCTGCCGGACTCGTCGCCGTGGCCGACCCGGTCAAGGAAACCACGCCTGAAGCCATCAAGCGTCTTCACGCCGAGGGCCTTAAGATCGTCATGCTCACCGGCGACAGCGAAAATACGGCCCGCGCCGTGGCCGCAAAGGTCGGCATTGACGAAGTCCATGCCGACGTCTCGCCGGAAGACAAGCACCGCATCGTGTCAGATCTCCAGAAGGGTGGCGCGCGTGTCGCCATGTGCGGGGACGGCATCAATGATGCCCCCGCCCTCGCCCAGGCCGATGTCGGCATTGCCATGGGCACCGGCACCGACGTTGCCATGGAGAGCGCAGGTGTGACCCTGGTCAAAGGCGACCTGATTGGCGTCGCGAAAGCACGTGAACTCAGCCATGCGACAATGCGCAATATCCGCCAGAACCTCTTCTTTGCCTTCATCTACAATTCACTCGGTGTGCCGGTTGCGGCGGGTATCCTCTACCCCTTCTCCGGTCTGTTGCTCAGCCCCATGATCGCAGCGGCCGCAATGAGCCTCAGCTCGGTTTCCGTGATTGCGAATGCGCTGCGGCTTCGAGGCCTGAAACTCTGATATTACGGGAACAGAGACAGCATCCGGACCACCCTTGCATGTCTGGAAACATCGAGTGCCTTCCTGCTTGGGCCCCTCCTGGACTCCTTCATCTCCGTGCTCATGCATAAAGACCAGACCATGAGGATTTCTGCAGCGCCGGAAAGAAAGAGTCATCGTGGAACCCCTGGAGGGTATGCTCCGTTAGTGGCTAAAATACCCCATGCCCGTATAAGGAGGATCTAAGAATGGAAATGAAAACCAGCTATTGGCGGTTTGCCGCGATGATTGCGACCTCGACGGTCGTCATGCTCGGGCTGATGTATCTGAACACCTATGCCTGGGAACATGTCTACTGGAGTGAGACGCGCTTCTACATGGCCTTCATCATGGGTGCGGCCATGGCCGTCGTGATGCTGAGCTTCATGCTGAACATGTATAGGAACCGGCGGGTCAATCTTGGCATCTATGCCGGCGCGGCGGTCGTTTTCGTGCTGGCCCTCTGGCTCGTTCGCAGCCAGGCCACGGTGGAGGACCGCTCCTACATGGAAGCCATGATCCCGCACCATTCCATCGCCATCATGACCAGTGAACGCGCCAATATTGACGATGTGCGCGTGAGAAAACTCGCTGATGAAATCATCACCGCGCAGCGCCGTGAGATCAAGGAAATGGAATGGCTGATCTCCGATATCGCCGCGAACGGTCCGGCAGCAACCGAAAGCGAGGCCGCCACCCGCCCCGTGCCTGATTTCGAGGGCCAACTGGATCCCGTACAGCCCGCCGGAAGCAATGTTGGAGAGGACTAGTGCACCCGGTCTCCCCAGCCGGGAAAGTCCGAATTTTACATAGGAGCCAAGCAGTATGAGACTCGAAAAGGTCAAGACACCAGGCCTTGCCCACCTCTCCTACTTTCTGAGCGCCGGTGGCGAAGCTGCCATCATCGACCCGCGACGGGATATTGATGTCTACCTGGAGCTTGCCCGCAATGATGGCGCCGTCATCAAGCACGTTTTCGAGACCCACAGGAATGAGGACCTGCTCTCAGGCGCCCCTGTCCTGAGGACAGAAACCGGTGCACAGGTCTGGCACGGGCCCAACCCTGAAAAACCGATCCAGTACGCAGCTGAGACGCGGGAGGGTGACACGTTCGAGATCGGTGGCGCCTTGCTGAAGGTGCTCGAAACACCCGGACACACCGATGACAGCCTGTCCTATGCGCTTTATGACAAAAGCTTCGACGAGGCGCCCGTGGGCGTATTCACGGGCGACGCGCTATTTATCGGTGATGTCGGTCGGACGGACTTCTATCCCGAGCGGAGACGTGAAGTCGCCGGCCTGCTCTATGACAGTCTTGCAAAGCTTACAGCGCTCGGGGATCAGTGCCTGGTCTATCCGGCACACGGGGCCGGCTCGATCTGCGGTTCCGGCATGGCCGACCGGGAGTTCTCGTCGATCGGCCATGAGAAGCTTAACAATCCACGCCTGCAGATCGAGGACCGGGAAGCTTTCATCGACGCCAAGGTTGCCGAGAACCATTATATTCCACCCTACTTCCGGCGCATGGAAGAGGGGAACATGGAAGGCACCGGGGCCGCACCATCGGACCCGCAGCCCTCCTCCCCGGCCATGCTGCTCGATCCGGGCGATGCGATCTGCCTCGATGTTCGCGGTATTTTCGACTTTGCCGGGGGGCACCGCACGGGTTCGCTCTGCATCCCGCACGGCATGCTCGCCGCCTTTGCTGGCTGGTTGCTGCCAAGCGACAAACCCGTGCTTCTGGTCGCCCGCAACGCGGACCAGGCAGTCGATGCTGCTACGACGCTTCAGCGGATCGGCTTCGACAATGTGAGCGGATTTGTCAGCGGCACAATGCCCCTGGCGGTCAAGAATGGTCCGCTCGAAATGCTGGATTTCGTGGACACTGAAACGGTCGCCTCGCGCGTGGACACCCCCCCGGCTGGCTGGACCCTGCTCGATGTACGCACGATCGACGAGTACGAAAGCGGTCACATCATGAACAGCCGCCATGCCTATGTTGGCAAACTGCCCGATGCGGCCAGCGATCTCGATCCGGGCCAGCCCGTCACCGTCATGTGCGGGACCGGCGCTCGCGCCACCATCGCAGCCTCCCAGCTCATGCGGAGCGGTTTTTCCAGGGTCGATGTCTATATCGGTTCGATGAAAGCATGGACTGCCGCGGGAAAACCGACCTGTTCATAAATCCATTGAAGCGCTTGGCTTCGGGACTTCCCGCTAATTTGTCCTGGAGCCTTGCGTTTTCCCGGGCCCGGGACGCGATACCGCTGCAATCAGGGTTGGATCGAACACGTTTCTTTTCCATATAATACCCTGACAGGGGTATTTGACGATGAAATCAGACACAAGAGACGCCGCCATTCGACGACTGTCCCGGATTGAGGGTCAGGTTCGCGGTGTATCGAAAATGGTCTCCGACGACCGCTACTGTATCGACGTCATCCGCCAGGTGCAGGCCATCAAGGCCGCACTGGCCGGACTGGAGCACACGATACTTGATGACCACATCGCCACCTGCGTCGACGAAGCCTTGACCGGCAGCAATGTGACCGAGCGGCGTGACAAGGTCGAGGAACTGGTTGCGGTTCTAGGCGGACGCAGGAAGTAACAGCATACCCCGTTGGGGTATTGACTTGCTGAGGCGCCTGGCGTACAGATGATCTCACATGCAACTCATGATGCGCCTTCTGATAATTGTGGCGGCCGTACTGGTGACGGCCCAACCCGTCATGGCGTGCCCCTTGATGCTGGAGTCGGCACAACAGGCTTCTGTAAGCCAACATGCCGAACATCCCTGCACGGAAATGATTGCAGGACAGCGCATCCAGGTGCCGTCCGACAGCCCGCTTCAATCTGACTGCCCGGTGGGCAATGATTGCAGCCCTATGCTGATCCAGGCGCAGGTGGACGCTAACCCGACAGCGACCGCAGCAGAGCCCGCCCAGGTGTTTGCCGCTGTTCTTGCCGATCCACCGGTCGCCTTCCGCCCGGAAAGGACGGTTTTCAAGACCGGCCCGCCTCCGGCGCCCGATCTTCCTCTCTTTACGCCCGTTAGCCTGAAACAGCGTCTCCTGAATTGAGAGCGATGATTTCTGGTGGCCTGAAAGCCACCCGGACCATCGTTTCAGACAATTCAGGAAGACCCGTTTCATCATGTCAAAAATGTCCAGGAGCCTGCTGGCGACCGCGCTTGTCTCGGTTGTGCTGGCAAAAGGCGCCCACGCCCAGAGTTTCCAGGATCTGGAATCCCGTCTCAGGGGCCACCCCAGCCTGACAGCCCTTGGCTATGAAGCCGAAGCCGGCCGTGAAAGAGCTATCGCGGCCACAGCCCTGCCGGATCCGGTAATTTCGGTCGGCATCAACAATTTCCCGATCTTCAGTCCGTCATTCGACAGCTACCTGCCGACCAACAAGGCGGTCGGCATCCGACAACAGTTTCCAAACCTCGCGGGCCGTGAAGCCCGCGCCGGTGAGGCCCGTGCGATGTCGGCACAGACCGAGGCGGTTCGCGATGCCCGATACGCGGCATTGCGCGCTGAACTGATCGTCCTTCTCGCTGACAAGAGAAGAATAGCCAGACAGAGAACCCTCGCCGAAGCGCGAGATGCCAAATATGACGAGCTTGTCGACATTGTCGAAGCAGAAATCGATGCGGGCCGTCCGGCCGTCTACCGCCTTGCCGAAATTGAAGGCGAACGGGCAGAAGTGTCCCGGACGCTTGTCGATCTTGATCGGCAGGAAGCCGAGACCGATGCACAGCTCGGTGATCTCGTTGGTCTTGTGCCGTCGTCCACCCGTGTTCCACCGCTGGCTGAGAGAGACTGGTCAGGCGCGGCCCTTGAGTTTCACACCGTGCGTGTTGCCGATGCGGCGGTCCGGGTTACCGATTACGGTGTCAGTGAGGCCCGCTCGGCATGGCAGCCGGAATGGGGCGCCGAGGTCACCTACCAGCAACGCGATGAAGGTGCGATGTTCGCCGGTGATGACTGGGTCTCCGGCAAGGTGACATTTACGGTCCCGCTCTGGGCTGAAAAGAAACAGGCTCCGAAACTCCGGGCCGCCAGGGCTGAACGGTCGGCCGCCGAACAGCGTTACCAGGCCGCCGCGCGAAATGCAGCGGCGCAATATGCGTCCAGAGATGCGATTATCAGGTCAGCCGCTTCCAGTATCGAAGTCCTGCAAGGCAAGATCTCCGCTGTAGAAGACGAGGTCCAGGCCCAGCTGATCACCTATGAATCCGGTGTTGGCGGCTATGCGCCGATCATCGATGGCGAGATCGCCATTCTGAAACTCCGTGCGGAAATCGAAGCTGAAAAGGCCCGCAAGGCCGCTGCGACCGCGCGCCTCAACGCGCTCCTGGTGACACAATGAGAAAGACATTCCTGATAATGGGTACCGCATCGGCTGCCCTCTTGCTTGCCGCGTGCGGGGCACCGGGTGGCTCGCAAGGCGGCCAGGGTGAAAAGCCGAACGCCTCGAGCGAGACGCAGCAATACACCTGCCCCATGCACCCCCACTATATCTCGACCGATCCGGACGGCACCTGCCCGATCTGCGGCATGGACCTGGTGCCTGCCGACAAGACGCAGGAACCGGCCAGCTCAAAAGGGGAAGTCCTTTACTACAAGCATCCCATGGGCAAGCCGGACACGTCGCCCGTTCCGAAAAAGGATTCCATGGGCATGGATTATATCCCGGTCTATGCCGATGACACCGGCTCGGGCGTGGCGGTCTCGCCGGAAATGATCCAGACCATGGGGATCAGGACCGCGCCGGCCGAGACCAGGGATTTCAGCCGGGCACTGCGAGCCTTCGGCACAGTCGAGACCAATGAACGGCTGGAGAATGTTACCGTATCGCGGCTCGAAGGCTGGATCGAGGATCTGGCGGTCAATGCCGAGGGCGACGCGGTACGCCCTGGCCGTCTCCTCTACCGGGTCTACAGTCCGGACCTCATCGCCGCGCAGAAGGATTATCTGAACTCGTTCAGGATCGGCAACGAAGCGCGTATCGCGTCGGTCCGCCAGCGCCTGCGCTCTCTTGGCATGCAGAATGCGGCCATCGACCAGCTGACCGAAACACGCCAGGTCATTGAGCGTGTCCCGGTCTATGCGGAAGCTGGCGGCACGGTTGCCGAGCTCCAGGTTCGCAATGGTGACTATGTCAAACCCGGTACGCCGATCTTACGCCTGCAATCCTATGCTGGCGTCTGGGTCATTGCCTCTGTGCCCGAGAGCGATTTGCCGCTGGTCGATACAGGGATGCCGGTAAAGCTTGACTTTCCAAGCGCGCCCGATGCCCCCGGCAAGGGCCGGGTCGACTATATCTATCCGACAATCGACCCGAAAACCCGCACGGCCGATGTCCGGATCGAAGTTGACAATGCATCAGGCTATCTTCGCCCGGGCGCCTATGCAGACATAAGCCTGAATATCGGTGGCCGTCCGCGGCTTTCGGTTCCAAGTGAAGCCATTCTGCTTGGTGGTGAGGGCGCCCGTGTCGTCATCGCCGAAGGCAATGGCCGCTTCTCCGGACGCGCTGTACGCACCGGGGTTTCCGCCAATGGCCGAACAGAAATCCTGTCGGGCCTGGAAAGCGGCGAAGTGGTCGTCGCCAGCGGCCAGTTCCTGCTCGACAGCGAAGCGAACCTGAAAGAAGGCCTTTCCAAGCTGGAGGCTCCGGAAGCAGGCCCGGCTGGCCCGGAAACAACGCTCTCCGATATACCGGTGGACAGCAAAGCTCTGGCTGAAATCGATCACTTTACCGACATGGCGCTCTATTTCCACGAGGCGCTGACGGATGGGTATGACATCGATCCGCTGTTCGTGGACCCGGCCCTCGCCCTGGCACCTGTGCTGAGGGACCGTTACGCGAACACGAAACTGGCGCCGGTCATGGATGCTTCGCAAACCGCTCTGGCCGCCGCACAGGACGCCACTGACCGCGAAGACCTTGCCACGCAACTCTCAGACCTCGTCGGGGCCCTGACGCCCTGGCTGCTCGAAGGCATGCCACAGCATTACCGCGATGCCGGCCTGGTGCTCTACCGGGACACCGCAACGGATCGGTACTGGCTGCAGGAGGATGGCGCACCAGCCAATCCCTACAGCGCAGATGAAGCAGAGCGGATCGACTGGCCGGATCCGATGGCTGGCATGTCGATGACGACCGAAGACGGCGAGACTGGCACTGACCAGGCTACTGAGCAGTAGAGGACGGACATGACTGAGCATAATTCAAGAGACCTGGCCGGGCACGACCCCTCGAAATCATGGGTAGCCAAACTCATTTCATGGTCTGTCTATAATCAACTCATTGTCCTGATGCTGGCCACCGCGCTAGCCGTGACGGGCTGGATGGCCATCCAGCGAACGCCGCTGGATGCGGTGCCGGACCTGACGGATACACAGGTCATCATTCGCACCGATTTTCCGGGCCAGAGCCCGCAGATCGTCGAGGACCTCGTCACCTATCCGCTATCGACAAATCTTCTCGGTCTGCCGAGGACGAAGGATGTGCGCGGCTCATCCATGTTCGGCACCAGCTTTGTCTATGTCATCTTCGAAGATGATGTCGACATGTACTGGGCCCGTTCACGCGTCCTTGAAGCCCTGTCCCGGCTGGGGTCCGAACTGCCGGAAGGCGCCGTACCGCAGATCGGACCAGATGCGACCGGCGTTGGCTGGGTCTATCAGTATGCCCTGGTCGACAAGACCGGCAATACCGATCTCGCCGAGCTGCGTTCACTCCAGGACTGGTTCCTGAAACTCGAACTGGCCGGTGTGGAAGGGGTCTCTGAAGTCGCTTCGGTCGGCGGTTTTGTCCGGGAATACCAGGTTCTCCTCGATCCCAATCGCCTGCGAAGTTACGACCTGTCGATCACCCGTGTCCGTGATGCGGTCCGCGCAGCCTCAAGTGAAGTCGGTGGCCGCGTGCTCGAACAGGGTGAAACGGAATATGTCATCCGCTCATCAGGCTATGTCGATGACAAGCTTGATCTCGAACAGGTCGTGGTCAATGCGGAGGATGGCACCCCCGTCCAGCTGAGCGATGTCGCCCGGATTGTCGAAGGCCCGGCCCTCCGGCGCGGCATTGTCGAACTCAATGGCGAAGGGGAAACCGTGTCCGGCATCGTAGTGATGCGCGATGGCGAGAACGCGCTTTCGGTGATCGAACGTGTAAAGGAGAAACTTCATAGTCTCCAGCGCGGGCTGCCGGACGGCGTCGAAATTGTCACTGTGTATGACCGCGCGCCCCTCATCGAGGGTTCGGTCGATTACCTTAAAGACAAGCTGATCGAGGAAGGGATCGCGGTCGCGCTCGTTATCCTGATCTTCCTCCTGCATGTGCGGTCGTCGCTGGTTGCCATCATCACCTTGCCGCTTGGTGTGCTCGGCGCGTTCATGATCATGTCCTGGCAAGGTGTCACCGCCAACATCATGTCGCTTGGCGGGATCGCCATCGCGATCGGTGCCATGGTCGACGCCTCGATTGTGCTTGTCGAGAATGCTAGCCGGAAACTGGCAGATCTGGGACCGAAACCCGATCCGAGAGTGCGCCGCCAGGCGCTGGTCGAGTCCGCGCAGGAAGTCGGCCCCGGCATATTCTTTTCACTCCTGATCATCACGGTCTCCTTCCTGCCGGTTTTTGCCCTGACCGGTCAGAGCTTCAGGCTCTTCAGTCCGCTTGCCTATACCAAGACCTATGCGATGGCTTTCGCCGCCATCCTGTCGGTGACACTTGTCCCGGTCCTGATGTTGCATCTCATGCGGGGGCGCTTTCGCCGCGAGGAAGCCAATCCGCTGAACGCCTTCTTCGTCTGGGCCTACAAGCCGCTGCTCCATCTTGCCCTGAGATTCAAATGGATCACGGTCGCCCTTGCGCTCGCGCTGACGGCCAGCGTCATCGTACCCGTCCAGAGGATCGGCTCCGAATTCATGCCGGCCCTTTATGAAGGCGAGCTCCTCTACATGCCGACCACCCTGCCCGGCGTGTCATCGACCAAGATGCGGGAGATTCTTGGCCAGACAAACCGCGTCATCAAGACTGTGCCGGAAGTCGAACGTGTCTTCGGCAAGGCCGGTCGCGCCGATACCGCAACCGATCCGGCGCCGCTCACCATGATCGAGACATGGATCAAGCTGAAACCGAAGGAGGACTGGCGATCGGGCGTGACCGTCGAGGACATCACCGATGAACTCGATGCCAAGCTGCAAATGCCAGGCCTCGTGAACTCATGGGGCTATCCGATCAAGATCCGTATGGACATGGTTTCGACCGGTGTGCGTACACCCATCGGCATCAAGGTCACCGGAGACGATCTGCCAGAGATCGAAACCATTGCCCGGGACATTGAAGCGGCCGTTTCTGACGTACCCGGAACGCGCTCGGCCTTCGCCGACAGGGTCATGGGCGGCAAGTATCTCGAGATCACGCCGGACCGGGGCGAACTGGCCCGGCGGAATATCGACATGGCAGCCTTCCAGTCCGTGGTCCAGACAGCCCTGGGCGGCATGACACTCTCCCAGTCTGTCGAGGGCCGGGAACGCTATGACATCATCCTGCGCTATGACCGGCCATTTCGTGAGAGTGCCGGGGACCTGGAAGAGATACTCGTGCCCGCGCCGTCCGGCGCCCACATTCCTCTCAGCGAACTGGCGGACATCTCCTATACGGAAGGCCCCCCTATGATCCGCTCGGAGAATGCCCGGCTGACCGGCTGGGTTTTCGTCGATATCGCAGACCGGGATATGGGCAGCTATGTCGCAGATGCCAGACAGGTGATTGGCGACGCCGTCGACCTGCCTGCGGGTTATGCGGTGGAGTTCTCCGGCCAGTATGAACAGATGCAGGAAGCCAATGCGCGGCTGAAAATTGCCATTCCAGCCGCGATTGCCCTGATCTTCCTGCTTCTCATGCTGCATTTTGGACGGCTCGACCGGACGCTGATCATCATGGCCAGCCTGCCTTTCGGCCTTGTCGGTGGAATGTGGGCCGTCTGGCTGGCTGGCTACAATCTGTCTGTTGCCGTGGCCGTCGGCTTTATCGCGCTTGGCGGCATTGCTGTCGAGACGGCCGTCGTGATGCTGCTCTATATCGACGCGGAAGTCCGCAAGGCGACCCCTTCTGACAGGACCCAGCTTTTCGCCGCCGTCAGCAAGGGCGCGGCCATGCGGGTCAGGCCCAAGCTGATGACGGTCACGACCATCTTTGCCGGTCTTGCGCCGATCTTCCTGACCGACGGCCTCGGGTCGGACGTCATGCGCCGGATTGCCCTGCCCATGCTTGGCGGCATGGCCTCAACCCTCATCCTCTCCCTGATCGTGATCCCGGCCATCTACTACATCCGGGTCGGGCTGCAGATTCCATCAGATTTACCCCAGGCCGAACCGGATAACCGGTCCGGCTCATCCACCCCCGAAGGAGAAAGACAATGACCAGACACCTACTCAAAATACCGCTTTTGATTCCACTGCTGCTGAGTGGCGCCATGCTGCCGGCGGGCGCACAGGATCGCTCACCAGACAGAATGATGATGGACGGCGGCATGATGGGCTGCGGCCTGTTCGGCATGATTTTCATGCTGCTTGCTGTGCTCGTCCTCGTCCTCGGGATCGCTGCCCTCATCAAATATCTGAGGTCGAAATAACAGCCCGGCATCCATCCACCCTATCCCCCCGTCCGGGCGCGCATCGGGGGCATCTTCTGAAAGCCGCGCCAGACAACCCACAAAGGAAGAAACGATGAAAACCCTCGTCAGAAAGACAACCGTCACAGGCGCAATCCTCGGAATGGCCCTGATCGGCCCGGCGCTCGCCCAGGAAGCCGGCATGAAAATGGACAAGATGAACCACAAGGACATGTCCGGCATGAGCTGCTGCGGCGACATGGCGCCCGGCTTTGGCGTCGTCAACAGCGTCGATCTCGATGCCCGAACCGTCAATATTTCACACGATCCGATCAAGAAGATCGGCTGGGGTGAAATGACCATGGATTTCGACGTCGGTAAAATGGTCGCGCTCGATAAATTCGAGACAGGTGACAATGTTCATTTCATGCTCAAGGAAGACCAGAGCGAGAACCATGACATCGCCATGATGATGCCGATCGGCGGCGATCCGGACGCTTTCAAGCAATCCATGATGTCGATGATGAAAGGTGGCGACATGATGGGCTGCGACGGAATGGACGGAAACGGGTCCATGTCCGGCATGTCGGGCAAGGACCATGAAGACGCCGGTCACTAGCCGATCATCTGTCTCGATCAAGACAATTGCAAATCCAGGTTCCGGCCGCGCTCAGCGGCCGGGATGCCTGCGTCTCCCGATTTGTTCACCAGGAACTCCCTATGATTCATAGAGTTCTGATTACCGCCCTGTTGTTAGGTTCCGTTACACTGACAGCCTGCAGCGACCCCGAAAGCCCAACGCCGGCAGCATCCGGCCCTGCGGACCAGACCAGGCCTGAACCGCTCGAACAGGCAGATGAAGCGATGCCCGGCGATACCGGGCGGGCCACGGGCACGATCACATCCCTTGATCGCGACGACGGCCGGGTCACCATCGACCATGGCCCCTTCGAAGGCATCGCCATGGGCGCGATGACCATGAGTTTCGCTTTAATGGGCGACGCTGAGCTGACGGACCTCTCTGAAGGCGATGACGTGGTCTTCCGGGTCAAACGGGGCCGGGACGGTTCTCACCGCATCATGGAAATCTGCAGCATTTACGCGAATGGCCCCGGCTGCTCGGATATTGAAACGCTTCATCGGGACATTCCTCCAAGTCCGTAAGGCGGCATGCTCCGACACCGTTCTCTAACGCGCAACAGGAATGACGACAATGACAAGAACAAAAATAGCACAGACCCTGAAAGAGGATGGTTTGTCCGGCGTGGTCCGCCGCGTCCATGCCGGCCTGATTTTCAGATATCATGAGACATTCAACTCAAGGTTCGACACGACACATGCGATCGACACAAGAACCTCCGTCGCGCTCGAAACGCTTGATTTCGAGCATCAACACAAAGCGCACGCAATCGACTATGAACCGACCCCTATAAAGCTTGTCGAAGCTCTGCTTAAACCCAGTCGTGCGCGTGCCAGCTCGACGACATTTCTGGATCTGGGCTGTGGCAAGGGACGCGTTCTGATCAAGGCGGCGGAACTTGGATTCGATCGCCTGATCGGCGTGGAATTTGCTGGCGAAATCGCTGAAGCTGCCCGCTATAACCTCGGACAGGTTTTCAGATCATCTCCCGGGATTTCATGGACGATCATCAGTCAGGATGCGGCCACCTACAGTCCGCCCGAAAGTGACCTGATCGTTTTTCTGTATAATCCTTTCACCCAGCCCGTCATGGAAGGGGTCGTAAACTGGATAGAAGCCCATATTGATCGCGGCTATCGCGTCGAAATCATCTACTACAATTCACAGTGCCGATCCTTGTTTGATGACTGCAACCGGTTGAAAGTGACACCGTTTCCATGGCTCGTGAAACTCCAGCTGCGCTTCCTGAGCTGGCACGCTGCCGTGAAATATCTTTCCGTCGCAGGCGATAGGGATGAATCATATCGAGGAACGGGGCGACAAGTCTGATTGATCCGCCTCCCCGGAAACCCCCGGACCTGCCTCTGTGCCGAACCTCGAGTGAACGGGTCGCCCGGACATCCATGACAGGGACGTCACCTGATCTGGCAGGACTGGCGAGACCTCCTTGTGTTTAAAATTGGTCTCAGCCTGCGCAGCACGAAAGTTTCGCCACGTCCTTGTCGAAGGTTTGCGCCGCCAGCTTTAGCCCTTCAACAGTTGTCAGGTATGGGAAGATCGTCTCGCCAAGCGCCTTGGTCGTCATAGCGAACTTCAACGCCATGGCGAGCGTTTGGATCGTGTCAGACCCTTCGGGTGCCGCGATCTGGCCGCCCAGCAGGCGGTCGGTCTTCGCATCCGCGACCAGCTTGATGACGCCGCGGGTATCGCGGGCGGCGGCGGCGCGTGCCACGTGGTCCAGCGTCAGCACGCTGGTCTTGACGTCATGACCGGCCGCCTTCGCCTGCACCTCGGAAAGGCCGACGCCAGCGACCTGCGGATCGGTGAACACGACCCAGGGCATGGCAACATTGTCATAGCGCACAGCCTCAAGACCAAGCGCATTATTGACCGCCACCTTGGCCCCATAAGCCGCCATGTAGACGAACTGATCGCGATCGGTGACATCGCCCGCCGCCCAGACGCCCGGCCGTGTCGTGGCCATGTCGGCGCCGACCTTGATCGATCCGCGCGCATCGGTCTCAATGCCGAACTCGCGCAAGCCGAGGTCTTCGGAATTGGCCACCCGGCCTGTGGTCGCCACCAGCCGCTCTGCGGTTAGAGTTTCGGGCGTTCCACCCCGTTCGATCGTCAGCGTGACGCCGCGTTCGCCCTGCATCACCGAGCGGTAGGCCAGGCCAGTCTCGACCGCGATGCCCTCCGCTTGCAGCGCTTCGGTCAACGCCTCGGCCACTTCCGGTTCGGCGCCGGGTAAAAGACGCGAACGCGTGACCAGTGTAACCTTGACGCCCAGCCGCGACGCCATCTGCGCCAGTTCACAGCCAATATAGCCGCCGCCCAGGACCATGATGCTTTCGGGCTGATCGGGCAGGCTGAGAAGGTCCCAGGAATCGAGCGCCTCCACGGTCTCGATCCCGTCAATTTCCGGCAAGAAAGGGCGCGAGCCGGTGGCGATCAGAACCTTCGGTGCAGCGATGGTCCGGCCACCGACTTCGATGCCGCCTTCGACCAGGCGTGCGGCACCTTCCTCGATATAGGTGACATTCTCATAGGAAGGCAGCAGGTCGATGTATTTTTTCTGGCGCATCTCGTCGACCAGATCGGCCGTGCCCTTGACGACCGCCGACCAGTCCACGCTCTGCGCACAGGGCTCGATGCCCGGAAACCGTGCCGCCGCTGTACCAGCATGCACCGCTTCACCGGCCCGTATCATCGCCTTGGACGGCACGCAGCCGACATTGACGCAGGTACCGCCGATGGTGCCATGCCCAACCATGGCCACGCGCCTGCCGGCCTCGGCCGCGCTAATCGAAGCCGAAAATCCGGCCGAACCAGCACCTACGACAATGAGGTCATAGCTGTCGCCGCTGGTCTCATTGGCGGAGCAGCAATCGCCTGTCATTACGGTTTGATCCATTATTTCTTCCTTGGCTTGTGACCAGGCATGGCGACGCGGCCTCGATCAAGTATTCAAAATCACACCATCGACCCGATGTCGGAGGCGTAGCTGGGATAGGCGAAGATCATCGCCTTGATCTGATTGGTGGTCTGCCCGGCGCGCATGGCCATGGCGAAAAGGTTGATCTGTTCCTCAGCCCCCGGTCCGATCAGATGTGCGCCCAGGATCTTTCCGGTGTCCTGTTCGACCAGCACCTTGTACGCGGTTCGCTTCGCGCCGACGCGCATTGACGAATACCAGTCATGGGTCTTCTCAAAATGGATATCGAACTTCAGACCCTGTTTCCTGGCCGCCGCCTCTGACAAGCCAACGCTGGCAACCATTGGCAAAGTGAAAACCACCGAGGGAATCGGCGGGTATTTGACTTGTCGCTCGTCCTTTCCGGCCAGCAGGTTCTTGCCCGCCACACGCCCCTCGAAGGCAGATACCGGGGTCAGGTTGGGGCCGCTGTCGGCGCAATCGCCGGCGGCGAAGACCGCGGGATTGCTCGTGCGCATCGAGGCGTTCACCTGAATGCCCCGGCGGGTGTACTCGACGCCGGCAGCCTCAAGGTTCAGCCCGTCAATATTTGGCACCCGGCCCGTGCCATGCACCACCAGATCGCAGGTCACGGTTTCGGCACCACCCGCGCCTTCCACAGTGACGATAAATTCTTCGCCCTGTTTCTCGATCGCCAGCACTTTCGCCTTGGTGCGCAAGTCGATGCCAAGCTCTTCCGTGCCCTCAACAAGTATCTCAACCAGGTCGTCATCGAAGGTGCCCAGGGGGCGCTCGGCCATTTCTAGTACAGTAACTTCGCTGGCCCCGGCGCGCCTGGCAATATGAGCGAACTCCATGGCGATGAAGCCACCGCCGACAAAAGCGATCCGGTCTGGCCGCTCGGTTAGTTCGAGAAACTCGGTGCTGGTGGTCAGATACGCCTCGCCAGGAATGTTCAGCGTTATCGGCCGTGCGCCGGTGGCGATGTGGAAATGTTTCGCGCGCAGGATTTCGCCATTCAGCTCGATACTGTCCGCGCCTGTGAACCGCGCTTCACCATGCAATACATCAATGCCTGCCTTTTCCATTCCCGCTTCGATGCGCGGCGGCATGGCGTCGGTGAATGTTCGCTTGAAGGCGATCATGTCCGGCCAGTCGACGGAAGGCTGCATCTTCAGCCCATTGCCCTTCATCCTGTCTGCCCAATCGACGCCTTCTGTAACCGCAACCAGCATCTTCTTTGGATCACAGCCGCGCAGGGCGCAGGTTCCACCATAAGGCAGGCTGTCGATGCTCGCCACATTCCAGCCCGCCTTTGCGGCCATCCGGGCGACACCATTGCCACCGGTTCCACCGCCAATCACGATAAGGTCATATGCGTCTTTCATGGCATGTCTCCATTGGTTGCGGTGATTGCCCTGCGCGGAAGATTCCGAGGCCCATTCAAAAAGATCCAGCCCCCTTCCACAATCGGCACCTGCCTGCTGCTCCACCCGGAAGCGATCCTGCTCATCGCGGCACGTATTGAGCCATCATGATTGGTTTCCGTCAGGGCTGCATGGCCGCTTCTGCCTGCGCCAGACAGCATAGACCGTCAGCGCAATGAACAGGGCAAGCGCGGGCAATAGCACATAGTCGATCCAGCCCAGCACTGCCGACAGGCCCACAGCGCCAAGCAGCACCACGAGTATTGGTGTGAAACAGCAGAGTGCCGCAATGACGGTACCGGCCAGGCCCGTTATCAGCAGTTTTCGGTCAGTCCATTTTGACATCAAAGTGAAAGCCTTGTGTGAAAATCTGACGATGTATGCGAACATCGACTGGCAGGTGCCTCATCAGGATATTCCAGATGCTGCGCGTTCAACCGTCCGTAACGCTTGCCGGGTATCCTACATCGGTTGAAGCGGCAGCGATCGCCTCGGGGGTTGCCGCCGCCGTATCGTAAACCACCTCTGCGGTCCTGGCCGCATAATCGATATCGACAGATTTAACGCCCTCGACACGCATCATCGCTTTCCTGACAGCAATCGGACATGTCGCGCAGGTCATGTTTTCGATGGTCAAACGGGCTGTCGCCTGTTCGACCTCCACCGAGGCATCCGGAGCATTCTGCGCGCTGGCGACTGCGAGCCCCCCCGCGAGTGCCAGACCTGCCAGTCCGGCGATCATCCATGTTCGTTTCATACTTGTCTCCCTGGCTAGTAAAATAACGGTGCCCATACATCGATGGTCAGGGCCGCCAGCACGACAAGCGCGCCGCTCCACAGGGCGACCTGCTTGATGACTGACGACTGCGGACGGGCGCAATAGCTACCATCCTCGCAGACACTGGTTTTTCGAAAATAGACATCCCGGAATCCAGCCGCGAGAAGTCCGATTGCGACCAGGAGAAAAAGGGGCTTGTAGGGTTCCAGTACCGTCAACTGGCCAATCCACGCTCCGGAAACACCAAGACTGATCAGCACAAGCGGCACGATGCAGCAGGATGATGCAAGGAATGCCCCCAGCATGCCACCGGCAACAAGCCACCTTGAGCGACGCTCATTTGCTGGGCTGTTTTCCGTATCTGCCATGACCAGCTGTTCCCATTGCTTTATTGATCATGATCACGTTACGCTCTGTAGTTGGCACAGACACAAGCGGGTAATTCATCATGGCCATCACATCGCCGCGAGCAGCACTCAAACGGGCTGAACTGGCCGGGCGGCTCGGCTGCAATCTTGAAACCATCCGTTATTATGAAAAGATCGGCCTTCTGCCCGAACCGGCCCGCACGGCCAGTGGCCACCGGCTGTATTCGAATGGGGACCAGGTACGGCTGCGTTTCATATTGCGGGCCCGCAGTCTCGGCTTCTCGGTGGAAGATGTACGCTCACTGCTTGGCATCAATGATGGCAGGCCGAGTTGCGCGGACGTCAAGGCGCTGGCAGAAGCACATCGCGGCGATATCCGCAAACGCATCGCCGATCTGAGACAAATGGATCGACGGCTCGGCGAGATCATGGCTGGTTGCACCGGCGCTGAAACACCTGATTGCGCACTCACCGACAACCTGTTCGAAGACCGCTGATAAAAAGGGTCGGTACCAAGAGCGTTGTCTTACCGGCGTCAGAAGCGGCTTGCCTCTTTATAGTCGTGTTCATGGCTCACGCCCGTGCCGGGTTCAGTTGATCCCACGCTCACGACACTCGATAAGCCAGAAGCAGGCCGTCACAATGAGCTTTCGCCTTCACCACCATTTGAGAAGCTGCCATTTTCGTAGGGTTGAGCTCGCGGAACCATGAGCCGGAGACAAAATTGTTCCACCTATTTATCAAGGCTGTAATTTCAGCCATCCTCATCGTCGCCATTTCCGAAATCGGCAAGCGCAGCCCAGGCTTTGCGGCACTTGTGGCTTCACTTCCTCTCGTCTCGGTCCTGGGCATGATCTGGCTGTGGCGCGACACTGAAGACACATCCCGGCTGGCGGCCATTCAGCTGCCACATTCTGGTATGTTCTTCCAAGCCTGCCGATGTTCCTTCTGATCCCATGGCTGCTCGGCCGCGGCATTCCCTTTTATGGCGCCTTGATCCTGGGAGCAGCTATAACAATTGTGCTCTACTTCACGATGATCCTGATACTGCCCAGGCTAGGAGTAGAGCTCGGCAACTAGTACATTCAGTCGCTCCCCTTAAGGTCCAAACCCGTCTGTCAGGCCTTGTATCAAGCCTCATAAATGGGACGAGCGCACAAATTCCACTGCTCCCTGACACGTCAGCGAGTCGTGAACCCGCTGGATTTCGTGTTTGGAAGGTTCGCCTTCCCACGCAACCCCGGCGAGACCCATCATATTCTGTCAGTGTCCCGGCAGATACAGGATTACGCCTTCCACTGAGAATTCGAATGCCCGTAAACACCGGCGTTTTCGTGGGCATGATCTTCGTGCTCGAACTCAAGACTCGAATGAGCAATTCCGAAGCGCTCATGCAGACGCTCCTTGATCGCGGCCTTGACGGTCTCGATTCGAGACCAGTTTTCGCCGGACAAAACCACATGACAGTCAAGCGCTGTCTCATGCTCCTGCATCTGCCAGAGATGCACATGATGGACATCCACGACATCATCAACACTTCGCATCGCCTCAATGACGGCACCGTTGTCAATGTCCGGCGGACTGCCCAGCATTAACATATGGATCGGTCCGCCGATTTCGCGGAACGACAGATAGAGAATGTATACCGCGATACCGATCGTCACGAGCGGATCGACCAGTCTCCAGTCATAGAGGAGGATCAGCGTGCCGCCCGCGACAACGGCAATCGATGCAAGTGCATCCGACAGATTGTGAAGAAAGAGTGCCCGGATATTCACACTCCCTTTCTGCATCGAATAGGTCAGGAGCGCTGTCAGCGTATCGATAACTAGCGCAACACCCCCGAGAATGATCACTGTCCATCCGCCGACGGCCGGCGGATCGATGATTCGCATGACACCCTCATAGACCAGATAGAGGCCGATAATGATCAAGGAGGTGTAGTTGATCAGGGCTGCAACGATCTCGATGCGGCCATACCCAAAGGTCATCCGTTCATCAGCCGGTCGCCGCGCAATCTTGCGCGCAGCGAACGCGATGACGAGCGACGCCATGTCAGAGAAGTTGTGCAGGGCATCGGCGATGAGCGCGAGGCTGCCGGAGAAAACCCCTCCGACAACCTGCCCAATAGTGAGTAGTGCGTTTGCCCAGATAGCAATGGACACCCGACGATCACCGCTCTCGGGATCAAGACCGTCATGATCATGTGCGTGGCTCATGATCGGCCTCCTCTTCCAGCACATTGCGCTTGCACTCGAGATAAGCCCGTCGCCGCGCGTCTAGCGCGTTTTTGACACGGCTCCTTGACGGTATCAGGCCGCATTCTTCCCGCACCTTGGCCGCCTGCTCACTTGAAAGGGACGCCATTGCGTTGCCGAGACTCCCACAGCCCGCCAGGGCTGCGAGAGAAACGGACATGACCGCGACGCGAAGTTCACGATGGATGAACATGTTCGGCCTCCAGCAAGGAATGGTGGGCTTCTGGTTTCGGGGCGAACCAGCGATGAAGGGCTGGCAGGACCAGAAGCGTCAACACGGTCGACGAGACGAGCCCGCCCATGACCACGGTCGCCAGCGGGCGCTGGACTTCTGCCCCGACGCCAGCCGCAAAGAGCAATGGCGCCAGCCCGAGTGCTGTCGTCAGCGCAGTCATCAGCACCGGACGCGCCCGTAAGCCTGCGGCCTCGACCGCGAGCGCATCGCGGTCCCGGCCTTCCCGGGCAAAATCGTCCATGAAACTGACAAGCACCATCCCATTGCCAAGCGCGATGCCGAACAGGGCAATGAAGCCGACCGTCGCGGGCACGGAGATGGGCAGACCGGCAATCCAGAGCGCCATCGCCCCGCCGGTCAATGCCAGCGGAATGTTGAGCAGGATCAGTATGGCCGACTTCATGCGCCCGAAGGTCAGAAGCAGGATCAGGAACACGATGCCGAGCGTGATCGGGATCACGACCGCAAAGCGCTCATTGGCCTCCTGCTGCAGCTCGAACTGCCCGCCCCATTCGACCCGGTAGCCGGCTGGAAGGTCGAGCTGGTCGGCGACGACCTCCTGCGCATCGGCGACATAACTGCCAATATCGCGTCCTCTCACATTGAGCTGAACGGTGATGAATCGCTCACCATTCTCGCGCGTGATCTGCCGGGGGCCAACGATTTCCCGGATATCGGCCACGCTTTCGAGCGGAATCCGCGCGCCGCTGGCCGATTCCAGAATGATCCGTCCAATGGCGTCCGGCGTATCCCGGTCCGCCTCGGCATAGCGGACGATGACGGGGAACTGGCGAACGCCTTCAAACACCGCCCCGGCCTCGGCCCCGCCGACACCGGAACGCAATGCATCCAGGGCGTCCTCGACACTCAGGCCGTAACGGCCGAGTGCCGGACGATCGAGCGAGACCACGAGCTGCGGTGCGCCGGTGATCTGGTCGGCCTGGACGTCGGTTGCCCCCGGCACGTCCTGGAGGATCGACTGCAGCGCCTGTGACCCCTCAAGCAGAACCTCCGTATCAGGCCCGAAAATCTTGACCGCCAGTTGCGCCTTCGTGCCGGTGAGAAGTTCATCGACCGACATCGCGATCGGCTGACCGACATTGACCCGGACACCGGGGAAGCTGCCGAGATTGTCGGATATGGAGGCGCGAAGGTCATCCGGAGTCATCCCCTCTCGCCAGTCACTTCGCGGTTTAAGTGCCACGAAGGCTTCGATGCTGTTGACGGGGTCGGCATGCGCACCAACTTCCCCGCGTCCGATACGGCTGACGATCGAGCTGATTTCCGGGAATGTCTCAAGCAGACGGTTCTCGATCCGGGTCGAGGTCTCCTTCGCTTCGGTGAGCGATATGGAAGGCGCCATGGTCACCCTTAGGAGGACGTCACCTTCTTCCAGCGCCGGTGTAAACTCCGAGCCGAGCCGGGTCGCTGACAGGCCCCCAACAAGAAGCAGGACGCCCGCGAGCCCGATGGCCGCAAGGCGTCGCCTGACAAAGAAGGCCGCCACCGGCTTGATGGTGCGGGTCAGGCGGCTGTCGCCCTGTTTTACATCACGCCTGGGCGGACGCATCAGACCGAGCGCCATGGCTGGCGCAATGAGCGCCGCATAGATCAGTGAGCCTGTCATTGCGAGCGCTGCCGATGCGGCCAGCGGCCGGAACGTCTTGCCCTCAGTGCCCTGCAGAGAAAACAGCGGCAGGAAGACGATAATAACCACCGCAACAGCGGCAATCAGCGGTGCGATCACTTCAGCGCTCGCACGCGCGACAGTGGTACGATTATCTTCGCCGCTACGCCGTTCACGAAAACCGCGATCGACGTTTTCAGCGATCACGATGGCCCCGTCCACCATCATGCCGATCGCGATCGCGACCCCGCCGAGCGTCATCAGATTGGCACCGATACCAAGGGCATTCATCGCGACGAAGGCAAAGCCGACAGAAAACGGAATGGACATCACCACGACCAGGCTCGGCCGCCAGCCCCCGAGGAACAGGAAGACGATGACGGCGACCAGAAGCGCGCCCTGCCAGAGCGCGGTCGTCACGGTGGCCGCTGCCTTTTTCACCAGGGTGCCCTGGTCATAGTACGGAACGGCTTTCACCCCGTCCGGAAGCGACCGGTTGATTTCGTCGAAACGCGCCTGTGCATTTTCGATGACCTCTGAGGTATTGGTGCCATAGAGTTTCAACACCAGGCCGGCGACCGTCTCCCCATTTCCATCGGCGGTCGCAAGGCCCTGCCGGACGCCCCCGCCGATCGCAACTTCACCGAGATCACCCACGCGAACCGGACGGCCGTCCACCGTCTTCACGGGCGTCTCGCGCAGATCATCAAGGGTTCTGGCGAGACCAACACCGCGTACCGTGTACTGCTCTGCGCCGATTTCTATGAACTGGGCTCCGGCGGTCCTGTTTGCGCTCTCCAGCGCATCGATCACTTCGCTGACGCTCAGATCGTAAGAGGTCAGCTGATCGGGATCCAGGCGAACCTGGTATTGTTTCTCGAAGCCACCGAGCGACAGAACCTCGGTCACGCCTTCGACAGACTGGAGCGGATACTTGATCATCCAGTCGGCAATCTCGCGCAATTCGACGAGAGACCGCTCACCTGTCTCGTCCACGAGCCGGTAATACATGATGATACCGAGACCAGTCGAAATCGGCCCCATCTTTGGCGTCCCGAACCCCTCGGGTATGGCTTCGCCCGCTTCGCCGAGGCGTTCGCCAACCACCTGCCGGGCAAAATAGACGTCAGTGCCATCCTCGAAATAGATGTTGATAACGGACAGGCCAAAATTCGAAGTGGAGCGGACTTCCTCCACCTTGGGCAGGCCGGACATGGACGTCTCGATCGGATAGGTCACATAGCGTTCGACCTCTTCCGGCGAAAGGCCTTCGGTCTCTGTGAAGACCTGGACCAGTGAAGGCGACGGATCTGGAAAGGCGTCAACGGGCAGGCTGCGAAAGGCAAACAGGCCGCCGATGGAAAGGGCGAGTGCGGCGATGGCGGCAAGCAGCCGTCCCCCCGCAAGTCGATGCATCAAACTTAACATTATGCTTGCCTCCTAGTGGCCATGGCCGTCGCCAAAGGCGTCTTTTTCAAGCTGGGCTTTCAGGGTGAAGGCGCCTTCCGAAACGAACTCATCGCCTGCCGACAGACCCGACAGAATTTCGGTGTATCCATCCGAACTCGCGCCGCTTCGAACCTCGCGTGGCTGGAAGCCGTCTCCGGTCGGGACAAAGACTGACAGCCTTTCCTCGACAGTCACCACAGCATCCGAGGGCACACGCACAACGGCTGCTGCGCCTCCGGTCTCGATCCGTGCCGTAACGAACTGACCAGGTTTCA
This sequence comes from Henriciella sp., assembly GCA_002733705.1. Classification (GTDB taxonomy): domain Bacteria; phylum Pseudomonadota; class Alphaproteobacteria; order Caulobacterales; family Hyphomonadaceae; genus Henriciella. The sequence goes on along the minus strand of NVWP01000011.1, from coordinate 1,194 downwards.
ACCTATGCTCGGCATTGTCGACGATCACACGCGCCGTCGCTGTACGGGACGTCTCATCGATAACCGGCAGGACGGTTGAAATCTTTCCTTCGGCCAGCCTCTGGCCGTCATCCCGCTGAAGGATCACCGTCTGGCCTTCCTCGACTTTTCCGAGGTCTTCCTTGTAAACCGCGATATCGGCCCAGACGACGCTGTCATCGATGATGACAAATACGGGCTCACCACCGGCCGACACGGTTTCGCCAAGCGAAACGCTCCGCTGAATGATTTCACCGGTTATCGGCGCGGTGACATAGGCCTGTGCCAGGGCACCATCCGCAGCTTCATCCAGACCGTCCAGTACGCCATGCCCAATGCCGACGGCATGGAGCCTGTTTTCGGCGGCCTCCCGGGCAGCATTCGCCGCCGAAAAAGACGCACGCGCCGACTGCACATCTGCTTCAGAGGTGATTTTCTTTTCCCAGAGGTTTTCCTCACGCGCCAGCTCGGTCCGCGCCAGACGTTCGGCGCTCAGCGCATTCAGATAATCGGCCTTGAGGCCGGCAAGCTCACGGCTGGTCAGGCGCGCAAGCGTAGCACCCGCGTTCACCGTATCGCCTTCACCTGCATGGAGCTCAGCGACAATGCCCTCCACCTGGGGCGAGACCCTAGCCACGCGATCGGCATCGAAGCGGATTTCGGCGGGCAATTCCAGCTGGCCGGATACTGTGCCGGTTTCAGCCTCCGCAGTCCGGATTCCGGCAGCTTCAGCCTCCGCGGCGCTCAGCTCGACATGATCGCTGGCTTCTTCTTCATGGCCGTCATAATCTTCACCACCGGTCTCTTCGTGCTCACCATCGACTGCCTGGCCCGTCTGGTTGGCCGCAGATGGAGCGGGGGCGTCATTGCCACAGGCCGCAAGATACAAGAACGCTGGAGACAGTAGCGCCGCATAAAACAAATTCGTTTTCATTGGACTTCTCCTTCGAACGGTGCGGCGCCGATCAGGGCGCGCAACCGCAGGGTTTGTGTCTGGAGCGCCAGCCGGGCATCGATCACGGCGGCGCGGGTCTGGATGAAACTTCGCCGGGCATCGAGCGTGGCGGTGAGATCGAACTTGCCGACCCGGTAGCCCTCTGCCGCTGAGGCATAGGCGTCTTCGGCCAGTGGCAGGGCTTCTCCCTCGAGTCGCTGCAATCGGGATTTCGCCGCGCG
>NVWP01000010.1 GCA_002733705.1 Henriciella sp. | reverse complement strand
CGACGACCGCGTGGCGCTGCGCTGCTTGGCGGCTCCATGTCGAAGCTCGGCGCAGGGGTCTCTGGCGCAGTCGACAGCACGGCAGCAAGCCTGGGCTTTGCCGTGCAGGACGTACGGATCGTCGGCCTGCAGCAGGACACGCGCCGCGCTCGCCTCGTTCAACAGACGGCCGGGATCGAGACAGGCGACAACATGTTCCGCGCCGACCCGCACACGATTCGCAGACGTATCCTTTCCAGCGGTCAGGTCACCAGCGCGCAGGTGTATCGCCTCTGGCCGAACCAGATCCTCATTCACGCCTCGCCCGCGCGTGCGGCGGCTGTCTGGCATGATGGTGAAGCCTGGCGTGTCATCGACGGCACGGGTCAGATCATGGAAGGTCTGGCCGCGCAGGACTATGCGGACCTCATCCGGCTTTCGGGCGCGGAAGCGCCGGCCGGCGTGCCCGCACTTCTCCGGTTTCTGGCGGAGGCTGGCAGTGTGTCCGAACGCCTTTCCTACGCAGAGCGCGTTTCGCGCCGGCGCTGGGACATCAGGCTGCGCAACGGTCTCCTCATCCGGCTCCCGCCGGATACAAGTGTGGCACGGGCGGCGAAAGAACTCGCCGCTCTGGATGGGTCGGCGCGCCTGACCGAGCGCTCGCTCGCCCGGATCGACCTTCGTGTGCCGGAACGCACATTCCTTGAACCCCTAGACGAAACGGACGCGGCCGGCGTCCCCGCAGAAAGCTGAGCATGGCCAAGGCAGACCTTAGACTTAAACCCTCCCGCGCCGCCCGAATCGGCCAGACCGTTGCATCGCTCGATATCGGCAGCTCCAAGATCACATGTCTGATCGGACGGTATGATCCCCAGGCGCGCGCCGGCTTTTCCTTTCTCGGCGGCGGGCGTCAGCAGTCGCGCGGCTTCAAGGATGGCTCGATCACGGACATGGAAGCGCTGGAGCGTTCCATCCGCCTCGCCGTGGAGGACGCAGAGCGCCAGGCCGGTGAACGCATTGATTCAGTCGTCCTCGGTGTCACTGGTGCACGGGTCACCTGCGAATTCGTGGGCGCCCTTAATGATCTTGGCGGCCGTGAGGTCACGTCCAAGGACCTGAAAAAACTGCATGCCCAGGCGCTCGGCAAGATCGACGCACGCCAGCGTGAAATCCTCACCGCCCATCCGGTTCTTTACCGCCTCGACGAGCAAGATGGCATTACCGATCCGATTGGCATGATCGGCCAGAAGCTGAGCGTTCTGCTCTCGGTGATCAGCGCGCCGCAATCGCTTGTGCGCAATCTGGTGGAATGCGTCGGGCGGGCGCACCTCAATGTCGACCGTCTCATCCCGTCGGCGCTCGCCAGCGGGGCAGGGACGCTGATCGATGACGAGGTCGAGAATGGCGCGATCTGCATCGATATGGGCTCCGGCGTGACAACGGCCTGCGCCTTCGTGAATGGCGTGCCGGCCTGGCTGGGTGTGGTTCCCGCCGGCGGCGCAAAGGTGACGGGCGATCTCGCCCAGGGCATTGGTACGACCTTCGCTGCGGCCGAGCGGATGAAAACCATTTATGGTAATGCCGACCTTGCGAGCGCGAGCCTCTCTGAAAAGGTGGAGGTTGCCCGTCTTGGCGACGATGGTCGGCTGTGCGCCAGCCATATGACGCGCGGCGAACTGGCGGCCTTCATTGCCCCCCGGATCGATGAGACATTTGAGTACGCTGCCGGTCTCATCGCAAAGAGTGAGCTCAAGAGAATCATGCCCCGCCGCACCGTCCTGACGGGCGGGGGAAGCCTCATGCCAGGGGTGCGTGATGTCGCCTCGCGCGTCCTCGGTCAGCCGGTCCGCCTCGGCAAGCCGGTGGACGCCGATGTTCTTGGTGAAACGCATGCAAGTCCGGTCTTTTCCACCGCCGCGGGTTTGTTATCGTACGAATCACGGGGTTTCATTGATGTGTCGCGGGCTGGCGGTTCATCAGGACAAGGAGAGTCCTCGGGCAAGACAGGTTTGGTGAACAAACTCTTTCGCTGGTTGAATGAAAATTTTTAACAGCGAGGCAGAATCCCTTAACCCTCTCTTAGTCAGACGCATGCAGTCTGCGCCTATGGACCCTCACAGGTAGATTGGCAAAGGCGGACTATTCATGACTCAGGAACTCAAGCCGCGGCTCGTCGTGTTCGGTGTCGGCGGGGCTGGCGGCAACGCAGTCGACAATATGATCGAGGCGAACCTTCAGGGGGTTGAGTTCGTCGTGGCAAACACGGACGCGCAGGCTCTGGAGCGCTCGAAATGCGAGACGCGCATCCAGCTTGGTCCAGAAACGACAGCCGGACTCGGGGCAGGCGCCAAGCCTGAAGTCGGCGCCGCCTCGGCCGAAGAATCCATTGAGGAAATCAGCAAGTGCCTTGAGGGCGCGCACATGGTCTTCATCGCTGCCGGTCTTGGCGGCGGCACGGGCACCGGTGCGGCGCCTGTCATCGCGCGCGCTGCCCATGAGCGCGGCATCCTGACCGTCGGCGTTGTCACCAAGCCTTTCAGCTTTGAAGGCAACCGCCGCATGACCATCGCAGAAGATGGTCTGACCGAAATGCGCAAGGCGATCGACACCATGATCGTCGTGCCGAACCAGAATCTCTTCCGCGTTGCCAATGAGCGCACCACTTTCGCCGACGCCTTCCGCATGGCCGACGATGTGCTCTATTCCGGCGTCCGCGGGATTACAGACCTCATGGTCATGCCTGGCCTCATCAATCTCGATTTTGCCGATGTGCGCACAATCATGAAGGGTATGGGCGCTGCCATGATGGGCATGGGCGAGAGCGAAGGCGAAAGCCGCGCGCTCGATGCGGCCCGCGCCGCCATCGACAACCCGCTCCTCGACGATGTCTCGATGAAAGGCGCCCGCGGCGTGCTGATCTCGATCACGGGCGGCTATGACATGACGCTCTTCGAAGTCGATGAAGCGGCCAATGAAATCCGCAAGGAAGTCGATCCGGACGCCCACATCATTCTGGGCTCCACATTCGATCCGGAGCTTGAAGGCAAGCTGCGTGTCTCCGTCGTTGCCGCTGGCATCGATGCCGCGCACGGCCTGGTCGCAAGTGACCACGACGTTGCCGCACCTCAGCCAGAGCGCACGACCGCTGCGTCGCCGCTCGCCGTTGAAACGGAAACGCTTGAGGAAGAGGCTGCGCCAGCGGCTGCCGAATCCAAGAGCGAGGATGAGGCAGAGATCGAACGCCCACGCGTCGTGATCAGCGACCTCGACGACGATGACAAGGTCGAGGCCGACCCTCGCCCGGATTTCGCAGGCCGGAAGCTCCCGGCGGCCCACCTTGACTCGGCCAAGGGCGACGACCGCGTCAGCGCAGGCGACGTATTCAGCCGCCCCGCCTCCAAGCCGGCGTCCTCCGGCAAGGCCGGGTTCGGCAATCTGTTCGGCTGGCCCAAATCGGCTGGCCAGGGCGACAATGACACCGGTTCGGAAAGCGTGGAGGAAGACATCGTGTCTTCGCCGGACGACTATCCGAACGCCGCGCCCTTCGATGATGCCGACCTTGAAATCCCGGCATTTCTCCGCCGCTCTGCTAACCGCTAGGCAGTAACAAGGCGTGTAAACGAGGATAAGGAAGGGCGTCCATCCGGGCGCCCTTTCGCATTGTAATAATGCGCAATATTCATTGTTTTGAATCTTGGCCCGACATCCTTTTCTTAGGACCCTGAGAGAAGAGGTCCGTATGAGCCGTCTGCAATACCAGCAAACCATCAATTTCCCCGTGGTGTGCGCCGGCGTCGGTGTTCACAGCGGTGCGCGTGCGCGCATCGTGATGAAGCCGGCCGCGGCCGGAACGGGGATCCGGTTTCGCCGCACCGATATTGATGGCTGCGAGGACATTATCGCGCGGGGCGACTTTGTAACCGAAGTCCAGCTCGGCACCACGCTGACCAATGAGGCTGGCCAGTCCGTCGCGACGGTGGAGCATCTGCTTGCCGCCTGCGCCGGTGTCGGCGTCGACAACCTCATCATTGAGATTGATGGCCCCGAAGTGCCGATTATGGATGGCTCTTCGGCTGTCTATTGTGAACTTATGCTCGCAGCGGGGCTTCGCCAGCAGCGCGCCTTCCGTCGCCGTATCCGTATCCTTGAGACGGTTGAGGTGTCAGATGGTGTCAAGCGCGCCAGCCTCAGCCCGGCGCCGGACGATTATCTGTCGATCCATGCAAAGATCGAATTTGAGAGCCGCGCAATCGGCACCCAGCAGATGGCGCTGCGCATGCTGCCCGGCATGTTTGCCCGTGACATCGCGTTTGCCCGCACCTTCGGTTTTGCAAAGGACGTTGAGAAACTGAAATCGATGGGCCTTGCCCGCGGCGGCTCACTGGAAAATGCGGTCGTCCTCGATGGCGATAATATCGTCAATCCGGAAGGCCTTCGCTCAAGCGATGAGTTCGTGCGTCACAAGATCCTTGATGCGGTGGGCGATCTCATGCTGGCCGGTGCGCCGATTGCCGGCGTCTATGAAGCCCGCCAGCCCGGTCACGCGCTTAATAACAAGCTTGTGCGCGCTCTGCTTGAGGATACTGACGCCTGGTGCTGGGAAAGCGATGCCGATCAACTGAGCGCCCAGCCTGCAGCTTCGGCCGCCGGTTAGGCACCCACTCTAACCCATTTAAACCGGAGAGCTGCTCGCTTTAGTCGGCGCGCGGCTGATGTCCGTTCGACACGGCGCGTTTTGGCGCCTCGCCGCCCTGATCTGCATCCGCCAGCGCACGGATCATGTTCAGCACCGAGGTGCGAACCCGTTCGTCGCTGATCCGGGTCAGGCTGCGGACGCATTCAATGGTGAAACGTGAGGAGGACTGAAGCTCCTCATCGCCATCATCACCGTCAAGATCATTCAGACCCTCGAAAAACCAGCCTGGCGAGACATCTAGCCGCTCGGCGAGCAGATAGAGACGTCCTGCGCTCACGCGGTTGGCGCCCGTCTCGTATTTCTGGATCTGCTGATAGGAAACGCCCAGGGCCTCTCCCAGCTGATCCTGCGTCAGACCTGCCAGAATTCGGCGTCTGCGAATACGCTCACCCACAATGGTGTCGACTTCGGACGCAGTGAAATTTGACGGATCTACGGACATGTTTTGTGCCTCTTCGGCGTTTGTGCCTTTTCGGGCGGTTCGAGAGAATCTTTCGGGCTAGGCGTTAAGTTTAACCTCAGTTAGTCTAATATACCAGACTAACAAGGAATTCGCGCCCCTCTTCCTGTAGCCTATGCCTTTACAAGCTCGCTTCCAGCGGCAAAGTGCGGCGCAGTTCGATCTCAAGACCGGTATATGTAATGAAGCGCTCGCTTGTCAGCTCCCTTTCAGTTCTCACCGTCGCCCTTGTGCTCGCAGGCTGCAATTCGAACCGTCAGGCACGCGAGCTGGCCTATGTCGAGCGCCCTGTCGAGGCCCTCTACAACGCTGCGGCCGATGAGATGGACAGCCGCGACTATGTCAGCGCGATCGAGCTGTTCAATGAGGTTGAGCGCCAGCACCCCTATTCGGAATGGGCGCGCCGCGCGACATTGATGTCGGCCTATGCCTCCTTCCGCTCGCGCCGTTACGACGATGCGATTTCCACGGCCCAGCGTTATCTCTCCCTGAACCCGGCCGGTGAGGGCGCACCTTATGCCTATCATCTGATCGCGCTCAGCTATTTCCAGCAGATCGTCGACGTTGGCCGCGACCAGCGCACGACCGAACTGGCACGTGACGCCCTCAATGACGTCGTCCGCCGTTTTCCCGACACCGACTATGCCCGCGACGCGCGTGTGAAGCTCGACATGGTCAGCGACCAGCTTGCCGGCAAGGAGATGGAGATCGGCCGCTGGTACCTGCGCCATAACCAGCATCTGGCTGCCGTAAACCGGTTCAAGACCGTCATCGACGACTTCGATACGACCTCGCACACCCCCGAAGCGCTGCACCGGCTGGTGGAGGCCTATCTGTCTCTCGGCCTGCGCGATCAGGCGGTGGCGGCGGCCTCGGTCCTCCAGTACAATTATCCCGACAGCGACTGGTACGAGAACAGCTACGCCCTGATCGAGGGCTCCAATGGCAGCCGGCGGCAAGCCGGGGGCAAAGGCTGGCTCAGCCGGATCACGCCCTGGTAGGAACAGGGCGAGAACAGGCTTGTTCTCAGTTTGTTCCGGTGGTATTGAGAGGGCATGATCACTGCGCTCTCGATTCGATCCTTCCTGCTCATCGAGCGTCTCGATATTGAGTCGACCGATGGCTTCACCGCCCTGACCGGGGAAACCGGTGCGGGTAAATCCATCATCCTCGATGCCCTCGGCCTCGTGCTGGGCGCGACAGCGTCCAAGAAGCTGGTGCGCAAGGGCGCCGACCAGGCGAGCATCCTTGCCGAATTTGCCCTCGGCGCGGACAGCCCTGTCTGGCCGATCCTGTCCGAAGCGGGCGTCGATGCCTCGCCGGAGGAGACGCTGACCCTGAAACGGGTGGTCTCAGCGACGGGCCCGGCCCGCGCTTTTGTCAATGATCAGCCGGTAAGTGCGGCGCTTCTTTCCCAGCTGGGAGAGCTGCTGGTGGAAATCCACGGCCAGCACGCGGCATCGACCTTGATGAAACCTTCTAATCACCGCGACCTGCTCGACACTTATGCAGGCAATGAAAGCCTGATCGCCGACTGTGGCACAGCCTGGGACGCCTATGAGACAGCGCGCGACCTTCGTGCCGGTCTTGAGGCAGAACTTGCCCGCGCCGAAGAAGATCATGCCTGGCTCGTCGAGACGGTCGAGGAACTGGATACGCTCGCCCCTGAGAAGGGCGAATTCGACCGGCTCAGCGCAGAGCGCGGCGTCCTGATGCAGTCTGAGAAGATTGCAGAAGCCGCAGCCGAAGCCTTTGAGGCTTTCCAGGCAGGGGATGTCGAAACTGTGCTGGCGCAGGCCAGCCGGTCGGCAGAGCGTATCCTTCGCATCGATGGCCTCGATGCAATGGAGAGCGAGCTTTCAAAGGCGGCCCGCGCTGCCGCTGAAGCGCTGGACCGGGCGCTCATTGAGGCCGGGGAAGCGAGCGCGGCGCTGGAAAGTCTCGGGCTTGCCGCCGTCCACGATCCGGACGCCCTCGAAAAGACAGAACAGCGCATCGTCGCCCTGCGGTCGGCCTCGCGCAAATACGGCGTTGACGCGGATGAACTTCCGGCCTTCTGGGCTGAGACGCGTGAGAAGCTCGAGCTTTGCGATGCCCCTGACGGTTCACTGAAGAAGGCCCGCTCCGATGAGCAAGCCGCTGCGGCGCGCTGGCGCACGGCCGCGGACCGTCTGACCAAGGCGCGCAAGGCCGCCGCCAAACGTCTGGAGACATCGATTGCCACTGAGCTCAAGCCGCTCAAGCTGGAGCGCACGCGGGTCAAGGTCCGCTTCGATGAGATCTCCGAGAGCCAGTCCGGTCATGCCGGCCGTGAAAAGGCCGAGTTCGAGGTTGAAACCAATCCGGGCGCGGGCTTCGGACCGTTGCGCCAGATTGCGTCGGGCGGTGAGCTTGCACGGTTCTCGCTGGCGCTTCAGTGCGTGCTGGCCGAGACCACGCAGGTTCCCGTTCTCGTATTCGATGAGGCCGATCAGGGCGTGGGCGGCGCCGTGGCGGCGGCGATTGGCGAGCGTCTTTCGCGCCTTGCCCACAGCCGCCAGGTCTTCGCCATCACCCATAGTCCGCAGGTCGCCGCCTCGGCCTCGAACCAGTGGCTGGTGTCAAAGTCAGGTGTGAAGCGCAACGGTCTTGGCGAGACGCGTCTCACCGGGCTAGATGCAAGCGAACGGCATGAGGAAATCGCCCGCATGCTGTCAGGCAGCACAGTGACCGAAGAGGCAAGGGCCGCAGCAACAAGGCTTCTTGAAGATGTATGAGTTCGCAACCCCCGGCCGGATCGCTCACTGAAAAGCAAGCACGCCGGGAGCTTGCCCGTCTTGCCACTGAAATCCGTCTTGCCGACATTGCCTATTACAAGGAGGACGCCCCGCACCTCAGTGATGCGGACTATGACAGGCTCCGCAAGCGCAATGAGGATATCGAGGCGGCTTTCCCGCACCTCAAACGCTCCGACAGTCCCAGCGACCGGGTTGGTGCGGACGTTTCGGACGCCTTCAGCAAGGTCGACCACGGCATCCCGATGCTGTCGCTCGACAATGCCTTTTCCGATGAAGACGTCGAAGAGTTTGCCGCCCGCATCCGCAGATTTCTGGGCCTCGATGGCGATGAGGCCCTTATCATCACCTCAGAGCCCAAGATCGACGGGCTCTCGCTCAATATCCTCTATGAAGATGGCCAGCTGGTGCGCGCCGCCACGCGCGGAAACGGCCAGACTGGCGAGGATGTCACCGCCAATGCGCGGACGATTGAGGACATTCCTGACCGTCTGAACGGCAAGAACTGGCCCGCCCGCATCGAAGTCCGCGGCGAGGTCTATATGACCGGCGAGGCCTTCAAGGACCTCAATGCCCGCCAAGAAGAGGCCGGAAAGAAAGTCTTCGCCAATCCCCGCAACGCTGCCGCAGGCAGTCTTCGCCAGCTCGACGTCGCGATTACCCGTTCGCGACCCTTGCGCTTCTTTGCCTACGCCTGGGGCGAGACCTCCGGCAAATTCGCCGAAACCCAGACCGAAGCGATAGAGAAGCTGAATGAATGGGGGTTCGTCACCAATGACTTCTTCGCGCCGCACGACAAGGTAGAAGGGCTTCTGGAGGCCTATCGCGAGCTTGCCGAACGCCGCGCCATGCTGGGCTATGATATTGACGGGGTCGTCTACAAGGTCGACCGGCTCGACTGGCAGGAAAGGCTAGGTTTCGTCTCGCGCTTTCCGCGCTGGGCAATCGCCCACAAATTCCCCGCCGAGCGGGCCGTCACGAAACTGGAATCAATTGAGATCCAGGTCGGGCGCACCGGCACGCTGACGCCGGTTGCGCGGCTCACACCGGTCACCGTGGGCGGTGTCGTTGTCTCCAATGCGACGCTTCATAATGAAGATGAAATCGCCCGCCTCGATGTGCGCCCCGGCGACATGGTGGAAATCCAGCGGGCCGGCGATGTCATTCCGCAGGTGCTGGGCGTGGTCGACCCGGACAAGGACCGTCCGCCGCCATATGAAATGCCCGAAACCTGCCCCGAATGCGGGTCGGCGGCTGTCCGGGAAATAGATGACAAGGGCGAGGAAGATGTTCGCCGGCGCTGCACCGGCGGGCTGACCTGTCCGGCGCAGGCTGTCGAACGGCTGAAGCATTTTGTTTCCCGCAAGGCGCTCGATATTGACGGGCTTGGGGCCAAACAGGTGGAGCTTTTCTATTCCAGAGGCGCCGTCCAAGGCCCGCAGGATATCTTCCGCCTGGCACAGCGGCTCGAAGAAGAGGGTCTGCCCCCGCTGAAGGAGTGGGAGGGCTTTGGCGAGACCTCCGCGCGCAACCTCTTCGAGGCCATAGATGCACGCCGCCGTCCGCCCTTCCAGCGTTTCCTCAACGGCCTCGGCATCCGCCATGTCGGCGAGATCACCTCAGGCCTGCTCGCGCGCTATTATCTCGACTGGGAGAGTTTCTGGCAGGTGGTGGAAAAGGCCGCGAACGGCGACGAGGCTGCCGAAGCCGATCTTCTTTCCATTGACGGGATCGGCCAGACGGCGGTTACCAGCCTCAAGGACTTTGCCGCCGAAAGCCACAATCAGGAGATGTTGAAAGCGCTTCTGGCCGAGATCGAGATTGAACCGGCCGAGGCGGCCGCCAGTGATAGCGCCGTTTCCGGCAAGACAATTGTCTTCACCGGTACCCTCGAAAAGATGACGCGCGACGAAGCGAAATCGCGCGCCACGGCGCTCGGCGCCAAGGTCTCCGGCTCTGTGTCTGGCAAGACCGACATCCTTGTGGCCGGGCCGGGCGCAGGCTCAAAACTGAAAAAGGCCGAAGAACTCGGGGTCCGCGTCATCACCGAGGATGACTGGCTCGAGCTCGCCGGCCTTCAATAAAAATCAGATCTACCGGCCTACTGGCTGAGCGGCGCGCACTGCGCATTCAGCCAGTCCAGGACTTCGCCCTCAACCAGCGGGCCGATCCTGGCCAGAACATCGTTATGATAGCGATTGACCCAGGCAAGCTCTGCCGGGCTCAGCAGGTCCAGATCGATGAGGTCGCGTGACAGCGGCGCCCAGGTGAGATTCTGGAAACCAAGCATCTTGCGCTCGCCGCCTTCGATCTCGGCCGGCTCGGTCACATATTGCAGATTCTCGATCCGGATGCCGTACTGGCCCTCGCGGTAGAAGCCCGGCTCGTTCGAGACGATCATGCCGGGGCGCAGTGCAACGCTGTTCCAGGGTTTCGCGATCCGCTGCGGGCCTTCATGCACGCCGAGATAGACCCCGACCCCATGGCCCGTGCCATGGTCATAGTCGAGACCCGCCTGCCAGAGGGGGTGGCGGGCCAGCACGTCGAGATGGGTGCCGGTCGTGCCTTCCGGAAAGCGCACTTCGGCGAGCGCAATATGTCCCTTGAGGACCAGCGTGTAATGCCGGCGCATATCCGCCGAGGGCGTGCCGATGGGCACGGTGCGGGTCACATCTGTGGTCCCGTCCAGATACTGTCCGCCACTATCGACAAGATAGAGCGTGCCCCGTTCCAGCTTGAGGTTGGAGGCCGATGAGACGCGGTAATGGGGCAGGGCGCCATGCGGGCCGGCCCCTGAAATTGTCTCGAAGGAGAGGTCATTGAGGTCGCCAAGCTGCTCGCGGAAACTCTCAAGCTTAAGCGCGGCATCAATTTCGGTCATCTCGCCGGACTGGGCGTCGGTGTCCAGCCAGTGCAGGAAGCGCGTCAGCGCCGCCCCGTCGCGGATATGGGCCGCTTCGGTGCCTGCAATCTCCGTCTCATTCTTGCAGGCCTTGGGCAGCAGGACCGGGTCACGCTGGCGCACGATATTCGCGCCGGCTTTTTCCAGCTCGCCAAAGAACCAGGCCGAGGCGAGGGCAGGGTCGAGGCTCACCGTCCGGCCGGCAAGCTCAGCCATCGCCGGCTCCACCTCTTCCATCGGGCGCAGGCGGACCCTGTTGCCAAGATGCTCGCGCAGCTTGTCGCTCGCCTTGCGGCTATCGAGAAAGAGATCGGCTGTGCCGTCCGCTTTCAGGATGGCGCGCGAGAGCGGCAGGGGCGAGCAGGCGACATCGCCGCCGCGAATATTGAACGCCCAGGCCACAGAGGCCGGCGATGTGATCACCGCGGCGTCGGCGCCATCTTCCTTCAGGGCCGCCGCGATCCGCTCGCGTTTGGCCTCTGCATCCTCGCCCGCATTGGTGACCGAATGGGGCACAACTGGCGCGACCGGCTCTTGCGGGCGGTCTTGCCAGGCTTCATCGATCGGATTGGTCTCGACGGCTTTCAGGGTGACGCCAGCCTTCTTGGCACTCTCTTCCAGCGTCGCCAGGTCGTTCGGCGTCATCAGCCTCGGGTCATAGCCGAGCGTCTGTCCTTTACGGCTTTGCCTGGCCAGCCAGCCGAACGGACCGGGTTCCGGCAGACCCTCTATCTCGAGAAATTCGCGGTCGGTCTGGTCTCGCACCTGCAGCGTATAGCGTCCGTCGGCAAAGATGACGGCGCTGTCCTGAAACACCATCGCGGCGCCGGCAGAGCCGGTAAAACCCGTCGCCCAGGCCAGACGGTCATTACAGGCCGGCAGATATTCGTTCTGATACTCATCCTCATGCGGGATATAGAGCCCGTCGAGCCCCTGCGCCTTCATGGCCTCACGCAGGAGGGGGATATTCTTGCGGCCAAGCTGCGGGCCGCCCTTCACGTCGAAATTCTGTCTCATGCTAGAGAATTAGTGCGAAACACGCCCCAGCGGAAGGTGCCGCATCAGCCAGGCTTGCGGAAAACCAGGCTGGACCAGCCATCCTTGCGCACCCGCTTGGTCAGCGACAGGCCCCGGTCGCCATAGGCCTTGCGCACCAGCGGCTCCTGCGGGTTCAGCAGACCCGACAGGATGACATGCCCGCCGGGGGCCGTCAGCCGCTCGATATCCGGGGCGAGGCCGACAAGCGGTCGGAACAATATATTGGCGAAGACAAGGTCATAGGGCGCGTCGCTGCGGATCGTGGCATTCATCCCGCCGCCCGTCTCAAACGTCTGGAAGGCGTTGGCGACATGGTTCTTGGCGGCGTTCTCATTGGCGACGCGCACGCTGTCTGCATCGATCTCGGTGCCCCAGGCGCGCTGGGCGCCAGACTTGATGGCGGCGATGGCAAGCAGGCCGGACCCAGTCCCGATATCCAGAACTTTTCTGGGGCGCGTCCGGCGCAGAACATGTTCAAGGCCGATGAGGCAGCCAAGCGTGGTGCCATGATGGCCTGTACCGAAAGCCGGGCCAGCCTCAATCAGGATGGGCGTCTTGCCGGGCGCAGACTTCGCCAGAACATGGCTGCCGGCAACGATGAAACGGCCAGCCTCCACAGGCGGCAGACCTTCCAGCGACAGGGTGACCCAGTCGCGGTCTTCCAGCGCTTCGATGACGACATTCAGCTCCGGCGAGGTCTCGATGATGAGGGCCTTGCAGGCTTCGGCATCTTCTTCGCTCTCGGCATAGGCGTCGAGGCGCCAGGCGTGGCGGCCGTCTTCCTTGGCGTCGACAGCGCCTGCTGGTGAAGGGTCGGTCCAGGCCAGGGCGTCCCAGGCCGGTTCGATGGCCGCGCGCGGGCCTTTTGCGGAAATCTGATACATGGTGGCTCGCCCATAGCAGAGCCGCGCACAGGCGGGTAGGGGCGCGTTCAGCCCTAACGGTGATAGCCGTTCCAGGGGTTTTCGCGGTCGAGGCTTAGTTCTGCGCCATAGGACGTCGCCGGATAGGGCCTGTAATAGCCCGCATCGCCATAATCATCTTCGGCGTAATACCCGTCCTCATAGGCATAGGTGCCCACACCCGCATGATCATAGCTGTCTTCATATGCGTACCGGGTGGTCGCCCGGCTCGTTGAGTAGCTGGATCCTGTCTCATACCCGCTGGCATAGGAACCGTAGCCTGCATCGCCGGTGTGATAACAGTCCGGCGGCGCGAGACGCGTATAGGTCTTTGTGTAATGCCGTACGACAGGCGCGGTAGTGTAGGTTCTTACCTGATATCCGCAGCAGCAGCTGGTCACGCACGCCGGAGAGGCCGCCGTCTGGCGGTCATAGCCATAGCTCGTGGCTTGCGCGCTGTGGCGATAGCCATCCGCAGCCGCTGGCATCACGAATAGGGCTGCGACAAAGCCCGCTCCTGTAAGATCGATGAAGCGCATCGCTGATCCTCCCGCTGCTGCAATGGTAGGTAAACAGATAGTTAACACAAAAGTCTGCTGGGCGGCTCCCGGTTCCGCCGTCCGGGAAACTTTTGCGCGCGCGCGGTCTGTTCAGGGGCGGCCAATTGGCGCTAAGGACGAGGCATGACAGCAAAGATGAAACTCGCCATTGCCGGTGTTGCCGGCCGCATGGGCCGCCAGCTTGCCAGTGCCGCGCTGGAAGCAGGTCACACAATCACTGGCGCCAGCGAAGCGCCCGCCAGCGATGCCATTGGCGCACCGCTGGCAAAGCTCATTCCCGGCGCGTCCGGGGATGTCACGCCGCACGCTGACGTCGCAAAGGCAGCCAAAGGCGCAGATGTCTGGATTGATTTCACGCGCCCGGCCGCGACGCTTGAGGCATTGAAACAGCTCAAGGCCGCCGGCGTGAAAGCCGTTGTGATCGGCACCACAGGGTTCGACGCGGGCGAAGAATCAGAGATCGTGGAAGCCGCCAGTGAGCTCTCCATCGTCAAGGCCGGCAATTATTCGCTGGGCGTCAATCTCCTGTGCGCGCTGACGAAGCGGGCCGCCGAAAGTCTCGGCGAGGACTGGGATATCGAAGTGCTGGAAACCCATCACCGCCGCAAGGTCGATGCGCCATCGGGCACCGCTCTCATGCTGGGGGACGCAGCCGCTGCCGGGCGCGGCGCGGACCTCAAGACCCTGCGCCAGCCGCCCTATGACGGCCCGGATGCGGCGCGGGAGGCGGGCAAGATCGGCTTTTCGGTGCGCCGCTCCGGCGGGGTGATCGGCGAGCACGAGGTGACGTTCGGCTCGGAAAAGGAAGTCCTGACACTGGCGCATTCTGCGCTCGACCGCTCGGTCTTCGCGCATGGTGCGCTTGCCGCCGCGCGCTGGGCGCTCCGCCAGCCGCCCGGCCTCTATGACATGAACGATGTTCTCGGCCTCTGAAAATCTTCCTCAGTCTTTGACGCTGGGGCAGAGATTGCCTTCCCCAAACGGAAGGGGGATTAGCTACTCCTATCAGGCTCAATTCAGCATGTTCGGGAGGAATTTCTATGGCTGAAGCATATATCATCGACGCGGTCCGCACGCCGCGCGGCATTGGCAAGGTCGGGAAGGGCTCGCTGGCCCATCTTCACCCGCAGCATCTCGCCGCGACCGTTCTTGGCGCGATCCGCGACCGCAACAATCTCGACACCGCCACGGTCGACGATGTCATCTGGGGCACCAGCTCCCAGCGCGGCGCCCAGGGCGCAGACATGGGCCGCATGGCTGCCCTCGACGCAGGCTATGACGTCAAGGCCTCCGGTGTCACGCTCGACCGTTTCTGCGGCTCGGGCATCACGACCGTTTCCCTCGCCGCCGCTCAGATCATGTCCGGCATGGAAGACTGCGTCGTCGCAGGCGGCTGTGAGATGATGAGCTACACGGCCTCCACCGCGGACCCGAAGAACCCGCCGATGATGGACGCTGGCAACACGCATCTTCGTGAGATGCACCCGCAATCCCAGCAGGGCTGCTGCGCGGACGCAATCGCAACGCTCGAAGGCATTGACCGTGAAGCTGTCGACCAGCTCGCCGTGGTCTCTCAGGAGCGTGCCAAGAAAGCCATGGATGAAGGCCGCTTCGACAAGTCCGTCATTCCGGTCTACAACCGTGACGGCTCGCTCGCCCTCGACAAGGATGAGTTCCCGCGTCCGGGCACGACGATGGAAAGCCTGTCGAACCTGAAGACCGTCTTCAACATGTTCTGGGATGTCCCTGTCGACGACAAGGGCCTGACCTATGGCAACATGATCGAGAAGAAGTACCCGCAGCTCAAGGGCAACATCCAGCACGTCCATCATGCCGGTAACTCTTCCGGTGTCGTCGACGGCGCCGCTGCGATCCTCGTGACGTCGAAGGAATATGCCGACAAGCACGGCCTGAAGCCGCGCGCGCGTATCGTCGCGACCTGCAATATGGGCGACGATCCGACCCTGATGCTCAACGCACCGGTTCCGGCGGCAAAGAAAGTCCTCGAAAAAGCCGGCATGACGACCGACGATATTGACGTCTATGAGATCAATGAGGCTTTCTCTGTCGTTGCAGAGAAATTCATCCGCGACCTCAAGCTTGACCGCGAAAAAGTGAACATCAATGGCGGCGCCATGGCCCTCGGCCACCCGATTGGCGCGACCGGCTCCATCCTGATCGGCACTGCCCTCGATGAGCTTGAGCGTTCGGGCGGCAAATATGGTCTCGTCACCATGTGTGCAGCTGGCGGCATGGCTCCGGCCATCATCATCGAGCGTCTGGACGCCTAGTCCCCCTCGATAGACAAGACTTGAAGAACCCCGTTCCGGATCTCCCGGGGCGGGGTTTTTATTTGCGTGAAATTTCAAATGCCTGCTGAACCATAACTCCACACCTGTGTGCCATATCGGGCCGTAGCAAAATGACCCAGCAGAGGTCGCGAGGCGTTCAGGAGTGATGTGATATGGCAAAGACGGTTCTGGTCATCGATGATGATCCAACCCAGCGCAGGCTGATCCAGGCTGCCGTGGAAAAAGCAGGTTTTGCCTGCCGCACGGCGCCGGACGGAGAGAGCGGCTTTACCACCGCGACGGAAGCGGGCGCCGATGTCATCCTGCTGGACCTCACCATGCCCGGCCTGTCGGGGATCGAGACGCTGGAGCGACTGTCCGAACGCATTCCCGATGTGCCGGTGATCATGCTCACCGCCACCTCCGGCATCGACACGATTGTGACCGCGATGCGCGCCGGCGCTGTCGACTTCATCGTCAAGCCAGCCAATCCTGAACGCGTTCTCGTCTCCATCCGCAATGCGCTGAAAATGTCTTCGCTGACCGGCGAAGTGAAACGCCTGACGCGCAAGTCCGAAGGCGGCATGGACTTCAACGACATGATCGCCGACGCGCCCGCCATGCGCCAGGTGGTCCGTCTTGGCCAGCGTGCGGCAAGCTCTGACATTCCCGTCCTTATCCTGGGTGAGAGCGGCGTGGGTAAGGAAGTCATCGCCCGCTGTATCCAGGGCGCGTCCGACCGCGCGGGCAAGCCGTTCGTGACCGTCAATTGCGGCGCCATCCCCGAGAATCTGGTCGAGAGCATCCTGTTCGGCCATGAGAAGGGCGCCTTTACCGGCGCGGTCTCCAAGTCGCTCGGTAAGTTCGTTGAGGCCGATGGCGGCACGCTCTTCCTTGATGAGATCGGCGAGCTGCCGCTCGACATGCAGGTAAAGCTCCTGCGCGCGCTGCAGGAAGGCGAGGTCGACGCGGTCGGCTCGCGCCGCCCGACGAAGGTCGATGTGCGCATCGTCTCGGCGACCAATCGTGACCTTGCCGAACAGGTGAAGGCCGGCGGCTTTCGTGAGGACCTTTATTACCGGCTCAACGTCTTCCCCATCGACATGCCCTCCCTGAGCGAACGGCGCGAGGATATCCCGGCGCTGGTCGAGCACTTCATCGCGCGCTTCAACGCCTCTGAAGGCCGCGATATCGAAAATGCCAGCGAGGAAACGCTGCAGATGCTGTGCGCCTTCGACTGGCCGGGCAATGTGCGCCAGCTGGAAAATGCTGTCTTCCGCGCTGTGATCCTGTGTGAAGGAACAGAGCTGCAGCCGCACGATTTCCCGCAGATTTCCGGCATCATGCCTGAAATGGTGGACCTGCCGCCTGTGCCGGAACGCGCCCCGCCGGCCAATGACATGCCGGAGACAGGCGAGCCTGCGGTTGCCCCTTCGCGTGAAAGCGGCCCCATCGCCATAAAGGATGAGGAGGGCGAAATCCGCCCGCTCTCGGACATCGAGCGCGATGTGATCGAATATGCGATCGACTTCTATCAGGGCCATATGTCGGAAGTCAGCCGCCGCCTCGGCATTGGCCGCTCGACGCTTTACCGCAAGATCCGCGAATATGAGCTGGATAGCGACGACAAGAAGACCGGCTGATATTGTTGATCCGTCATTGAGACACAGACAGACATGAAGCTTTATCCCCAACTTCGGGCGCTGCAGTCACGCTTTCCGGCTCTGCTCAGCATGAAATCAGGGGCCCAGCGCCTCATGCGCCAAGCCATGAAACGCCCCTTTGAGCGGGACTTCGAAGTGCTCGCGCGGCTCAAGGTCCGCCCCGGAGAGTGCGCCATCGATGTCGGCGCCAATCGCGGCCAGAGCATCGATGCCATTCGCCTCTACCAGCCCGCTCTGCCCATCCATTCCTTTGAACCCTCAACGCTGCTCGCCGACAGGCTGCGCCAGCGCTACGGCAATAGCGCGGCGGTCACCATTCATAATTGCGGCCTGTCGGAGAGGGCTGAGGAACGGGTCCTCTATCTGCCTGTCTATCGCGATTTTCCCTATGATGGGCTGGCATCGTTCGACCGTGAGGAAGCCGCGGGATGGCTGAATGCTGAAACCGTTGCCGGCTTTGACCCCTCGCATCTCGACGTCCGTGAAACAGTCTGTGTCACAGAGCGCCTGGACGCATTTGATTTCGCGCCAGCCTTTCTGAAGATCGACGTTCAGGGCTTTGAGGCAAATGTCCTCAAGGGCGGGGAGGAGATGCTGGAAAAACACAATCCACTGATCCTTCTGGAGAATAATGACGCCGCCGATGCCTGGCTGACAGGGAAAGGCTGGCGGCGTCTGGCCTATGCCGGAGGTAGGCTGCAGGAAGGGGCGCGGGGAAAGAGCAATACCTTCTACCTGTCGCCGCGGGGCTCAGACCGCCTGACAGACTAGACAGCTTTCGGAGCCCGGGCCGCAAGAAACGGGTGGAAGAGTGCCCTCGGCCGCGCCAAACTCTGGCCATGACGAAGACGCTGCCCTCCCTCTCTGAACGTTCGATTGCCTATGCCCGTATGGCCGATGCGCTGTCGCATCTCGGTGATACCTGGCGTGACTGGCCGGACCTTTCCGAATGTGCCCGCGCGGTCGGGCTGTCGCCGCACCACTTCCAGCGCGAATTTACCCGCTGGGCGGGCATCAGCCCGAAACAGTATCAGGCCGCGCTGGCCCATGCAGAGGCCGGCGACCTCCTGCGGCAGGGCGCAAGCGTGCTCGATACGGCGCTTGAGACCGGCCTTTCCGGCCCGTCGCGTCTGCATGATCTCTTCATCGCGCATGAGGGCCTCACCCCCGGCGAAGCCAAATCCGGGGGAGAGGGGGCAGACCTTGTCATGGGCGAGGCCGACACGCCTTTCGGTACAGCCATTCTCGTCATCTCGCCGCGCGGGCTTTGCGGGCTTGGCTTTGCCGATGACGGCGCCGATGCGAAATCCGGCTTTGAGCATCCCGGCTATGGCAAGGAGGCGGTCAAGGCCGATTTTGCGAACCGCTATCCCAACGCGTCGATCCGTCTCGACAATAATGAGGCGCTGATCTGGGCCAGGCGCATCTTCGATGGCGGGGAGCCTGTGCCAGTCGCGCTCTATGGCACGCCGTTCCGCCGCCAGATCTGGCGCGCCCTGCTGGACATTCCGGCGGGGGAAACCCGCACCTATGGCGAGGTGGCCGCAGCGGCCGGTCAGCCAAAGGCGGCGCGCGCGGCGGGAACGGCGATTGGTGCGAACACGATATCGTGGCTCATTCCCTGCCACCGGGCCCTTGCGTCGGATGGGCGGCTGCATAATTACCATTGGGGTGTGGCGCGAAAGCGCGCCATGCTGACATTTGAGCGCGCGCACGCCGCCTGAAGGCTTCAGGCCCGATCGGGACCGGCGGAGCGCCCAGCCAATGGAAGAGATATGGGATATCTTACATTTTACGCGTTGATGTTTGTCGCGCTGGGGCTGTGGGGCATCTGGATCCTGATGAAGTGGCGCGAACTGCCCACCTTCTCCAAGGCCGTCTACGACTCCATGCGCGAGAAGAAGCTTCTTTCTGACCGCGTCTCGCAGGAAGACTTCAAGGAAATCTTCATCCGCACCGAAGCGCCCCTGGCGGCCTCCTACCGGTGGGGTGCAGCGCTGGTCAGCCTGCTTGCCCTGCCGCTTCTTGTCATGGGGTTTAACAGCCTCTGGGACCTGATGTGGCGCATGGGCGGCTCTGTCCCAGGCCCTATGGAGCGTGGCTATATGTTCAACGTCTTCATGACCTTTGTCTTTGTCATGGGCGCCGTGGTTCTTTTCCTCTACGCGGTGACCTCCCATTACTATCGAAACGCGCCGCCATCGCTCAAATCTGAAATTCGGCGGCTCGAAGGAGAGCGCGAATGAGTGTCGAATACCTCCACACAATGATCCGCATCAGCGATGTCGATGCGGCCCTGAAATTCTTTTGTGACGGGCTTGGGCTGAAGGAAATCCGCCGGGTCGATAATGAAGGCGGCCGCTTTACGCTGATCTTTCTGGCCTCGCCGGAGGACATTGCCCGCCATCAGCCGGACCCGAATGAAACGGGCCTGCCGCCCGGCCTTCCTATGGTTGAACTCACCCATAACTGGGACCCTGAAGAGCTGGAGGGTGGCCGCAATTTTGGCCATCTCGCCTACAAGGTCGATGACATCTATGCCGCGACCGAGCGCTTCCAGAAGATCGGTGTGACGATCAACCGCCCCCCGCGCGACGGCCGCATGTGCTTTGTCCGCTCGCCGGATGGCATTTCGGTCGAGCTTCTCCAGAAGGGTGATCCTCTGCCGGCGAAAGAGCCTTGGGCGAGCGCCGAGAATATCGGCACCTGGTAGGCGGCTGGCGCGGCAAAATAAACCGTTGTTCGCTTTGCGCGCCAACATAGATCGCTCGGTATGACAGACGAGAAAGACCGCGAACGAAACAGGTTCAGCGCCCGGTTGAAGCGGACCGCACAGGTCGGCTCCAACCTCTCCGGGGCCGGTGTGGCCTTTGCAGCGAACCGGTTCTTCGGCGGCGATGACAGCGACGAGAAGACCGCCCGGGCGCTCGCCTCGGCCCTTGGCAAGACCAAGGGGCCGCTGATGAAGGTCGCGCAGATCCTGTCCACGATCCCCGACCTGCTGCCAGAAGAGTACGCCGATGAGCTTTCCCAGCTCCAGGCGCAGGCTCCGCCCATGGGCTGGGCCTTCGTCAAACGCCGGATGCGCGCCGAACTCGGCGCAGACTGGCAGGACAGGTTTTCCGATTTCGGCAAGGACGCCGCCCATGCAGCCTCGCTCGGCCAGGTCCACAAGGCGACATTGCCGGATGGGCGCGAAGTCGCCTGCAAGCTGCAATATCCCGATATGGCAAGTGCGGTCGAAAGCGATGTCGGTCAGCTGAAAAGCCTGCTTGGCATGTTCCGCCGCTTCGATGGCTCCATCGACCCCGAAGAGATCATCGAGGAAATCTCCGACCGGCTGCGCGAGGAACTCGACTATGAGCGCGAACGCAAGGCCATGTATCTCTATCGCGAGATGCTGGAGCCGAAGGATTTCGTGCATATTCCGCAGCCCGTCGATGAGCTTTCCACCGACCGGCTCCTCACCATGGACTGGGTCAGCGGCGATCCGCTGAACGTGTGGCAGGACGCGTCGCAGGAGGTGCGTAACGGCATCGCCAAACGCCTCTTCTGGACATGGTGGCTGCCGGTAACCCGCTACGCCGTGATCCATGGCGATCCGCATCTGGGCAATTATCAGGTGACCAGAGGCGGGGAAGGGCTCAACCTTCTCGACTTTGGCTGTATCCGCATTTTCCCGCCGAACTTCGTTGGCGGTGTGGTCGATCTCTACCGCGCCATCCGAGCCGATGATTTCGACGCCGCCTACGCCGCCTATGAAAAATGGGGCTTTCGCAATCTCAACAAGGATCTGGTCGAAATCCTCAATATCTGGGCGAAGTTCATCTATGGCCCGCTGCTCGAAGACCGCGTCCGCAGCGTCGCCGATGGCGTCGCGCCCGGCGAGTATGGCCGCAAACAGGCCTTTGAGGTGCGCAAGAAGCTCAAGGAAAAGGGCCCGGTCACCATTCCGCGCGAATTTGTCTTCATGGACCGGGCGGCCATCGGACTTGGCGCGGCCTATCTCCGCCTCGGCGCCGAACTCAACTATCACCAGCTCTTCGAGGAAAGTCTTGAAGGTTTCGATGAGGCGGCTGTCGCAGCGCGCCAGTCCGACGCGCTTTCCAAGGCGGGGCTGACGGTCTAGTCGGGGCGAATGGAAACTGCCCCCTATAATACGCCGCCCGCCCTGGCCCGTGAACCGTTCACCGCGGCGTTCTGGACGCTTTGCGCACCTTTCCTGTTTCCGGTGATCGGGGCGTTCCTGATCGGCCTCGTCTGGCCAGGCTTCAACCAGGTCATCAATGGTGATGAGCGCTCGGCGGAAAGTATCGGCCAGCTCTGGACCGCGCTGGCGGCCATTCACCTTGTCCATTTCGCCATCCTCAGCATCTGGAGCGAGAAGATCGGGGCAGGCGCCTTTGCCGGATCGATGAAGGCTTCCCAGAACTGGATTGTCGCGGCGATCCTGCTTGGCCCGGTCATCCTTATCGCACCCAACCTCATTGCCGCGCTTCTGGCGGGCGGGGAGCAGGGCTGGGAGTATTCGCGCGATGTCGATACGAGTTTCTTCGCGCGGGAAAACTGGGGCATCGCCTATCTCGTCTTTGCGCTCGTTCTCGCGCCGATCCTTGAAGAAGTGACGTTCCGCGGTGTGGCGCTGGGCGCGATGCTCACACGCGGTGTGCCGCCCATCATGGCGGCGGTCCTGTCCTCGGCGGCGTTTACATTCCTCCACCTTCAATACAGCGTGCCGGCGCTGCTGGTCGTGTTCGTTGCGGGCCTTGGTTTTGCCTGGCTGCGGATGAAAAGCGGGACCATGCTTGTGCCCATTCTCGCCCACATCGCGGCCAATGGGATGATTACCTTTCTCGCCAGCCTGTCGCCTCCCGCTGGGTGAGGCCTTGTTGGCGCTTGCGGCTTGCGGCAAACCGCTCGGCAAATGACAGATGATCTCGACCGCTCCCAGACATTCGATCTTCCCGAAGGCTACCAGCTTCTGCCCTGGCACAGGGGCTTTGGCCGTCAGGTCGGCCCGCTTTTCGAAAAGCGCGAGCCCGAGGGTGTAACCCGTGCCTTCCGTGTGGAAGAGCATCACACCAATGGCATGATGAACGCGCATGGCGGCATGCTGATGACCTTTGCGGACATGGCCTGGGGCGCGGCGGTGGAAAAGGATGAGGATAGCTGGTGGGTCACGATCCGGCTTCTCTGTGACTTTCTGTCGGGCGCCAAGCATGGCGAGTTTGTCGAGGGCAATGCCCGTATCGTGACGGTTGAAAACAATCTCTACACCGTGGAGGGCCGCATCTGGACCGGGGACCGCACGCTGCTGACCGGCACCGGTATTTTCAAGGTCATTGAGCGGCGCGGATAGAACAGGGCAGGCAGGCTTCATGAGTGACGGCAATCACCCCGGCAAGGCGCAGGACATTCATCCGGTTCCGGCGGAAGACGAGATGACGCTTGCCCGGTATGGCGGGGAAAAACCGCCAGCGCCGGACTGGTTCAACTGGGCCATTCGCCAGGACGCGCGTACGTCCAGCGTCGATGTCGAAGGCGCCTCCATCGCGTATCGAAGCTGGGGCGACCCGGACAAGCCCGGCCTTCTTCTGGCCCATGGCAACGGCGCCCATGGCCGCTGGTGGGACTTCATCGCGCCTTATTTCGCAGGCGACTATCACGTCGTCGCGCCCACCTTTTCAGGCATGGGCGACAGCGACTGGCGAGATGCCTATGCCTTTTCCCTGTTCAGCCGCGAGCAGCACGCGGTGGCCGAGCATGCGGGACTTTTCGCACATGCTGAAAAGCCCATCATCATCTCCCATTCCTTTGGCGGTATCATTTCCCTTTTTACCACCATCCGGGAAGGCGGGGACAAATTTGGCGGCGCCGTCATCGTCGACAGCCATATCGAACCACCGGGTGAGGAGCGCCCGCGCCCGCCGCGCCGGACAAAGCCGAACCGCGTCTATGAGGACTTCAACGCGGCGCTGGCGCGCTTTCGGCTTGCCCCGTCTCAGCCCTGTGAGAACCACTATATCGTCGACTATATCGCGCGCCACAGCATCCGCGAGACGAGCGGCGAGGATGGCAAGGCGGGCTATTCCTGGAAGTTCGACCCCTTCATCTTCAACTCGCTGATGGAGGAGTGGAACGAGGTAGACCTGACGTCGCTCGCCACTCGCTGCCCGATCGTCTTCATGCGCGGCGGGCTGTCCGACCTCGTGCCGGACCGGGTCGCAGATTATATGTCGTCGCTTCAGGAGCCGCCGGTTCCGATGATTACGGTGCCGGAGGCCTATCACCATGTGATGCTGGACCAGCCGCTGGCTTTTGTGTCGGCCATTCGCAGCCTGCTGGCCGTCTGGCCGGACCGTGATTGATTTGGCGTTTGCAACCGGGCCGAACGCGCCCTAAACACCCGCCCCATGATCGATATCGTCCCGGAAACGCCCGCCCTGCATGCGGTTGCGATTGAAGACCTTTTTGACCGCACCTTCGGGCCTGGCCACTTTGCCAAGACCGCAGAGCGGCTGCGCGAGTATTCAGCCTCAGTGCCGGAGGTGAACCGCGTGGCCGTGGTCGATGGGGACACCGTGGTGGGCGTCTGCAGGGTCTGGCCGCTCAAGGTCGGCAAGCGGGGCGACCGGGCGCTGTTCTATGGACCGGTCGCCGTTTCGCCCGCCTGGCGTGGCGGCGAGCTTGGCCTGAAGCTGACCGAAGCGGCGCTGGAGGCGGGCAAGGCAGCTGGCTGGCCAGCGGCCGTGCTTATCGGCGCGCCGGCCTATTTCGGACGGATCGGCTTTACCGTGACCCCGCGCGGGCGCCTGACCTTTCCGGGGCCGCAGGACCAGTCGCGGGTCATGGTGCGCGATCTGGCCGGGGATGCCAGTGTCCTTGAAGGTCTGGTGACTGGCGCCTAGGAGGTCTGGGCGCGGCCTGCCTGTGGCACAGTCTCGATGCCGTCGACATCCTCAAGCGCGCGGATATGCTGACTGTTGGCGCCTTTGGGGACAACGCTGAAGGCAGCATTCGTCTCCAGAATGACCCAGCGGACCTGATCGGGATCGACAAGGCCGTGCTGGCGGATAGCCGACATGACTTCGCGCTTGGTCACGCGTTCGCGCCGCATCGCCTTTTCATCGAAGACACCGCTATCCAAGAGGACGACAGGTTCTGCCTTTACCAGTTTCGAGAGGAGCTTGCTGTGGAGCACTGATTTGGTCAGAACCCATTGCAGCGCCAGAAGCGTGATGATGGCCGCCACCGATTCCAGCACAGTGACGCCTTTCAGCACGATGCCGGAGCCGACAAGAGAGCCGATGGCCACGGTCACGATCCAGTCGAAATTGTTCATCTGGGAGGTTGCCCGTTTTCCCGAGAGCCGGATCGCCAGCACGATGGTGAGGTACATGATCGGCGCGGAGATGAGGACGCGGACAAGATCGCTTTCCTGATCGAGGAGGATGGGGTCCATGGGGCGTGCTCCGGTGAGGGTTTGGGCTATCCTTCTCAATGGGTGGGCGGGCGGCGGCGTTCCGTCGGCGCGCAGAGAAACCAGCCGTCTATTCGGCCATCCGGCCGGCGCCGACCTTTATCGTGGCGCCGGCCCGCCTCTGCCCCGTGAGGAGCCGGCGCGTCAGGCGCTCATAGTGCTGGATGAAGCGCTCGACCCATGCGGCTTCATTGGCGCTCAGCGTGCCGGGTGGCTTGCCGAGATTGGCCGCTTCCTGTTCCAGCCGCCAGCCGAGAACGGTTTCAAAACCCGGCGCCTCGATATGGATGAAGCTGTCTGCCATGTCCCAGAGGCGGCGATAGGGCCCGACGAGCTGGTCTTCCTGATAGCGGCGCCAGTCGCCTTGGGTGTCTTCGGCTTCCACCCTGTTGAGCGGGACGTCATCCGGCGAGGCGGCGTCCGGCGCCACACCCATCAGCCAGCCTTCCAGGAGGATGAGTTTCGGGCGGGCGGGGAGGGCCAGCCAGTGCGGTTCTGCCTGCCGGTCATCGGCGCGCTTTGAAAAGCGGGGGAGCGCAATCTGCATGCCGGGTTCAGCCGCCTGCAGCAGGCAGAGCGTGTCGGTCAGCAGCGGAATGTCATGCGTGCCGGGCGGGCCGCGTGTTTCGAAGAGCGGATGGACATCGCGCGCGAGGCGCTGGCGGGCGGTTTTCGGGAGGTAGAAATCATCGATGCCGAGGCCGATGGCCGGGACATTCAGCCTCTTGAGGGCCCGTGCCAGTGCGGTCGATTTACCGATCCCTTGCGCGCCGGAGATGAAGATGGTGCGGGGACCACGTTCCGCCTTGCTGGCTTCGGCTTCGAGTAAGGGCAGCAGGGCGTCGGCAATCTCTCTCATGTCAGGCGCGTCCCCCCTCGCGGCGTCTCAGCTCGTCCTGGGCAGGATACTAGGCCGGAACCCGGATGTCGCCATCCTTGCCCGCTTGGCCGTGCACGAAGTTCGCCAGTGCTTCACCAGCACCAGCACCAGCGGCCGCAGACTCCGGTATAGGGAGCGCGGCGGTGCGGTTTTCTGGATGTGGGGCAGCCGTCAGGGCGGCTTGAGCGCGGTGGGGGCTGTGCCCAGACATGGAGCAGGGCGCGTCCAGCCATGGTGCAGGACAAGGACAGTTGCGGTGCACGCAGGGTGCAGGGTGCTGGGCGGGTCGAGCGCGAGGGCGGCGCGCGTCCAGGGCGCGGGATCGAGAGCGACCGGCAGGGCGCAGCTTCGTTCCTGCTCGCCTTCGGTGAGGCCCCAGTCCGACACCCAGATGACGCCATCCTCGCGCAGGTGCCAGTTGACGAAGGGGCGGCCCTCAGCCCGCGCCTCAGCGAAGGTCGCGTCGAGGCGGCCAAGATAATGAAACAGCGTCCGCCAGTGCCGCACCGGCACCCGCATCAGACAGCTCCATATGATCGCCCAGGTCAGCTCCATGCGGCGGGGTTATAGACGGAGGGCTGGGGGAGGGGGATGGAAATGGCGGGAGCGAGGGGGGCGCCATCGAAAGCGGAAAACAGGATTGACTTTATTCAACAGTTCAACGAATATTGAAATATGGATAAAGTGGACGCCCTGAACGCCTTCTCTGCCCTCTCTCAGGAGGGGCGTCTCGATGTGTTCCGCCTGCTGGTGCGGGCAGGGCCGGAGGGACTTGCCGCTGGCGCAATTGCCGAGGCTGTCGGCCGCGCGCCCAACACGCTTTCGGTGCAGCTTAATCTGCTCTCACAGGCCGGCCTGATTGAAAGCCGGCGCGAGGGGCGGTCCATCATCTATTCGGCAAGTTTCGACCGGGTGAGCGATCTCATCGTCTACCTGATGGAAGACTGCTGCGCCGGTGAGGCTTGCGTCGTGACGAGTGTGCAGGCTGCTGCTGAACGAACTCTCTATTGTAGCCCCGGCTGTGCCCCGGAGAAAGAAATCCTGTCATGAAACGCCTTCACATCCATGTCGCTGTCGATGACCTTGCCCGCGCCATCCCCTTCTATGAGACGCTGTTTGCGACCGCGCCAAGCGTGGTGAAGAACGACTATGCCAAGTGGATGCTGGACGATCCGCGGGTCAATTTCGCGATCAGTGCCCGCGGGGCGAAGGCCGGGGTGGAGCATCTCGGCATCCAGGTAGAGGACAGTGAGGAGCTCGCGGAGGTCTATGGCCGTCTCGAGCGTGCCGACGCGCCGGTGCTCGAGGAGGGCGAGACGGTCTGCTGCTATGCGCGCTCGGAGAAGAGCTGGGTGACCGATCCGGCGGGCGTGCCGTGGGAGGTTTTCCAAACCCATGGCGAGGCGGCCTCCTATGGCGGCGGCGTGGTCGCAGAGGAGGCGCGTCTCGCCGTGACGCCCACCGGGCGGCCAGAGGCGGCGTGTTGCGCACCGGCCCAGCCGTCTGCGTCTGCCAGCGCGTCCTGCTGCTAGGCGCAAGCCATGGGCAATTTTGAACGATACCTGTCGGTCTGGGTCGCGCTTGCCATTGTTGCGGGGATCGCGCTTGGACAGGTGCTCCCCGGCGTCTTTGGCGCGCTGGCAGGCTTTGAGTATGCCAATGTGAACTTCGCGGTCGCGATCCTCATCTGGGCGATGGTCTGGCCGATGATGATCGGGGTGGATTTTTCATCATTGGCGCGGGCCGGTGAAAAGCCGAAAGGCCTCATCATCACGCTGGTGGTCAACTGGCTGATCAAGCCGTTCACCATGGCGGCGCTGGGGGTTTTCTTCTTCCGTTATGTGTTTGCAGGTCTGATCCCGGACGCGGACGCAGAGGGTTATATTGCAGGCCTTATCCTGCTGGGCGCGGCGCCCTGCACGGCCATGGTTTTTATCTGGTCACAGCTCACGCGCGGGGACCCGAACTACACCCTCGTGCAGGTCAGTGTGAATGACGCGATCATGGTGGTGGCCTTCGCACCCATCGTGGCGTTTTTGCTGGGCGTTACCGACATCATCGTGCCGTGGGAAACGCTGCTCCTGTCGGTCGCGCTCTATGTCGTTGTGCCGCTGATTGCGGGGATCGCCGCGCGGCAGCTATTAAAGGCACGGGGCGGGGGTGCAGCGGTCGATGGATTCATCGAGCGGGTGAAACCGGCCTCCGTGCTCGGCCTGCTGCTGACGGTGGTGCTGCTCTTTGGCTTTCAGGGCGAGGTGATCCTGTCTCAGCCTCTGGTCATCGCCTTGATCGCCGTGCCGATCCTGATCCAGTCCTATGGCATGTTCGCGCTCGCCTATGGGGCGGCCTGGGCGCTGAAAGTGCCGCACAGCATCGCCGCGCCCTGCGCACTGATCGGCACGTCGAATTTCTTCGAGCTGGCCGTTGCTGTCGCGATCTCCCTCTTTGGGCTGAATTCCGGCGCGGCGCTGGCGACCGTTGTCGGTGTCCTGGTAGAGGTGCCGGTCATGCTGTCGCTGGTCGCGCTCGCCAACCGGACGAAGGGGGCGTTTGCGGAGGCGGCCGAATGATCGTCATTCACCACAATCGCGACTGCGGCACCTCCCGCAATGTGCTCCGCCTGATCGAGGCGACCGGTGAGCCATTTGAAGTGGTGGACTATCTCAGAGAGGGGTGGACGCGCCCGCAGCTCCTCGGCCTGTTCGCGGCCGCCGGACTGACGCCGCGCGCGGCCCTCAGGGAAACAAAGTCGCCCGCCGAAGCGCTCGGCCTGCTGGACCCGGCTGTTGACGAAGAAAAGATCATGGCGGCGATGCTGCAGCACCCCGTTCTGGTGAACCGCCCAATCGTCTGTTCTCCGCTCGGCGTGCGCCTTTGCAGGCCTAGTTCGAGCGCGATCGATCTGCTGCCAGTTCTGCCGGGACGGGTAATCTATGATGAGAGCGGCGAGGTCCTGTTCGCGCCCTGACGTGAACAGGTGACGAAGGTGCGGCTGTCGCCCCGCGCTTCGGCAAAGGCCGCGTCGAGGCGGCCAAGATAATGAAACAGCGTCCGCCAGTGCCGCACCGGCACCCGCATCAGACAGCTCCATATGATCGGAAGGGTCAGCTCCATGTAGACGAGGGCTGGGGAGGAGATTTACGATTTTTACCCCCGCTGTCTCCACGCTTGCCACTGGGTAGGTATAGGAATGGTGAGCAATGACTGCAAAAAGAATGAAACATGAACATTGACGAGTTTGCTCCCTCGTCGTATTCTACTTCCGCGAGCGAATCGGATTCTCTTCGGATCTGAAAGTTGGCGACCTGCAGTTCCTTCGGCCGCGCAGCCCAAGCGCCCGTCACGAACACGCGAGCATGTTGTTCGGTGGATTGGCGAAGTAGGGTTGTGGCTCCCCTCACCTTACCTAGCGCTACACGCAATTTCCGCTAATCGGTAAGTATGAATACGCTGGATCGTCTCTTCGCCAAACAATCACTTTTAGATGCATGGGAAGAACACAAGGCTTCGTTCCCTAAGCGAACGCTATCAGGTGTCGACGGCATTACACGCACAGACTTTGCCAATACAATCGAGCAACAAGTCGCCGACATATCCGAACGCGTACGCTTCAAGGCATTTGGGTTCAGCAAGCTGAGGCCGATAGCTATTCCAAAGGAGAACGGCGGAATTCGGCTGATAAACGTGCCGACGATCCGAGATAGGTTTGTACAAAAGGTTCTGGTCAGATTTCTGTCTGAGCAATACGGAGAAAGCTGGAAAGTACCCTCTAGTTTCAGTTCTTTGAAAGGGACTGGGGATGGTGTTCAGAACTCCCTCGAAACGGTGAGGAAACTGCTCAAGCCAACTGACTTTGTGATCCGTGCCGACCTCTCGAAGTACTTCGACACCATAGACCGACCTCAAATGCGCGAAGTAATAAAGAGCAAGGTTCGGCATAGATCACTTCATGAGTTGCTTTTTGGCGCTTTGGCTTGTGAAACAGCTATCAGGAGCGGCGAAGAAAAAGCGATTTTTCAGAAAGCTGGTCTAAAAGCGGGCTGCGGTATTCGGCAGGGGATGCCTCTTTCTCCGATCTTCTCTTATCTCTTTCTATTAAATGTTGATCGGCAAGTGGAAGGAGGATTCCATCGATACGTTGACGACCTTCTTTTCTTCGGTGCAGACAAGCTCACAGTTGAGAGCCACTTTCAGGCTTACCGAGCCGCTGTTACGAAGCGTGGGCTTCGAGTCCACGAGATGGGCACCCCAAAGGAAAAGCCCAAGACGGTATTGATTGGGCCGCGCAACAATTTTGACTTCTTGGGGATCAAGCTTGTGCGAGCCGGGCCTGGCGCCATTCGGTTCGAAATTCCGCCCACTTCGAGAAAACGAATTGAAACCGAAGTGCTGGAGGCGTGTGAGATAGATCTCGGAGATGCTCGAAAGCAAAAAAATTGGCTTCTGACTTCAGCGAACAAGGCAAATAATCTAGTTCGAAACTACCGCGGTGCTTATGGCTTCTGCAGCGACTGGCCCCAATTCGAGAAGACGTTGAAGCAA
Source organism: Henriciella sp. (assembly GCA_002733705.1). Taxonomy (GTDB): domain Bacteria; phylum Pseudomonadota; class Alphaproteobacteria; order Caulobacterales; family Hyphomonadaceae; genus Henriciella. The sequence continues at coordinate 997 of NVWP01000010.1, read as the reverse complement.
CTTCAATTGGCCATGTGTCGGCGTATTGTCGCGCAGCTTTCACATGCGGAAAAGAGAGCTTCGGCCGATACGCTTTTGCGACTTTTTGGCATTTAGTGAGGTCCTATTGCCCCTCCCGCCGCCAGGCCAGCAACAGGAAAGCCAGAATAGCCAGCACCGCCAGGAGTCCCGGCAGTAGCGGCATGGAGGTGGAGCTGCGGACGGCATAGGCGCCTCTTTCTCGCAGGCCTATCCAGCTGTTGCCGGAGGCGTTGGCATTCTGCCCGACGCGGCGGATGTCCGGCGGGCTGGCGCCGGGGCGGGGCAGTTCATAGACGCCGCCGCCGGTCGCCGCTGAGAGGGGGGCGAGCACCTCGCCTGTGGCCTCGAGCGAGGCGTATTCCTTGGGGTTGGCGGGGCCGTTGAGGGCGACGGCTTCGAGGCCGCCCGCCTCTGCGCGGAAAAGGCCGAGCTGGTCTATGGCAAGCTCTGCGGTGAACTCGCCCGGGCCGGTCTCAGTCCAGCGGGGGGTGAGGGTTTCGCCGTCCGGGGTCTCCACAGACAGCGCCGGGGCGGTGTCCGACAGGGTGCGCAGGCGTGCGCGCATCGTGTCGCCCTGCGCTTCGAGCAGGAGCTGGCGCTCTTCAAGTTCGGGCTCTTTCATCAGCCAGTGGACGGTGCGCCGGATCAGTTCGGAAAAGGGGCCGCCGCCATCATAGCCGCGCGCCCAGAGCCAGACCTGGCCCGAGAGGATCTGCGCGACGCGGCCTTCGCCCACCCTGTCGACCACGAGGAGCGGATCGTCATTGCGGGCGGTCATCAGGACATCGCCGGCCTCCACCTCGGCATCAATATAGCGCACCCAGTCGCCCCAGGACTGGTCCGGCAGGGACTGGGTAATGGTGTGGCGCCGGCCCGTGTCGGAGAGCTTCGGCGTGAAGGCGCCGATATTGATGAGGCCGGTGGGCAGGGCAGGCAGCACGCTGGCGAGCGGCGTATTGGCGAGGCTGGCGGGGCC
>NVWP01000023.1 GCA_002733705.1 Henriciella sp. | reverse complement strand
GCGGTGTCATCCAGTTGCACGCCCAGCCAGCCAAGCTCAGCGCAGATCATCTCTCGCACCTGCCAGGAATTCTCGCCCACCCCACCGGTAAAGACCAGTGTCTCCAGCCCCTTCAAAGCCCCCGCGAGCGAGGCGATCTCCCGTCTGACGCGGTAGGCATAGACCTCCAGGGCTTCGCGCGCCTCGGGCGCATCGCTTGCCAGCAATTCGCGCACATCTGCGCTCAGTCCCGAAAGCCCAAGCAGGCCAGAGCGCTTATAGAGCATGTTCGCCACATCCTCGGTGCGCATGCCCTTGTCCTGCAGAAGGTGGAGTAAGAGCCCGGGATCCACACTGCCTGAGCGCGTGGCCATCGGCACGCCGTCAAGCGCGGTCAGCCCCATACTCGTCGCTACACTTCGCCCATCCTGCATCGCACACAGACTGGCGCCGCTACCCAGATGCGCCACAATTACCCGGCGCCGCTCCGGCGGAGAAAGGGCTGTCTCGAGCTCATCGGCGATATGCGCATAGGAAAGGCCGTGAAACCCGAACCGCAGCACCCCCGATTCAGACAGCTCTCTCGGGATGGCATAGAGCTGCGCGAGGCGCGGCTGTGTCCGGTGAAAGGCGGTATCGAAAGACAGGCTCTGTGGTATGTCCGGCCAGAGCGACGAAATCCCTTCAATGCCAGCCAGATTGTCTGGCTGATGCGACGGCGCCAGCGGACTCAGCTTGCGCAGCTGAGCAATCACATGATCGCTGGTACGCACTGGGCCGGTAAAATCCTGCCCGCCATGCACCACCCGGTGACCCACACCCAGGAGGGACGTTTTCCCCAATTGCTTCCGCGCCCACTGGGCCAAAGCCGCAACCATATCGCTTTTGCTGGGCCCGGCCGCGGCGACACTATCGGGCACATCGTCTATGTTCTGTCCGGCAATACCCGCTGAAAAACGCGGGCTGTTTGGCAAACCGGAAAGATGGGCCTTCAGAAGCTGCTCGCCCAGCTTTCCCGCTTCTACCTGATAGGCGGCAAGCTTGATGCTGGATGAGCCAGTATTGACGGTGAGGACGGCTTCTCCGCTCACCGGTTCTGCTCCATCCATTTCCCATAAAGGCAAGCGAGCGCGCAGGACCCCACCCGTTCGGCCGCGCTATCGGACCGGCTGGTCAGGATGACCGGCACCCTTGCCCCCAGTACCAGCCCTGCCGCTGCTGCGCCGGCAAGATAGTCGAGCTGTTTGGCGATCATGTTGCCCGCCTCCAGCGTCGGCACCATCAGAACATCCGCCTGCCCGCCGACGGGAGACACAAACCGCTTGGTCGCCACCGACTCTGCCGACACGGCCAGATCGAACGCCATCGGGCCATCCAGCACCCCGCCTGTAATCTGGCGCCGGTCGCCCATCTTGCAGAGGGCGGCGGCATCCACAGTCGAAGGAATATTCGGATCGACCTCCTCGGTCGCAGACAGGATCGCAACCAGCGGCTCGGCAATACCGATTGCATGCGCCAGGTCGATAACATTCTGGATGATGTCGCGCTTGGTCTTGAGGTCCGGCGCGATGTTGATCGCCCCGTCTGTCATGAGCAGCGGCTTTGGATAGGCCGGGGTCTCCATGACGAAAGCATGACTCATCCGCCGTTCGGTGCGAAGCCCGGCAGACCTGTCGATCACCGCCTGCATCAGCTCATTTGTATGGATCGCGCCCTTCATCAGCGCCCCCACCTCGCCCTCACCGGCAAGCTTGGCCGCCTTGGCCGCCGCATCGTGGCTGTGGGGTACCGACAGGACTTCCACACCGGAAATGTCTAACCCTGCTTCATCTGCCGCCGCCTGGATCTTGTCCTGCGGCCCCACCAGGACCGGCTCGATCAAACCAGCCTCGCGCGCCTCCATCGCCCCGCTGAGCGACAGACGCTCAACCGGATGCACGACCGCGGTGCGCACGGCATTGCCGGTTGCCTTGTCAATCAGGCTCTTGAAGGCATTGGGTGGATCAATTCGCGGCGAAGACGACATGCGGCTCTCCTTGTCTGCTGTCGGGGCAACTCTGTTACGTATCGGCTGTTCCGCCAAGCCTGCGCGCAATGTCGGCGGCGATCCTGTCGACCGGGCGGCCGGCATCGATCCGGCACCATTCGGGTTCCAGCTGTCCAGGCTCTTCCTGCCGGCGGGCTACAGCCTCGTCGGCGTCCGAGGCGTCTCCCCGCCGGTTTGAGACCCGCTCTAGACGCGTTGCCAGCGAGGTTTCGAGCCAGAAAGCCTGCAGCGGCGCAGCGCTGACCGACTCCAACGCCTCACGCGCCGCGGCCTCCTGAAAGGTCGCATCGGCAAGCACGCTGCAGCCAGCCGTCAGTGCCTCCTCGGCATGGCCGGCAAGCTGGCGGGAGACTTTCGCGCGCTGCTCTGGGGCATAAGCCCTCCTGTCTGCGCAGCCCGCTTCCGGCGTCCCCTGCCCGCGTTTGCGAAGCACATCACTACGCAGGAGCCGCGCCCCCGCCGCACCCGGCAGATCCGGTGCAAGTGCCGCCGCGACGGTGGATTTTCCCGTCCCCGAAAGCCCGCCAATCGCAACGAAGACCGGTTTGCGCCGTTTTAGCAGCGTCAGCGCAAGCCGGCGATAGCGGTCGGCCTCCGCCAGCGCCCCGCCTTCAACCGCAACGGCCATTCGCACACTGGCCCGGAGCGCCATGAAAAAAGGCAAAAGTGCCAGAGCGGCCTCATCCTCCTGCGCCCCATCCCAATAGCGGTTCATCACCCGGTTTGCCGCCTCAGGCAGCCCCGCCTGCAAGAGGTCCATGAGCAGGAAAGCAAGATCATACAGGACATCTGTCGTCGCCAGACGTTCATCGAATTCCAGGCAGTCGAAGGGCGTAACTTCTCCCTCATAGAGACAGAGATTGCGAAGATGCAGGTCGCCATGCGTGCGCCGCACCTTCCCGGCCCGGCGGCGCTGTTCGATCAGCGGGTCCACATGCGCAAGCTCTGTGTCCAACAGGTCAAAGGGCGACGGCTCGCCGATACTCAGCCCATCTCTCGCGGCGCCATCCGCCTCGGTCTGGCGCAGGTCCCGGATGACCTTCCGGTAGTCCGCCGCGTGCCCCGCTGTCGTCACTGGCTCGAGCCCGGCATGCATGTCGACGATCCGGTCCGCCGTCCGCCATGCAAGCGCAGGATCCAACGCCCCCGCCTCAGCCAGGGAATCGAACCGCTTAGCCGAGTCGAAGCGCTTCATGACCACAACCCAGTCGACCGTCTCACCCCCGCCATCCAGAACATGCTTGCCGCCCGCAGCCTGTGTGACAGGCAGAACATCGAGATAGAGCGAGCTCCCCATCTTTCGGTTGGCCTCAAGCTCGGCAAGGCAGGCAGAACGGCGCTTCTCAAGCGTCGAGAAATCGACAAAGGCCAGTTTCACCGGCTTCTTCAGCTTGATCGCCCGGTCCCCCGCCAGCAGGACATGGCTGAGATGCGTCTCGAACGTCTCCGTCTCGCACGGCTCATATCCGCCGGTCTCGACAAGGTCGTCCAGAATTGCACTGGTCATGACATTATCCGCTTGCGTCTCATGGACCGCAGCCTGCCACGCCATGGCCCTGATACAAGCCGTACAATTACGGAAGGCACACTTCTTCCTGCGCCGCCATAATCTTCTCCGGCAATCGCAGAGGTTTAGCGCCTTGCGCGCTGCGATAGGTGTTGCCTAGACAGGCCCATTACAGGCAGGGTCGTCACCTTGTGTTTCACTCAGGATACCAGCATGTCCGATGATCCGACGCCGTCCGCGGCAAGCCAGCCCAAGCCGGCCCCGTCCGATACCGCTCAGGAAACGCCGTCCCGGCGGGGCCGCCCGCCCAGCGACAGGATTCTCGACCGTCTGACCAAAGCGGCGCTTACCATTCTGGAGACCGACGATATCAGCGCCCTGACCATCGAACATGTCTGCAAGGTAGCCAAGGTCTCGCGCGCCACCTTCTACCGGCGCTGGACCTCGATAAATCCGGTTTTCACCTCAACGGTTGCGCATATCCTGCAGGAGTCCAGCCCGCCCATCATCGATGGCAGCGATCTTCGGGCAGATATCCGGCGCGGCATGCTGAACCGGTCTGAACTGCTCGCTGACAAGCGGGTCGGGGGCCTCTTCAGACACGCCTTCTCTGCCGCCGGCACGGATGACGAGTTACGCCATCTCATTCAGGAGCTCGACCGCGAACGCAACGCGCCGCTCATTGCCCTTCTCGAACAGGCGCAAGCCGAAGGACGGGTCAGGCGGGACATCCACCCGGAATATGTCGCTTACCAGCTGTTCGGGCCTATCTGGCACCGCTCGCTTCTGCTTCAGCTGCCGTCCGACCCCGACTTCATATCGGCTGTTCTGGACAGCGTGCTCAACGACATTCTGCTTGATACGGATTAATTACGAAACACTATTGTTTCGTAATTAATCCTGTGTCACCTATCGCCTGAGGCTGCGGGCATGCGACCCGCCGAATCCATAGGAGGTGCACCGGATGTCGTTCTTTTCCCTTCGCCAGGTCTTGCTGGGCAGCTGTGCCCTCACCCTGCCATTTACCGCGCATGCACAGGAGCCGGCGCAGGCCGCAGCCCCAGTAGACGCCACCGCCCAGGTCACCTCCGAAGAGGCCGCCGAGGATACCAGGAAAGTCTATGACGCTGTCGTCGTTGTGGCGCAGCGGCGCGAGGAAAACCTTCGCGATGTGCCAAGCTCCATTGCCACCGTTGACGACGAGCAGATCGAGGCGACCTCCTCTCAACGGGTCCAGGACATGGCCAATTATGTGCCCAATGTCGATATCGCCTCGACGTCTGCGCTGGGCGCGACGCTGACCATTCGCGGTGTCGGCTCCAGCAGCCGGAATATCGGCTTTGACAGCCGCGCCGGGCTCTATATCGACGGCGTCTATCTCGGCCAGTCGCCCGCCCTCGATCAGGACCTTCTCGGCCTCCAACGCGTCGAGGTCCTGCGCGGGCCGCAAGGCACACTTTTCGGCAAGAACAATGATGCCGGCGCGATCAACCTGATCACCAAGCGCCCCGGACAGACGCTGGAAGGCGAAGCCTTTGCCCGCATCGGCAATCGCGGCCAGGAACAATACGCCTTCCGCGTCTCCGGCCCGCTTACCGATTCCGTCGCCGCCAGCCTCTCTGCCTCCAGCTCGAAGGCCTGGCACACCACGGTTGGTCCGGTTCGCCCGGCCGTGGAGCCGCTGAGGAAGCCTGTGGGGACAGCCGGTGAGCAGGCGCTCTTGATGGCCGCGTCGTCGGTCTCGTGCTCCACGCAGTAGTGCTTCTCGTCCACCAGGAACCGCAGATAGTTCACCGGCTTCCCGCACAGCACGCACTGCTGTGAGCGAACCCGCATGTGAACGACGTGCGCCTCCAACCCCGTCCGCTCCAGCGCCCGCGCCCGCTCGAGCCGCCGGTGCTCATAGGCCTCCCGGATGTCCCCCGCGCCGTGCGCGACGAGGTACCGGGCGATGTCCTCGTGTCCGGTCTCGAACGCCGAGACGAACAGCGGCATGCCGAGCTCGTCCTTCGTCCCCGCGTCGGCACCCGAGGCGACGAGGGCTTCACGCATTTGCTCGAAGCTGGCGTACTTGCCCGTGCCCAGAAAAAGGCGCGAGGAGAAACGGTGGGCGCCAAGGACCAGTTCCGTATCGGGCTCGGGGACGGCCAGATCGGAGGGTGTTCTCTCGCTCGTGTCGCTCATGGCTCTCCTCCCTCGGGGGCGAGGCCAGTCTAGCCGCTGCCCGCCAGGGTCACGACCTCTAGTTCGTCGCCTTCGGCCAGCGAGGCCTCACGGAAGGTGGCCCGGGGGACCAGGCGGCGGTTCT
>NVWP01000022.1 GCA_002733705.1 Henriciella sp. | reverse complement strand
AGGCCAGGTGCCGCGTTCGCTCATCCATGGCTCATTGCTGGCCGACGAGGAGGCCGGCGCAGGCGAGAATGAGACAGGCGGCAGCGACTAGCTGGTCTGTTTCGGGTCGCGTTTTGGGGCCGGGGCAAGGCGCATGACTTCGCTCTGATAGCGGTCTTCATTGCCTTCAAAGAGAAGCGGCAGGGCGCGTGAGCACGCGTCTAGCAGGGCTTCGACCCAGTCTTTTTCCGCCTTGGCAAAATCGGCCAGCACATAGGGCATGACCAGCGACTTGTCGCCGGGATGGCCAACCCCAAGGCGGATGCGGCGTACCTCCGGCGAGAGATGGGCGAGCATGGAGCGGATGCCATTGTTACCGGAATGCCCGCCGCCGCGTTTCACGCGCAGTCGGCCGGGCGCAAGGTCAATCTCGTCGTGGAAGACCGTCACATCTTCAGGCGAGAGCTTGTAGAAGCGGGCCGCCTCACCTGCGGCGCGTCCGCTTTCATTGTAATAGGTCTGGGGTTTGAGGAGCAGCAGCTTGACCGGTCCATTAGCGGTCTGCAGCGTGCCTTCGGACGCCTCGCTCTGGAAGCGCGATTTCCACGGGCCGAAGCCATGGTCGGCAGCGATCCGGTCGAGGACCATGAAGCCGAGATTGTGCCGGTTTCCGGCATATTTTGCGCCAGGATTTCCCTGTCCCGCAAGGATATGCATGACAGGCTCCGTGGGACCGGCGCCCGAAGTGACGGGCTGGCCTTTCAGCCGGCCCGTCAGCTTTCGGACTATTCCTTGGATTCGTCTTCGCCTTCAGCGTCGCCCTCGGCTTCGCCTTCACCATCCTCATCGGACTGATTGATGGCTTCGACGTCGTCGGCCTCGAGCTCTTCTTCGTCCTCTTCGACGACTTCAGCCATCTGGCCGACAATAGTTGCGATGGTGAAGTCGCGGTCGGTGATGGTCGGCTCGGCGCCTTCCGGCAGCTTGATGTCGGAAATCTTGACGTTGTCGCCGATTTCGAGGCCGGTGAGATCCGCCTCGAGGGAGTCAGGAATGCTGTCGGCGCGAACGTTCAGCTCAACAGCAAAGCGGACGATATTCAGTGCGCCGCCTTCCTTGATGCCCGGGGCTTCTTCTTCATTGGTGAAGTGGACTGGCACTTCGACGGCAATGATCTGGCTGGCGTTGACGCGGTAAAGGTCAACGTGCACCGGCATGTCGGTGACCGGGTGAAGCTGGATCGCCTGCGGGATCACAAGCTGCTTCTTGCCGTCATGAACGAGGTTAGCCGTGGAGGTCAGGAAGTGGCCGGAATTAATGCCTTTGATGACTTCGTTGAGCTTGAGGCTCACAGCCACCGGATCTTCGCCGCCACCATAGAGGACGCCCGGCACCATGCCGTTACGGCGGGCTTCGCGTGCACCGCCCTTGCCAATCCGCTCACGGATCTGGACGTTGTAATTCAGTTTTTCCGACATTTTCTTTTCCTTTCGCCCTGAAGTCCGCCGCCGGTCTCTTTCCGGTCGGTGACAGCCTGACAGGCACGGCCTCGCGCCGCCCTTTCGAAGCGGGGGCCTTACACCAGCGGGCCTGGCTTCGCAACCGGCCAACTGAAAGGGCCGCTGACCCGGATGGATCAGCGGCCCCTTGTGTCAGGTCTTCGCCGGAGGCCTAGCCCATGATGTTGATGGCCTTGACGTTGACGAACTCCTTCATGCCAAAGCCGCCATGTTCGCGGCCATAGCCGGAATCCTTGACGCCGCCGAACGGCATGTTGGGCTGGGCAAGGCCGAAGCCGTTGATGAACACCATACCGGTATCGAAATACTTCTCAGCCATCTCGATGGCGCGGTCATTGTCGCCGGTGAAGATACCGCCGCCGAGACCGAACCGGCTGTCATTGGCGATCCGCATGGCATCGTCTGCATCCTTGGCGCGGATAAGCGCAGCCACAGGGCCAAACAGCTCATCATCATAGGCCGGCTGGCCGGGTTTGACCTCATCCAGCACCGTTGCCGGGTACCACCAGCCCGCATCGGACGGCTTCTCGCCGCCGCAGAGAACCTTGGCGCCGTTCTTGACGCTCTTTTCGACCTGCTCGTGCAGATCGTCGCGAAGATCCTCGCGCGCCATGGGGCCGATATCGCCTTCATTGTTGAGCGGGTCGCCCATCTTGACGTCCTTCATGGCCTTCACGAAGGCATCGCGGAACTGGTCGTAGATGGCATCGACAACGATGAAGCGTTTGGCGGCGACACAGGTCTCACCATTATTGAAGACCCGGCCGGTCACGCACTGCCTGACCGCGTTTTCGAGGTCGGCATCGTCAAGCACGATATAGGCGTCATTGGAGCCAAGCTCGAGCACGGTCTTCTTGAGCTTTTCGCCGGCTTTCTTGGCGATGATCTGGCCGGCAGAGGCGCTGCCCGTGAGCGTGACACCGCGCACCAGCTTGTGGTCGATGACCTTGTCGGACTGGTCGTGTGTGATGCGCAGGACAGAGAAGAGGTTCTCCGGCAGACCTGCATCGCGGAAAATCTTCTCAAGCATCAGGCCTGAGCCAGTGACCGACTCGGCGTGCTTCAGCAGAACGCCATTGCCAGCCATCAGGTTGGCGATGGCATAGCGGACCACCTGATAGGCGGGGAAATTCCAGGGCTGGATGCCATAGATCACGCCGATAGGCGAATAGGTGATGATGCCCTTTCCGCCATTCGGCAGTTCGCGCTCTTCATTCCTGAGTTCCTTCGACCCATTCTCGGCCGTCCAGTCGCAGATGCCGATGCAGAGATCCATTTCGGCTTCGCCCTGCTTGAGGACCTTGCCCATCTCATTAGTCATCATGCGGGTGAGTTCGGTCTTCTTCGATTTGAGACCTTCACCAATCTTTTTGATGATCTCTGCGCGGTGCTCCGGCGTCTCGTGGCGCCATTCAAGGAAGGCTTCGTGGCACTTCTCGATGGTGTCGTTGAAATCGCCATCGCTCATATAGGGATAGCGTTCAAGCTCCTCGCCATTGGAGGGATTGATCGTGATGAGCATGTCGCTCAGTCGCTGACTGTCAGCCATTTCTTGGCCCTTCCTTCTTGCTGGATATGTTGCTTTACCAACACGAAGAAGGGGCTGGACGTTCCGGCCAGCGGGCGGCTGGCGACATTACAAATCAGTCGAAGAGTTTCGAGACACTCTCATTGTTGGCGATGCGGCGGATGGCTTCGCCCAGAAGCGGCGCGACAGAGAGCACGCGCAAACTGCCGGACTTGAAGTCTTCCTCGGTCGGGCGGATCGTGTCGCAGATGACAATCTCCTCCATGACGGAATCCTCGATCCGCTTGACCGCATTGTTGGACAGCACGCCATGGGTGACATAGGCGCTGACGCCCGTCGCCCCGGCTTCTTTGAGGGCTTTGGCCGCATTCACCAGCGTACCGCCCGAGTCGCAGATATCGTCGACCAGGATGCAGCGCCGGTCGGTCACGTCGCCGATAATGTTCATGACTTCCGACTTGCCCGCTTCCGGACGGCGCTTGTCGACAATGGCAAGATCGCAGCCGAGACGGTTTGCGAGGTTACGGGCACGCACCACCCCGCCCACATCCGGCGAGACGACCATTAGGTCGGCGCCATTATGGGTGGTGCGGATATCGTCCTCGATGACCGGCATGGCGACGAGATTGTCGGTCGGCACATCGAAGAAGCCCTGAATCTGGCCGGCGTGCAGGTCCATGGTGAGGACGCGATCTGCGCCCGCGGTGGAAATGAGATTGGCGACCAGCTTGGCCGAGATCGGTGTGCGGCCATCGGTTTTGCGGTCCTGACGCGCATAGCCGAAATAGGGGATAACAGCGGTGATGCGATCTGCCGAGGCGCGGGCCAGCGCGTCGATGGCGATCAGCAACTCCATGAGATTGTCATTGGCGGGTTTGGAGGTCGACTGTATCAGGAAGACGTCTTCGCCGCGGACATTCTCATTGATCCGCACGAAGATTTCGTCGTCGGCGAAATTCTTGATTTCAGCCTTGGAGAGCGGGCAGTCGAGATGATCTGCAATAGCTTCGGCGAGGGGGCGGTTGGCATTGCAGGTAATGAGTTTCATCGCGAGAGCAGCCTTCTCCTGAGATCGGTTTCGACGTGCTTTTGGCGCAAGGGCGCGAGAGTCGCAAGGAAAAGGGTGCAGGCTTTTATCAGCCTTCCAGCATGATGACAGATCCCTGCCGGCCATAATCGGGCTCATCGCGGTGATTGCGGCGGCGGTTGGAGAAGTACATGTCCTCCAGCTCGCAGGTGTCGTGGCCGATGACATCGACGAAGGCGAGGCCCGCTTTGACGAGACGGTTCTTCACGAAGGTCTCGATATTGAAGTGGAAACGGTCGCCTTCGCCCGGATGGAAGAGGTTCGCGCTCCAGGGCGCCTCCTTCAGGAAAGTGTCGCGGAATTCCGGGCCGACTTCATAGCTTTTCTGGCCTATACAGGGGCCGACGGCGGCGTAGATGTCCTTGCGGCTCGCGCCGGTCTCTTCCATCTTGGCGATGGTCGCCTCGCAGATGCCGCCAAGCGCCCCTTTCCACCCGGCATGACAGGCGCCAATGACGCTGGCCTTGCGGTCGGCAAAAAGCACCGGCACACAGTCCGCCGTCAGGATGCAGAGCGCGATGCCCGGCACATTGCAGACCATGCCATCGGCCTTTGGTCTGTTTTCCTCATCCCAAGGCATCGTCGCAAGGATGGCCGTATCGGAGTGGACCTGATAGCAGGAGAGCAGATTTTCAGGCCCAGACGCGCCAATGGTTTCTGCGACAATCGCCCGGTTCCGCGTCACGGCCTTTGGACGGTCGTCCGAACCGGGCCCGACATTCAGGCTGTCATAGATCCCCTCCGACACCCCGCCGCGCCGGCTAAAGAAGCCATGGCGAATGCCTTTCATGCTGGCCAGGTGCGGGGCGAAGATGTGGGGGACGGTGCTCATAAGCGCGATGTAATGCGGAATGAGCACAAAAGAAAACGCCGCTTGCAGGGCCGGTCCTAGCGGAAGCGCCGCATTGCCGGGTCGTTCAGAGGCACGTCGGGCAAGGCGATGGTGCGTACTTTCCCCTGCCGCCGGTCAATCGCGAAAATGGTCCGGCTACCATCGGCGGCAAAGTCAAAGGCCTGGCCTTCGGCCTCCAGGGTGATTGTCGCGACATGAATCATGACCGGACCCATCGCGGGTCTGGCGAGGACGTAGAGTTCCGGGCGGTCATGGCCGAGTATGTAAAGCAAGCCGTCCGGACCAATAGCGCCGCCGGATGCGGCATAGGGCGCCATGCGGTCGATGGCCGATTGCGGGAAAAGCCAGCCGCCGGTGCGTTGCCAGTCGCGAGTGTAGGTGACCACGCTGGAAAAGGTCGCGTCCTTGAAGGCAAGGCCGCCATTGCCGCCATAATGGGCAAAGCCGGTAATGTAGCCGCCCTCAATATCGTCCACCCAGGTGAGGGAGCCTTCCTCCGTCATACCAAGGGAGTGTGTACCCGCATGGCTCATGGTGACCGTGTCGAAATACTCCACTGAGGAGCCCATCGGGGTGAGGGAGTAGTTTGAATTTGCGCAGCGCAGACGGTCGCCGGAGACGCTCTTGCAGGAGTTCATGTGACGCAGAAGGCCGTGCGAGGGCGCAGCGAAACGGGCGACAAGCTCGCCGGTATCGATGCGGTACTTGCCGATGACGGAATTGTCGACGGGGTAGAAATGGGTGGCATCCGCGGTGACGCCCTGATCGGCTTCGGGCGCGTCATAGACGCGAAGGGTCACCGCACTCAGCGACTGGATGGCGGGCGCCTCATATGGCTCGACCTGCCATGAGGGAATGGACGCCGGCGGCTCGGCCGCGGCGCAGGCCACCGGGAGAAGCAGGACAGCGAG